>NZ_JDWI01000013.1:0-156298 GCF_012932765.1 Rhizobium sp. 57MFTsu3.2
GGATGGAGGCCTATCTCTATTTCGATCTGCCGGAAAAGGCCCGCGTCGTGCATCTGATGGGAGAGCCGAACGAAACGCGCCACCTGATCGTCAAGAACGAGGAGGCGATCCTGTCGCCGGGTTGGTCCATCCATTCCGGTGTCGGCACATCAAGCTACACATTCATCTGGGCCATGGCCGGTGACAATGTCGACTATACCGACGTCGACCTTGTCGCCATCGAAGATCTTAGGTGAGGAGGGGGAATATGGCAGCGAGTGATCTTTTCGTGCCGGCCAAGGATGCCGAGTGGACCAGTCCGGAACCGGGCGTGACCCGTCGCATCATGGCCCACCTGCCTGAGATGATGATGGTCGAGGTCGTTTTCGAGAAGGACGCCGTCGGTGCGCTTCATTCCCATCACCACATCCAGGCAAGCTATGTGGCTGAGGGCAGTTTCGAGGTGACGATCGACGGCAGGACGGAAACCCTGCACCAGGGAGGCAGCTTCATCGTTCCCCCCGATCTGGTGCATGGGGTCAAGGCTCTCGAGAAGGGCCGCCTGATCGATACGTTTACGCCACATCGCGCCGAGTTTCTGAAGTGAGCCTGCTATGACCATGTTCGATCTTTCCGGGCAGGTGGCGGTCGTCACCGGTGCGAATACCGGCCTTGGCCAGGCAATCGCCGTGGCGCTGGCGGCGGCCGGCGCCTCGATCGTTGCCGTTGGCCGCTCATCGATGGACGAAACCGAGGCTGCAGTTCGCGAGATCGGTGCTGGCTTTCACGCCATCAAGGCCGATCTTGGATCGATCGAACCGACAAAGGCAATCGTCGACGAAACGGTAGCGACCTTTGGCAAGCTCGACATCCTGGTCAACAATGCCGGCATCATCCGCCGTGCCGATGCCATCGACTTCACGGAGGCCGATTGGGATGCGGTCATGGACATCAACCTGAAGAGCGTCTTCTTTCTGTCGCAGGCTGCCGCCCGGCATATGCTCGCGAGTGGCAGGGGCAAGATCATCAATATCGCCTCGCTATTGTCATTCCAGGGCGGCATCCGCATTCCCTCCTACACGGCCTCGAAGAGCGGGCTTGCCGGACTGACGCGTCTCTTGGCCTGCGAATGGGCGGGCAAAGGCATCAATGTCAATGCCATTGCTCCGGGCTATTTCGTGACCAACAACACGACCGCGCTTCGCGAGGATCGTGAGCGCAGCGCCGGCATTCTTGCCCGCATTCCGGCCGGCCATTGGGGCGATCCCGCGCAACTCGGTGGCGCAGCCGTGTTCCTGGCATCACAGGCGTCCGACTATGTCCACGGCATCGTCTTGCCTGTCGATGGCGGATGGCTGGCGAGATGACCGCACGACGTCCTTCGTGCAACTCACTGATCGGAGCGCTACGAGCGCGTCGACACGGACCTTAAAAGGTGTTCGAAAATTAGGGATCGCGGAGTTCCTTCCGATCGCTCGGTATAGTGGCGCCGATGCCGTCGAAGCCAGCGCGCCCGTTGACCGTAAGGTTGAAGCTGGTGGAAACGGCTGCGGTTTGATCGTCGGAGACCAATTCAGTTGCGAGAGTAATTCTATAGCTCCGACAACTCGAAAGCGTGTTAACTTCGCCCAATTGCAGTGATCCGAAGTTTCCGAGGAAGCCAACTTGCGGCGAAATGGAATTTTAGCGATTGCGTTCGGGCTGGCAATTTGCGCCGGAGCATTACCGCTATTGGCGGCCTTTTATATTTCTCGGGAACGCGCATTCGCACTGGAGCGCCAACACTTGGCCGATTACGCCGACTGGACGCTGCAGCGCGGTGACCTGAATATTTCCCGGGCTCGTGCAGCGTTGGACCTGCTCGCCTCTGAGCAGCGACAGACCTGCTCGCCTGATGACATCGCCCGCTTGCAGCAGTTGACGACGGATGCCCTCTCGGTGGAGGAAATCGCCATAACGAGCAGTGGGCGCGTGATCTGCAACACCTGGGGACTTGTTCGCAATGAGATGCGGCTCACTGAAAAGAGCATCCCACTGTCGGACGGATATTCCTTGCGTCTGAATGGAGGAGGCATCTCGACGCCCTCAAATGGCATGGTTGTTGTCAGCCACGGTGACTATCACGCACTGCTGAAGCGGGCACGACTGGTCGATGTCCTTCACGACACACCCATGCTGCTGGGTATTGCATCCCTGGACGGACAACCGATCGCTCTTTCTGGCGATGCCGACCCGGAACTTGTCTCGCGGCTGGTCAAAGAAGAAACCAGCGGCTTTAACGAAAGTGAAGTCTTTGCCTCCCGTCGAGGCAAGGATTTTGCCGCGTTTGCAATTTCCAACCGGAGCGTCGCCGACTGGCGTACCGACAGCGAACTCTGGAAGATGGTCCCGATCGGCGTCGGAATATCACTTGCTCTGATCGCTCTGATCGTTTGGGTATCGCGCCAGCGATTGTCACTCGCAGGCGAGCTTGCGACGGGTCTTCACAAGAAAGAGCTTCTCGCGCATTATCAACCAATCATCGAACTATCGAGTGGTCGATGCATCGGTGCTGAAGCCTTGGTACGGTGGCAAAAGCCCGATGGCACGTGGGTCAGACCAGACCTCTTCGTTCCTTTCGCAGAACAGAACGGAATGATCGGTCAAGTCACGGCGATCATGATCCAAAACGTCATCTTGAACATGAAAACGGCGCTCGCCGAGCATCGCGACATGCATGTTGCGATCAACATATCGCCGCAGGACCTGGAAAGCGGTCAGTTCCTGACATTGATCACCGACGAGATTCATGCGGCTGACGTGCAAGCGTCGCAGGTCTGGCTGGAGGTGACGGAGCGCGGCTTCATTCACGCCGACATTGCCCGGACCACCCTGGCGAAAGCGCGCGACGCCGGCCATGTGATCGCGATCGATGATTTCGGGACGGGATACTCCAGTCTGTCATTGCTCGAGAGCTTGCCCATCACGGTACTCAAAATTGACAAGTCCTTCGTCGACGCTATCGGTCGGAATGCCGCGACAAGCCTGGTTACACCTCATATCATCGAGATGGCCCATAGCCTGAAACTCAAGATGGTCGCGGAAGGTATCGAAACAGCTGAACAGGAAACGATCCTGCGTCAGTCCGGCGTTCAGTTCGGGCAAGGTTGGTTATACTCGAAAGCCCTCCCGTTCGAAGAATTCATTACATTCTATGAAAAGCGCAATGCCGGGCAAAAAACGGTGAGGAGATAAGTCACATGCGGCCGGGCGCACTTCGGCAGTAGATATCTCGCAGGCTGGAAAACCAAATCTGCGTATTTGAGTGCCGGCGGCGCGCGCCGACCGCGGCCAGTGACGCAGTCATCAAAAACGGCGGCGCCGCGCAGGTCACGGGCAGCGACACAAATTATGCTTGGATAGAAACGTCATTTTATGTTTGTTGATATCAGTGTCATCAATCATGGTTAGGTGATATCGATGCCGGCAGTTACTATTCACAATATTTCTGATGAAACACATCGCGGCCCACGCGTACGCGCGGCTCATCACGGACGCAGCACCGAGGCCGAAATTCGTGACATTATCGAGGCGGCGGTTCGCCCTTCTGAACGCATTAAGCTGGGCTCGCTATTAGCGGGCATTGGGCGCGACGCACCTCTCCAATTTGGACGTCGAAGCTCTGCAGCAGAATCGCGATGAGACACCTGCAGAACCGATGACTTTCGAATGATCCTGCTTGACACCAATGTGATATCGGAGCCTTGGAAGCCAGTTCCTGACCAGACCGTGGTTCGCTGAACTTCGTTTCGGTATCGCAGCCCCCGGGCAAACGGCAAACCATTCTTCACGATCCTCTCGAAGGTGAAGTGCTCCCGCATTTTTCCGCGCGTATCCTCCCCTTCGATCTCGCAACGTCGCAATTTACTCGGAACTGATGGTGCGGGCTCGAGTATCCGGAAAGGCTATCGCTAAGGCGGATCGATATATTGCAGCCACAGCAGCGGCCAACGGCCTTTCGGTTACAACACGCGATACAAGCACCTTCGAAGCCGTTGGATTGAAAGTTATTAATCCATGGCTTCGATAGAGATGCCGTAGCCTCGGGGGAACCCGTTCTATTCCCTTTAAGACCAAGATGCCTCGGGCAATAACAGCTTTGCGCCCCGATCTCAGCCGTTCAGACACTATGGTCAGTGTCCCAAAAGCCGCCATCGAGCTGAGCGCCATAAAACTCAAAGACGACAGCAACGCCAGCCATGCGGGCATGTCGATGGCGGCAGGTGTCACCCGGCACTGCCGGGTGACAGATCGTCCGGCCGACGTTGGGTGAAGGCCGCGGTCCGGTCGATGTCGTCAAGACCTGATGAACGCGAGCAGGTCGGGGTTGAGGACATCTGCATGTGTGGTCAGCATGCCATGGGGGTAGCCAGGATAGGTCTTCAGCGACCCGTTTTTGAGCAGGTCGACCGCACGCGGCACGGAACTTGCAAAGGGGACGACTTGATCGGCCTCACCATGCATCACCAACACCGGCACGGTGATCTTCTTGAGGTCTTCGGTATAATCTTCCAGCCAAGAGTCGACAGTCGCGTAGTGAGCCAGGGCACCACCGGCCATTCCCTGGCGCCACCAGTTCGCAATGATCGCCTCCGAAGGCTCGGCTCCGTCGAGGTTGTAACCGTAGAACGGGTTCTCAGGGACGAACCGGAAGAACTGCGACCGATTGCCCAGCACGCCCGCGCGGATCGCTTCGAACCACTCCGGCGGCTGACCGGACGGGTTTTCCTCGCTCCGGTACATGTTCGGGGTCAGGGAGGCGACCAGTATCGCCTTCGCGACGCGTTCCGGGTGGCGGGCGACATAGCGAGCCACCTCACCGCCACCTGTGGAGTGGCCGATGTGGATCGCCTCACGCAGGTTGAGGTGCTCGGTCAGGGCCGCGAGGTCGGCAACCCAGTGGTCCATGTCGTTGCCGGTGCCGGGCTGGTCGGACCGGCCGTGGCCGCGCCGGTCGTGGGCGATCACCCTGTAGCCGTGGCGAAGGAAGAAGGCCATCTGGGCGTCCCAGTCATCCGCCGACAGCGGCCAGCCGTGGCTGAAAACGATTGGCTGGCCTGAGCCCCAGTCCTTGTAGAAGATGTTTACGCCGTCCGTGGTAGTGATTGTAGGCATCGAGTCGCTCCATCTGCCCTGTTAAACATTCCTTTTTGGACACAGTTGATTGCGAAATACCTCCGGTGAGGCGCGTTCGATTATATCCCAAAATTGCGACGTTAATTAAATCTCCTTCTATCAAAGACAAATACCTTGTACGTTCGAGCTATGCCTTGAAGGTATAGCGAGGACCCGATGGAACTGAGGCATTTGCGCTATTTTGTTGCTGTTGCCGAGGAGGGAAGCTTATTGACCGCAGCCGAGCGAAGGCTACACACTTCCCAGCCCTCACTCAGCAGGCAAATTCGCGATCTGGAAACCGAAGTCGGTGTAAAACTGCTGGAACGGCAGCCGCGCGGCGTGACGCTTACCGCCGCCGGTAAAGTGTTTCTTGATCACGCACGGCTGGCGTTATTGCAAGTCGAGGCGGCTGCGGAAGGGGCTCGGCGGGCAGAACGGCCGGAAAAGCAGTCGTTCGTTATCGGTTTTCTCGCAGGACAAGAGGTCGTGTGGCTACCGCATGCATTGCGCATTATTCGTGAGGAAGCGCCGGAGGTTGAAATCATACTGTCCAGTCAGTCTTCCCCGGACCTTGCTCTGGCACTGATGCGTGGCAAGCTGGACGTCGCTTTCCTTCGCCCCGAGACGCAGAGTGTTGGTGTGTCCTTCAAGTTTTTAGCCAAGGAGCCACTGATCGCCGTACTGCCGGCGGACCATCGCTTGACGTCGCGCAAAAAGATCCGGCCGCAGGACCTTGCCCGCGAAACTTACGTCAGTTCGGCCAGAATTTCTCCCGTATTGCAATCCGTGATCCAAGACTACGCGTCGAACGTCGGGATCACCCTCAAGGCAGAGTACGAGGGTGACGGCCTACCTTCAGCAATGTCGCTCGTCGTGTCTACCGGTGGAATAACGCTTATTCCGCTTTATGCGCAAAATATGCTGACGCCAAATGTCGTCGCTAGAGCGCTAGAGGGTGTGCCTCCGACAATTGATCTCACCTTAGGATACAACGATTCAAATTCCTCACCTTTGCTCCGCCGATTTTTGTCTCGTTCTGATGAATTAGTCGCCAACGTACAAAATCAGAGCATCATCCGCTATGCCGAAGTTCCATAGCAGAGATCAAGCTCATGCGATTTCTTCTTCTTGGCGTGCTCGCGAATTTTTGGCTAATGTCTGCAATCAAAGGCGAGGCCGAACGTTCCGGCCATTCGGGAGGGCCCGCCCTGAGCAAGCTTTAGCGCAAATGCTCTGCATCGGCCGGGCCCTTGAGCTCGTCTGCGATCCATGTGAGCGAAGCTCCATGCGGGTCGGTCCAGGCTACAGGAGAGCGGTTCACAGATAGGAGGAAGCGCCCGGGTGGCCAGCTTGTTCCTGCTCGCGTGGCGATGGACGGGAATGCGCGGGGGAACTCGTTCGATACCCAATACGGAGCGAGACGCATCGCCTGTTCGGCGAAAGCCTCTCTGTCTGCGAGGTCGGAGATGTAGTCGAGAACGGCCGTGTGAAAGACGACAAGGGTGGCGTCCTTTGGAGCTTCGCTGCAGAGCCGAACGAACTCGCTCCCACGCAGGTCACCCTTCACGATCCGTGGCTTGACCGTGGCGGCGATTTTCACGGCGGCCTGCAGATTGGCAAGCCGTTCCGTCTGCTCTGGCCAGACCAGCGTCTCAAGCCATGCGACTTGCGCAGGATCTGACGCATCGATCGGACTCAGGTCCAACCCCGCCCGCCAGACGACATGTGGTGCGGCCGTCGGCAATGGGGTCATCTCGCTGGCGGAGCAACGGAACACGGGCGGCTCCAAGGCCATCACGGGTGCGCGGATCGCCTTGTGGCCGTAGTCGTAGCCATAGAGGTCGGGCATGAGGCAGAGCCCTGCGGAGGTCCCGACTTCGAGGAGCGCCAGCGGCTGCGGCAATCGCGCCAGGACGGGGAGCAGCGAAGCGCACCTTCCTGGTTCGTTGGTTTGTGTCGAACGCCGGAGCATCAGCGAACGGACAGCGTCGGGATGGGCCAGGAGCACCTGTCGGAACTCGGTCCAGCCCGTCGGCGTGCCGAACAGGTGACGCACCGCCGCAAGCAGAAGGTTCGGTTGCCTTTTCATGTCCGGCAGGGTCGATAGGAAGCTGAGGGTCTCCCGGTCTGCCGCAACCGCACGAGCTAACGCCTCGTAGAGCGGCGAACGGCCGAGGGCTTCTGCGTCGGCGAAGCGAACATACCGAGCTGAGATCTCAGCCAAGCCCTCCTCGTCCATATCAGCTGATCCTCGATTTCGACGTCGGGCACAGTACATGACCTTCGGATCTAATGGCAGTCAAACATGGACTACCGATACGCGGCGGTCGAATGACCAAGGCTCTTCTCGTGTGCCTAAAGCCGCAAGGAAGTGTTCGCGCTAAAGGTGGAACCGCTATAAAGCCAGTTCCACTGGGACAGGCTGCGCTGTCGGCTGACTCACCCACCCCCCGACACGCGGCGGCATTGCGGCGGCGGCAGTGGGGAATTTTACTTTGACACTTAGGAGGTGCGGACGAATTCTTGGACCAACAGGAGATAGTTCATGTATTCGTACGAAGACCGTATGACGGCCGTGCAGCTCTACATCAAGCTTGGTAAACACGTGAAGGCCACGATCCGTCAGTTGGGCTGCCCGGCGAAGAATGCACTCAAGCATTGGTGTCGCGAGTACGAACGTGGTCACGACTTGCCGGCGGGCTATCTACGCACCAAACAACGGTATCCGGATGAGCAGAAGCGGATTGCCGTCGAGCACTATCTGAGCCATGGCCGTTGCCTGGCATGGACGATGAAGGCGCTTGGCTACCGTTGCAGTCGTCGAACAATCTTGAAAGCGTAGTCTTGCCTGAGCCATTTTCGCCGAACACGACATTGAAGCGCTCGAACGCGGGTAGCCCGGCGTCCCAGGCGTAGTCCGAGAAGACACCCAGGTTTTTGACGCGGTTGATCTTTAAAAACACTTCGCCTTCTTTTCGTCTTCTTCATCACGCGTGGCTTAGTACTCGCCGATTCCCAATACTGTTGCCAGTCGTTCGGTCAGTCTCGCTCTTGTACTACCATTGAGCTTATCAAGATTTTGTTGCTTG
This sequence comes from Rhizobium sp. 57MFTsu3.2, assembly GCF_012932765.1. Lineage (NCBI taxonomy): Bacteria > Pseudomonadati > Pseudomonadota > Alphaproteobacteria > Hyphomicrobiales > Rhizobiaceae > Rhizobium > Rhizobium sp. 57MFTsu3.2. Next base: position 8,226 of record NZ_JDWI01000013.1, read on the forward strand.
AATCTCACCGCCGGCAAGTCTGCCGCCCCGGCCAGTCCGAGTTTGTCCCAGTCTGGCGCGCCCTTTTTGAATCCGACCAAAAACTCGCGGTGCGGCATCGGCATTGCGCCGATTAGGGTTTCAACGAGTTGCGCGCGCGCATCGAGAAGGTCGGCGAGCGGAACATCATTCACGGCCATGCCTTCAAAATTCTTCTCGTATTCAGCCGTGATGTCCTTCTGGCCAGACGTGATCACTTCGGCGATGGGTCTCCCATGGCTGATGAGATAGACAATAAAGCCTTGGCGCAGTTCGTCGCTGATCCCTTCATTGACCAGCAAATCCCTGATATCGAAAAGATCGCGCGGATGCTGCCGGTCGAGAGCCGCCATTATCTTGCCGGCGTATAAGTCAGCGAACGAAACGACCTGGATTTCCGCAAAACCGAACTCCTCTTCGACTGCTGCTGACACAGTCCTCATCCCGGGCGCAAAGACGCAGCCGCGCAGAACGGGCGTGACTTCGATCTTGATCTGCGTACGGTTCCTGTCCTGAACGACAAGGCGCGTCAGGCTGCCGTCGTTCTGGCGGCTTTCAAAGACGCGCAGGCTTGCAACCGAATCTTCGACCCGTTTCTTGATCCGCAGGAGCGCGGATTCGATGGCGGCCAGCGATTCATCGCGCGGCATGACCGGCAGGAATGTAAGGTCGATATCGACCGAGAGGCGCGGCATATCGCGGACAAACAGATTGATGGCGGTGCCGCCCTTGAGGGCAAAGTCCTTTTCCTCGGCAACAGCAGGGATCGTCTGTACCAGCAGAGCGACCTGCTGGCGGTACCGTTCATTGACCGGCATACAATTCCTCCGGAACGGTGATTAGATAGGTCGGATCCAGGCGTCCGCCCGGCACGAGCATCCGCTTGCCGGTTCCCAGATTGATGGCCTCCTTATTGAGGTGCTTTCGCCACGGATGGTTATGGCGGTCCGCGAAGAAGAAGAACAGGCGCTTCACCTTGATGCTCTTGCAGTCAAGCAGCAGCTTTTGCAGTCTCCGGGGGCTGAGGGTTGTGAGCCCTTCCATGATTTTGTCGGCCCGATCAAAACTCTCGTGGCTTGGCAGTCCGTCCAGCATTTCAAGGACGGCCCGCTCGGGGGTTGATAGCGTCAGTGGCCAGTCCCACTGCCCCCACGGCATGACGCGGAATGACCGGCCCTGCGGGCTTTCGTCGCCGGTTTGGCTGCTGTCTTTCAGATTCCAGCCAAGACTTGTCAGTCCAAAATGGATCGGTTCATTGCGAAACAGCGCGCCACTATTGTGAGAGACGAATGCGATCTGCAGCGGCAGCTTGTTGAGCCAGGTGGGCGAGTCTTCCGGGCCGTATAGATGGACCTCTTGCTCGTCCCGTCTGAGATAATGGGAGAAGCCGTGAAGCGTGAGTGCCGTCCCACCACCGACCAGGAGGGGCTTCATGAGCAGGGTTTGCAGCGAAATGACGACGTGCTCCCACAGGAGTTTGCCGCCGGGCTTGCGATAGACGCCGTGCGTCAATCGCTCCAGCCAGCCATTCGTGACGTACTTGCGGCACAGCTGTGCGGAGTAGCCCCGTGCCTTCAGCCACGCCGAGTCCACGACAAGCCCCTCGGGTAACTCACGCTGCAGATGGTTTAGCTTTCCCGAAAAATCTTTACTCATGGTTTATATTATAGGCAATATCCAAACCATCAGTCAAGTTTAGATTTTCCCTGATTTATAAACCAAAAGGCGACATTTATAACCTTCTCCAAACCTCCCAACTTTATGGGAATTTGAGCCTGCTTGGCCTTGAGCCGTCCGTCACTCTCACGATCCGTGGCTTGACCGTGGCGGCGATTTTCACGGCGGCCTGCAGATTGGCAAGCCGTTCCGTCTGCTCTGGCCAGACCAGCGTCTCAAGCCATGCGACTTGCGCAGGATCTGACGCATCGATCGGACTCAGGTCCAACCCCGCCCGCCAGACGACATGTGGTGCGGCCGTCGGCAATGGGGTCCGTAGTCGTAGCCATAGAGATCGGGCATGAGGCAGAGCCCTGCGGAGGTCCCGACTTCGAGGAGCGCCAGCGGCTGTGGCAATCGCGCCAGGACGGGGAGTAGCGAAGCGCACCTTCCTGGTTCGTTGGTTTGTGTCGAACGCTCGAGCATCAGCGAACGAACAGCGTCGGGATGGGCCAGGAGCACCCGTCGGAACTCGGTCCAGCCCGTCGGCGTGCCGAACAGGTGACGCACCGCCGCAAGCAGAAGGTTCGGTTGCCTTTTCATGTCCGGNAGNGTCGATAGGAAGCNGAGGGTCTCCCGGTCTGCCGCAACCGCACGAGCTAACGCCTCGTAGAGCGGCGAACGGCCGAGGGCTTCTGCGTCGGCGAAGCGAACATACCGAGCTGAGATCTCAGCCAAGCCCTCCTCGTCCATGTCCGCTGATCCTCGATTTCGACGTTTGGCACAGTACACGGTCTTAGGATCTAATTGCAGGCAAATATGGACTTCGGATGCGCAAGGCAAAGGCCCGCCGGCTAAAAGATCGCCGATGCAAAAACTCCAGGTTCTTCGAAAAGGAGGTTTCCTACCTGATGTGATCGCCAGACTTGCTGCGCAGTTGGCGGGACGACTCCAGTCGGCGGCAGGCGAATTTTTGCAGGCTGTAGTGGCAACTGCTTCTAATCCTGCGGACACTCAGACGGCGATCGCGGTCGGAGACCGAAGTTACGGCAACGGCGACCGCTCGGATGGTGTCGCCGAGGATAAGTGCGCGACAACCGTTCAACACGCGTAACGCTCGGTCATCGAGGACGGTGTGGGTGCATAATTGGATTTAGAAGAGGACAACGTTCTTTCCGAATTCGAAGCGCTCGTCCGCCAAGCACGACAACTTGAAAGAAAGCAGCAACTCGAGGCTCAGAGCCATGGTGCTTGACGCATCTTATGAAGCATCCGTAAATCGGTAGTTCACTCTCGAGTAAATCTGTTCAAATCCGGTTGCGATGAGATTCGCGTGAGAGATGTTCGGCTCTTGGGCCGACGGCTGGGCGGTTTCGACGACGAATGTCTGGACGCCCTGACGGGCGCCATGATTTAGACGCGCAGCAATAAGAGCCTTCTGCGCGCCGCGATTACGAAATTCGGGAACTGTCGCGCCGCCGCCGAGCCATGCAAAGTTGCCTGACGCGTACATCGCACCTGTCGCTATCGGCTTGCCGCCTAGCTCAGCGAAAAAGCAAGTCCAACCTTCTTTCCCGACGATTGCAGACCAGAGCGGTATCAGCTTTACTGGAAAGTTAAATCCGGCACACATCATCGAACCGAAAATTTCGGCTTCGTCTATATTTACCTCTCGGGTGGTGACTTCTCCAGCGTGGGCGAGCGGAGCGGCTGGAGCTGCTCGTCGCAGCTTTGCCCATCCGTTCCCCTCAGGAAACAGGCCTCGTGTCCTTATCCAATCGAGTACCTGAAGAGGAACGACGTCGGTGTTCATTTGCAAATAGCGGCGGCCTGTCTTTTTGGTCATCCATTCGTAGGCCTTTTCGACGTCATCGAGCGCGGCAAGACCAAGAATGCGGTTGAGACCAATTGCGGGCGCTGAGGGCAGCGATATTGCGCAACCTGCACCCAGCTGCATGCAACAAAACTCAGCCTCGTCCACGACCGTCTGCGGTGCGATCATGAACAGGTCAACAAATGCTCTCACCTCAATGATATCTTCTTCGGGCACAAGTTGGCGCGAGTTTATTAGACGATCCATGGCAGTGTCCTTGAAAATTTCGATAAGACAGCGAGGAGGCGCCGCGGTTCGGCCAGGCTGGGGACGAACGCCGGCTACTGCAACGGCAGCTAGGTGAGGAAATTCACGATCGCAGCGGCGACTTCAAAGGCATGCGTCTCTAGTGCAAAATGCCCTGTATCGACGAAGCGAATCTCGGCATTCGGCAGGTCCCGTTTGAAGGCTTCTGCGCCGGCAGGTAGAAAGAATGGATCCTTGTCGCCCCAGATAGCCAAAAACTTCGGCTGGTTCTGGCGTAAATAGCGTTGGAACATCGGATATAGAGCGACATTGCTCGCGTAATCGAGTGCAATGTCGAGCTGGATTTCTTCAGCGTCCGGGCGCGCCATGAAGAAGGCATCGAGCGAATACCCGTCGGGAGACACCGTTGATAAGTCGGAAACGCCGTGTTCGTATTGCCAACGAATGGCGGGAGGTCTCATGATTTCCCGTAGTGCGTCCCGATTGGCCTCCGTCGGCTCGGACCAGTATCGCTTTATCGGGTTCCAGACGTCGCTCAACCCTTCTTCGTAGGCATTGCCATTTTGGGAGATAATCGCGGTCACCCGCTCGGGATACTCCATCGCGATGCGGAAGCCGATCGGTGCACCGATATCGAAAGCGTAGAGCGTAAATCGCTCGAAGCCCAAAACCTCAATGAACCTTTTTACGCAGTGGGCAAGATTGTCGAAGGTGTAGGCGAAATTTTCACGCGAGGGCGCCTGTGACTGACCGAACCCCGGTATATCCGGCGCGATCAAGTGGAACCGATCGGCGAGCAGTGGCATGAGATCACGAAACATGTGGCTTGAAGACGGAAAACCGTGCAGCAACAGCAGGATCGGTTTTGTTGGCTCCCCGGCTTGCCGATAGAACATCTCGCAACCGTCGATATTGATGCGGTGGTAGGTCGAACGCTTCATCTTGTCCTCGCTTTAAAAGCTAAAATCGCTGAGGCAGGGGTGTTCATCCGGTCGCCGGCCAAGCGGCCAGTGGAAGCGTCGATCCGCGGCAAGGATCGGCAAATCGTTGATGCAAGCGAAGCGTTTTTGCATGAGCCCATCGGCTCCGAACTCCCAATTTTCGTTCCCGTATGACCGAAACCAACTACCGCTGTCGTCATGCCATTCATAGGCAAAGCGAACCGCGATGCGATTGCCGGTAAAGGCCCAAAGCTCCTTGATCAGTCGATATTCGAGCTCGCGTTGCCATTTCCGGGTTAGAAAGCCAACGATCGCTTCGCGGCCGGTTACAAATTCCGAGCGGTTGCGCCACTGGCTGTCCTTGCTATAGGCCAGCGCTACCTTTTCGGGGTTGCTACTATTCCAGCCATCCTCGGCAAGTCGAACCTTTTCTGTTGCTGAAGCCGTTGAAAACGGAGGCAAAGGTGGACTTGTGGCGTCCATTATTTTTCTCCCAAGGCGGCGGCGAGCCGGGCACGCAGCTCTGTATTTTCCGATTCCAGTTGACCCAAACGCTCGCGCAACGGTGTCACCGCTTTCTCCACCTCGCCTTCGGTGTAGCGGGGGGTGATGTGCTGAGGGCAATTCCAGTCGAAAGCCTCCAGGCGTAGCCGTAAAATCCGCTCGGCCTTCGCCCGGTAGCCAGCATCGAAAACAAGGTCGGTCAGTGCCGGGTCGGCATCGAGTGCCAGCGTCTCGACATGCATATAGATCTTGAGACGGGCGCGTCGCGGATAATCGACTAAAAAGAGACAGGCCCGGTCGTTTGCGACAAAGTTGCCGGTGCTGATATATTGGCGGTTACCCCGGTAGTCGGCGAAAGCCAGCGTCTTGTTGTCGACGGCTTTGAGAAAGCCCTGCGGTCCACCGCGATGCTGGACATAGGGCCAGTCGGTTTCCGACACAGAGGCGATATAGAAGCTGTCTCGTGCGGCGATGAAGGCAAGTTCACTCTCGGTGAAACTATCAGACGCGCAATGGTGCTCGCCTAACCATATCTGATCAGCACCCATTTCAGCTTGGGCCTGCCGCACATTCGGAGTGATTGCAACTTCCAAAAAATGGTAAGGCATGGGTGCCTCCAAATTCGAAATATAGTATCCGCTATTCAGCGGTGCGACCTCGATTTGGCGGAGCTTCGGTCACGCCGCCGGCGACCATGGCTAGTCACTTCTTGGCGACGTTGCGATCCAGGAAGTCGTTGATAAGGGGAGCAGCGACATCCAACTTTTCTTCGAGCAAAAAATGACCTGAGTTCAGGATATGGATTTCTGCATCCGGTAGATCCTTGAGGTAAGGATGAGCGCCTGCCTCGGGAAAGATAAAATCGTTCTTGCCCCAGACGATGAGCGTGGGTGGCTTGCGCTCACGAAAGAAACGTTGGAAGTCAGGATACAGCGGCACGTTGGTTCGGTAATCGTACAGCATATCGAGCTGGATGTCCTTGTTCCCAGGGCGATCCAGAAGGGCTTGGTCGTGAACCCAGTTGTCCGGGCTAATGCGCGACACGTCTTCCATGCCGTCGGTGTACTGGAACTTGGTGGTTTCGAGCGTGAGCAAGCCGGAGAGCGCTTCGCGGCTCTTTGCTGATCCATCGGACCAGTAGGTCTTGATGGGATCCCAGAATTCCTTCAGTCCTTCATCATAGGCATTGCCGTTCTGGATGATCAGGCCGCTGACCCGTTCCGGATGCTTCAGCGCCAGGCGATAGCCGACGGGCGCACCATAATCCATGACGTACATCGCGTAGCTCTTGGCTTCCAGACGAACCATCAGCTTGTCGACGATGTCAACGGTCGCGGCAAACGTATAGGCATACGTACTGCGATCGGGAGTGGCGCTTTGCCCGTAGCCCGGATAATCCGGCGCGACGACATGGTACCGGTCTGCAAGAAGCGGAATCAGATTCCGGAACATATGAGACGATGTGGGAAAGCCATGAAGCAGCAGCACGACCGGAGCGTCGGCCGGACCGGCTTCCCGGTAGAAGATATCGAGGCCATCGATCTTTGCAGTTCGGTAGTGGATGGGAACCAGAGCCTCGCGAACATCTGTCGTGGCCTGCGCGGGAAACGCGGACACAACTGTTGCGGCAGTCATGCTGGCGGTCGCCAGCATCAGGCACATAATCAAGCTACGCATGATAGTCTCCTCATAAGTCGAGATGAAACGAAAATTCTGAATGAGGGTTGCTTTGGCCGTACTTGCCGAGCAATTGCCCGCGATAAACAACGTACCGGAGGCGACAGCCGGACGTGTCAGTTGTGTGGAATTCGATGCACGTAAATCTTGGGTATGAACGCGCGGGCGGACCGGCCGTCGTCGTCGTTAATTAAGCGCCTCGATGGATAGGAGTAGGCTGGTTTTCGACTGCGCTCAATTGCGATCTAGGTCACTCGCAACTAGACAATGGCATTGCCGTCCTAGACCTTCGTCTATTGATTTGTCCTTACGCAACCCGCAGAAATCCCGTAACTATTTCCGGCGGACGATTGACCATCCTTCTACATTTCCTGACAGGAAGTCGTCCCGAACTCTGAACGGAGAGGGTTGTGGAACGAGAGCCGGAAACCGATCCCATTATCGACCTGATCCCCGCCATGGTGTGGTCAGCAACCTCGGAAGGCATGCTGGATTTTGCCAACCAGCATTTTCTCGAATTTATCGGTGCGCCGCTTGAGGAAATTTCCGGAGAGGGCTTCTACAAGTTGTTTCACCCTGACGACACGGCACATCTCGCTTCTGAATGGCATGCTATCATGGCCTCGAAGACTGCCAGAGAGGTCGTGGGGAGGCTCAAGCGCGCAGATGGCCAATATCGCTGGTGCACGCTTCGGCAGAAACCTCGGCTCGACGCCGAAGGAAATGTCACAAGATGGTATGGCGTCGTCCTGGATATCGAAGACCGCAAGCAGGCCGAAAACGCATTGAAGGAAACCAAGACTGCACTTGCGGCCAGCGAAGAGAACCTCAGCCTGATCATCAATTCGCTTCCGGTTCTCGTATGGTCTGCAAGACCGGATGGCAGCGCGGATTTTGTCAATAAAAGCTGGTTGGACTACGCAGGTCGCCCCGCTGATCAAATCCTCGAATGGGGTTTTTTGGACTTATATCATCCTGACGATATCCCAAGCATGGTGGACATTTGGAAGAGAGACCTTGAGCATTCCGACCACACCGTTCTGAAGGGACGCATCCGCGGAGCCGACGGCAACTACCGCTGGTTCTATTTCGCGGGCCGCAAGCTGGTTGATGCCAACGGAATCGTGCGTTGGTTCGGCTGCAATATCGATATCGAAGACCTACAACGTGCGGAGATTGCTCTCCGGGACAGCGAAGCTGCTCTTAGGGAAAGTGAGCATAAGCTGAATCTTATCATCAACACCATACCCGCGATGGCCTGGTCCTGCACCCCGGATGGACGGCTTGAATATTTCAATCGCAACTTGATCGATTATGTCGGTATGCCTTTTGATGAAATTGTCGGCTTCGGCTTCTATCGCATGTTTCATCCTGATGACGTCGAGCCGATGCGTGCGGCATGGGACGAGATTGTTGCTTCGAAAATAAGTCGCCCGGTCGATGCTCGTATCAGACGCGCCGATGGCGAATATCGATGGTTCAACTTGCGACAAAGCCCGCTGTTGGATGCAGACGGAAATGTTGTGAGATGGTACGGCGTCGTCGTTGATATCGAGGATCGCAAGCGGGCTGAAGAGTCCCTGCGGCAGAGCCAGAGTGACCTCGCGCACGTGACGCGGATGACGGCCACAGGGGAGCTTGCCGTTTCGATTGCCCATGAAGTCAACCAGCCACTGATGGCAATCGTCACGAGTGCTGGCACATGTCTGCGCTGGCTGCAACCGGGCCACACTGATCTGGAGCAGGCGCGGATGGCCGCCGAAAGGGTTGTTCGGGACGGACATCGCGCGGGCGATATTATCACGAGTATCCGCGCAATGGCTCAGAAATCACCAGCGCGAATGGAGCAGACGGATTTACAAGGTGCCCTGCATGAGGTGTTGAGTCTTTTGACGGGCGAACTGCAAAGGCGTGAGATAGAGGTCGGCCTCGATATGGGGGAATTGCCTATCGAAGTCGTAGGAGACCGGACGCAACTGCAACAGGTTGTTCTCAACCTGGTCATGAACAGCGCTGAAGCGATGACAGCTTCGCCAAGGGCAAAGCGCATCGCCATCAGATGTGCGGTTCAGAAACAGCGTGTAATCGTGAGTATCTCGGATACAGGCCGTGGGGTACCGGTCGGTGAGTTGGATCGGATTTTCGAAGCATTCTACAGCACGAAGGCCGATGGTATCGGAATGGGCTTGTCGATTTGCCGCTCCATCGTCGAAGCGCATGGTGGCCGGATCTGGGCTTCAGAGGCGGAAAATGGGGGAGGATCAGTGTTCTCATTCACCTTGCCAAGGGCGGAGGATACAGGCGCCGTATGATGGATGATCGCAAAAGAGGCCGGCCGACCGTCATCATCATCGATGATGACGAAAGTGTCCGCGAAGCTCTGAGAGGGCTTTTTGAATCTGTCGAATTGACCGCCGAAACCCATGGTTCGGTGACAGAGTTTCTTGCTGCGGATGATCCGGATCGGGCTGGCTGCATTGTTCTGGATATTCGCCTGCCGGGTCAAAGCGGACTGGAGTTTCAAGAGGCGCTCGCGAAAAGCCGACACCCCAGGTCTGTCGTGCTGATAAGTGCTCATGTCGACGTGGCGATGGCTGTCCGCGCCATGAAGGCCGGAGCAATCGATGTCCTTACCAAGCCAGTACGCGAACAGGACCTGCTCGAAGCCGTGAACCGCGCTTTGGCGAGTGATAGCGCCCGACGGGAAGAGGCAAATCAAACGGCAGCAGTGCGCCTGAGGTATTCCAAACTCACCGATCGAGAGCGGCAGATTATGACTTTGGTTGTTGCCGGGAAGCTGAACAAGCAGATCGCCGCTGAGGTTCAACTTGCCGAGGCCACCGTGAAGCTTCATCGCGGCCACATGATGCGGAAAATGCACGCATCCTCAGTTGCAGATCTGGTTAGGATCGCGAGAATTCTGGAGGGCTGAAATTAAGCTCTAGGAAAGAACGTGGGATAGACTGAAGGGGCCGCGGTCTTTCCTCAACTGGTGGCGATTGAATGATCTCGTCGAGGACGCCGTAAGCTGCCAGTCCGCCACCGGCCCCGTGAATTCTTGGGCTCACGCTTTTTCCTGAAGTGCAGCATGTTCGCTTTCCCTGCGTCGCTATCCAGAACTAGACGGTCTGAAGTCGGCCGGCCCCTTTGCTGCCGTTCGAGTTCGACCCGAGGAACGTGTGGGATATTCTAGAATGTGGTCCGAAGGCGGAAGGCGACAGACGCACACTGCGAGGGGCGCTGTAATCGCGCGCGCGCCATGAAAGGCCGCGATGGGAGATGGCTGATGACGGCCGGGCTGGTCCTTGTCCGCCAGAAGCCGGATTCGCGAAAGGTGTCATGTTCTTGACCATCGAGGACGAGGGCGGCCGGGCGAAGGTCGTCGTACTGGCAGCTTCGAGAAGCGCCGGCGCGTAGTGCTGGGATCTTCGATGGTGGCAATCAACGGCAAGATCCGGCGGGAAGGGGATGTCGTGCATCTCGTCGCGCAGCAGCTTTTCGATTTGTCGGGAGACCTGTCCGGTCAGGCGGATCGCGACATGTTCAAGCTGCCGACGGGCAGGGGTGACGAGTTCGCCCATGGTGGCGGGCCGGATCCACGCGACAAGCCGATGCCTGCGGTTCACCCTCGCGACATCTTCATGCGGTGGCACTACCGAAGGAGGCCGTCGATCCCGAACTCGTCCCATCCGATTAACCCGGTTGCGGCTTCATCGGGTCGTTCGGTTTTTTCTTTTTTCTTCAGCGAGCGCGTCAGCTTCGCCTGATACGCGGCCCGTCTGCGATTTTCCGCTTTAGCCGCAGCGTCGTCCTCGCGCCATTCGTCCACAGCGCTACGGTCGAGAAGATCTTCGACAACATGGGGGTCGAATACGTGAAAGGTGATCTTTCTTGCGCGCCCTTGCAGCCTGACCGTTCGTGTTCCAGCGCTGGGCAGGCGGCCGTCTTCGAGCCAGCGCTTCCGCTCTGATGCCGTGATGGTCAGGATATCCTCAATCTCCCTGGGAATGATCGGAAGGTCCGCGATGTCGTCGAGCGCCTTGGAAACGGCCGATGCCGTCGCTCTGAATGCTGTCTTCGAAGTCTCTGGCATGACAAGAATGAGCCCGCCTGCCTGCATGTCCAGCGATTTCCGGACTGGGGATGGTAGCCGGGAGCGGATTTCCTGTAGGATCCCTTTCACCCTGACACCAGATCCCAGGGTCGCCTCCACGGGAAGCGGCCACTCCCTGATCAGCTCGGGATCGTCGCTTTCCTTGTTTTTCGTCTTCGTCTTTTGCATCTCGCAGCAGATGGTGTCGAAAGGGGCGCGCGTCAACGGAACTTGGGATGATTTCCAACGTTCTCGAACGCGTCGCGATTGTCCCCACCCGCTGTCACATCTCCGGCAGGCCGGCCTTTCGGAACCCGTCGACAAAGTGGTCTCGTACGGATGCATCGCGCAGCGGCTGGGAGCTGAGCCAATGACCGATCGTGAAATGAGGGTGGGCGATCAGGAACAATTCTGCTTCTCGCCTTGCCTCCTCACTGTGGCCCAACTGCGCAAGCGCAGCAGCCAGGAATTTGCGTGAGTTGGTACGATACGTGTCTTCCCTGCGGAGTGTAGCGGTTGCCGCCTCATAGTCACGCGCGGCGTATTGCGCCTGCCCAAGATGACAAAGATACCAGCAGGTTGGGTAGGGATTGAGTCGCAAAGCTTTTTCGATCTGCGCTAGTCCGTCGGCAACCCTGCCGTCCAGCACGGACATGTCTGACATGGCGGCCCAGGTGTCGGCGTGGTTGGGGTCCAGCTCCAGGGCCTTGGCGAAGGCGGCCTCCGATTCCTCCCATCGCCGCTCATAAGCCAAAATGGTTCCCAGAACGTAACGGCAGCCGGCATCGTTGGGATCCAGGTCGACCGCCTTCTGCGCGAACGTCACCGCCATCCGACGGTTAGGATCTTCAGGCTCGCCGAAATGAGTCCAGGCAAGCCAACGGTTGTAGGCGAGCAGACCGAGCGCCTCGGCATATGATGGCTCGAGCTCAACCGCGCGTTGGAGCAGCATATAGGCCTCACGCTCAGTTTGCGGCGACTCTTCCGTCAGACGGCGGGCGCGCACACACAGATCGTAGGCCTCAAGGTTCTTCGGCCGATTGCGCTGCTTCGGGATGGTCAGCCGGCCGACGAGGGCTTCAACAATCTTGGCGTTAACTTCATCCTGTAACTCGAAAACATCTTCCACCGTCCTGTCAAACCGGTCGGCCCACAAGTGCTGGCCGCCAAGCGCATCGATCAATTGGGCCTTGATGCGGACACGGCCCCTCGCGCGTCTGGCGCTCCCCTCGAGGATGTAGCGGACGCCGAGTTCCTGGGCGACCAGCCGTACGTCAACCGGCCTGCCCTTGTAGCCGTTCACGGAATTGCGCGCGATGACGAACAGGCCAGCCGTACGGGAAAGGTCGATGATCAGGTCTTCGGTCAAGCCGTCGACGAAAGGCGCGTCCGCTTCGTCCCCACTCATATTCGTGAACGGCAATACAGCGATCGAGGGACATTCGGGCAGCGGCAATATGCTCTGCGGCACATCTGGCCAATGCCACACGTGGACCGGGCGAGTGAGGTTCTTTAGGTAGCGTTCGCCTCCATCAAAGAATTGGTCGCGGATCTTGCCGACGATCTCGCCGTGAACGTTTGCTGAAATGCAGATACCTCCCGGTGCGGCCTGCGTCTCGAGTCGCGCCGCGACATTGACGCCGTCGCCGAGGACGTCTGAACCGTCGTCAATGACATCTCCCAGATTGACGCCTACACGCAAAAGCAGGCGCCGGTCTCCGGGAGCCTCAACAGCAGTGGTGGCCCGTTGCATTTCCAACGCTGCTGCGACCGCGCCTACCGCGCTACTGAATTCGATTAAGAATCCGTCTCCCACGACCTTGAAGATGCGACCGTTGTGGCGCATCACAGCCGGCTCGATAACGCCAGAACGGAGTTCCCTGAGGTTCGCCAGCGTGGCGACTTCATCAGCCTCCATCAGGCGTGAATATCCCACCACGTCGGCAACGACGATGGCAGCAAGGCGACGCTGAAGAGATTGATCCGTCATAAGAGGACAAGCCTAACGACTGAGTTAGCAAGTTATTGTTCAACCGCGGGTGAGTCAACAAGTGCTAAGAGGTAGCGCCCTGGCGATCTCCATCTCCATCGAGCCGTCATCCTTCTTTCTACAGATGGCGCCGACGCGGACGACACGGAAATGACGATCCACGGAAAGCGGACGGTTCTTGGACGTCTGTGATCGCCGGCAAGCGGGGGGCTTCGGCGCCGGTTGAATTCGGACGCTCCGCTCAACCGAAATCGGGCAGGCTCCTGCGCTCGGGCAATAACCGCTATCGCATGCTGAATACATTGCAGATGTGGCCGGACATCCAGACCACGATGTCGGCTACTGGACGCACTATAGCAATACCGGAGAGCGCCAAGCCGCCAAGCGCTGGCAGCGGTCACGATGATGCAATTGCGATCGCCGCTACCGAATTGCGCGGGCGTTTGGCGTCGCATCATCTTCGGCGTCACCGGCGGATCCGAAGCCCAAACGGTGTTCGATCGATATCCTTGGTGTTCGGCGGTAGAATTCGCGCAATGATGCTACCTGTGGTCACCGAGCGCCATGCCGATTTGCCCATGAGGATCTTATACCGCGCACTGGCATACGAATCGGATGCGTGATCAAATCAAGTTAAGGACCGACGGTTCGATTCCGTTCAAGACCAAATGTCTCGGGCTATAACAGCTTTGCGCCCGCATCCCGGACATAGCCTGCACCCTAGCAGGCTCACATAAGCGGACATCTCGGCGGATCAGCCAGGCGGTAGGTTTGCGCCAAAACCAGTGGTCGTCGTTGTGTCAGCTTGCTGCAATACACACTCGAGGCTGCAGGGTGCCCGACCGGCAGCGTCCCCGAGAAAGAAGGAGAGCAGCCGGTTGGCTAACCAGAGTCCGCTGGACCGGCATTTGTCGTCATTGGTTTCGGCACGGCTTTAATACCGTTCTCCCTGAACGCGGTTTGGACCGCCACCAAGGCCGCGCGCCGGATCATCGACTGCTTGCCGGGTTTTGCCGTAAACGACGCCTTGATGATCAGCGTCCCGTCCTCAACGTCGCCGATTCCTTTGCTCTTGAAAGTCTCGATGAGGTCTGGGGCAAGCTCCGGGTCGGCGGCAATGTCCTGCCCGATCTTTTTGAAGAGCCTTCGGACCAATTCGACGTCGGTGTCGAACGCAACACGAAAGCTCAGCTTTTCGATCGCCCAATCGCGACTGAAATTCTGGATCTTGCCGATCTGGCCATAGGGCACCGTCGCAATTGCACCACGCGAGTTGCGCAGCGATACGGACCGTATAGAAATCTTCTCCACGGTTCCCTTGGCACCCGACGTCTCGATGTATTCGCCGAAACGGAAGGCATCGTCGATCAGGAAGAAAAGTCCGGATACGACGTCCTTGACAAGCGTCTGCGAACCGAAACCGATCGCAAGCCCAAAGACGCTCAGGCCGGTGATGAGCGGCCAGACGTTGACGCCTTGTGACACCAGGATCGAGAGCAGCGCCAGTGCTAGAATACTCGATTTTCCGATGGCGCTGATCAGCGGGACGATCGTGCCCAGTCTCGAACGAGGTACTCCTGGCTCTCCACCGCCGAGCGTAGGACCCGCTACGAGCACGGCACGCTCTGTCACCGTCCCGACCACATTCCAGAGAAACGCCGCGACAAGCGCAATCAACGCCATCCCGAGCGCGTCGCGCGCGACGCTTCGCAATTCGAAGCCAAGTCCGAGAGCCAATGGCGTCGCCCATAGCACACCCAACATGGAAAATGCAGCAATCAGGATGGCAAAGCGGAGTGTCTGCCGCCCAGCCGCAGCAGGGATGGAAATGTCCGGGGCCTCCAACTTACGCTGCGCCCAGCTTCCGAGCATCGCATCGAGATGCGGTGTTAGAAGCAGCATGAGGACAGTTACAATCACCGCTGATCCGGGGAGCGGCGCCCCCAATGTCAGAGCGGTCTGGCTGCTGACAAACGTGATGACGAGAAATCCGATGACGATCGCCGGCCAACATCGCGAAAGACGACTGCGCCAACGGCTTCGCGGGTGCGGACCGGCAACGGCAGCGGCCATCGTGCGTTTGTGTCGCCACACCATACCTGCAAGCAAAAGGTAGGCCGGGATGGCCATCAAAACCGTCCGCGTCAGATCCCTGAGGCCCGGCCCTGCATCCCAAATCTGCAATGTGGTGACAAGGGCAACCCCGACTATAGCCCAACCTATAGCGATCGACAGGTCACGGGACAGAGCCAGCACATGAAAGGACCGGCCGCGGACCTCCGGCCGTCGCGATGCTGTCAATATAAGTCTCGTCAGATATAAAACGACGAAGACAACGACAGTCGCAACCACCCATAGCCGAAGGGTTCGCAAAGGCAGGGCCGGCGGCGCAAGCATTCGAGCTGCGACAAGACCCACCGTGAGAGCAACGCCCATGGCCGCAGCACTCAATCCAAATCTACGCCAACCGGCACTCGTGGCAGTCCATTTGTTCACTTGCAGCGCTAGCACGAGGAAGGTGCCCGCCGTCAACACTACTACCAGGACGATTGCAAGGGAAAGCAAGACCGGCGAGGTCGATGCACCCACCATGGAGCTCCGCAAGTTTGCCAACTCGCCGGGCAGATCCGACAAGGCGGAGAACCGCGCCCTCAGCCCCGCCGCAAAACCGTCGGCACCCTTCTCAATGGACAATATCGCGGAATTGACGTCCAAATCGGCTACGGTCTCTTCGCTCACACTGCCTGTTCCTCTGTTGTGCTTCCACTTCGCCAACCTGTCATTGGTCCTGCAGAGTATTTGGCGGCGCTGCCATCGATGACTACATAAAGAATACCGATCTAGGCCGCGGCTCAGCACCGGCATCGGATGGTCAGCGCTGGCTTGCTATGTCTACTGCAGTGTCGCACTAATTGTGTTGGTGAGCCATGAGTTGTTGTTCGCAAAGAGGATCTGGTGCGGGATTGGCGCGCCTGAGCGTGTGCCTCGGTGAGGTGTGCGCGACGCTTCTAAAGGCTCGCGACTAAAGCCGAAACCACGGACCACGGCATGGTGAGATCATGAAGGCGAACATTGCCAGAGGCGGAACGACCCACGCACACCAGACCCTGAACCGGCGCACGATTGCGGACAGATTCTAGGCGCCTTAAATGGAAGTGCCGTTCAAGCTCTGCAACTTACAGGTTTTGAGCCTAGCCGTCGTGGCTCGGGCTACTTCGTGATAGTTGGTCGAAGCAGGTGTAGACTTCACAACCTTGCGGGCGAGCTAGTCGTTTCTCCAAAAGCGGGCTGCTCTCGCTCAGCAAGTATATCGATTGTCAGGTGCATCGTTTGTCGGTTTTAGACCGACCTGCCTATACGGGAGGCGGTGCGGCGCATAGGCATGCAACACCAAACATCGACCGGATCGCGAAGGAAGGCGCGCGTTACACGAGCTGGTACCGCCAAGGCGAGCTGTGCCGCAGGCCGCGGATCGTTCATCAATTTGTCCGCTTGTCGTGTTGCATTTCCTCGCACCGGACGATCGGCCCCAGAGCCGACATAGAAGCTCGCATCGGGGAATGGCAGCTTTGCGCCTTCATAACGGTCATCGAGCCATCGGTCGCTGTCGCTGCAAAGCGGACGTGACGCAGTGACAACAAGGGTCGCAGTTGCGCCAGAAGCGTCATTGTGCTGATGGCATAGCCTGCGGAAATGTCCAACTTCCATCGAGCACTTGAGCGCGAGGCCGGTATAGGCGCACGGTGTAATTCCAACCTGCCATTGTCGGAATACAGTTTTCGACCTTCGTCTTATCGCAGTCGCCGAACTGCACGTTGATGGAACCATCGGCAGCCTTGGCAGCCGTAATGTTGTTCAGCGTATAGGCGTTCAGCTTGTTCTTCTCGAAGTAGCCTTTGGAATTGTAGACGCTGATCGACCAGAACCCGTCGACCGGCACGTCCCTGACGGACAGCCTATAGATCGTCTTTCCGTCGTTTTTGGGCGGGGTGACATTCAGGTAGGTGGCATCGTGTTCAGGGTTACCACCCCATCCTGCGGCGGTGCCGATCAGGTGGCGGATCGGATCAACCTTATCTTTCGCGCCGAACGCACCTTTGAAGTCCGGTATGGTTGAGCCAAGCACCAGTAGGGCGTCTCGCACCTTCTTTTGACTCGCCGTGTCCCATTGAGGGGCCTCGAACTTCCCGGCCGTGGTCTGGCTAACCTTCGTAGCATCCTGCAGGCTGTGCACCTGCTGGATATCATCCGGGCTGTTGGGGTCGACCAAGGTGCGCAATCCGACAAGAATGTAACGTGTTCCAGCTTGATCGCGGGTATAGGTGTAGCTGCCAGCGTCGTACTCTTCGTCGCCTACCAGATAGTGGTCTTCGTTGATGATCTGCAGCGACCGGAAGCGTGTGCCAGCGTCAGGGAGAGTGACGGTGACCGGGCCTGCCTCAAGGTCGATAAGGGCGACCGAATAAAGTGTATCACGGTTGGGGCGGACAACGGTCTGATGGTCGATCGACATCGGTTCGCGATGATGACCGAACTTGCCAGTCGTGCCACCCGCATCCTTGAGTGCGTTGTTGAAATAGAGATCGGTTTCGGCGCGCGTAAAATTGTCGACGGTAACGGGCATGTCTGCAGCGCGCGCTGCCTGCATTCCTGCGCCGAAGCAAAGAGTTGCCACAGAGGCAAGGTGAAAAAGCCGCATAGTACTTCTCCTTAGATATCTGCCAGAACCCAAGAAGCGGTTCGCGGCAGTGGACATCGCGGCGAACGCCATACCGTCATGGAAGGGCGTCGCTCGGTTCAATTCAGCTTGACCAGGGCTGGTGGCCAGTACGTGCCGTTTGAGACACCATCGAGCGGACCGTAGAAGCGGAACGTCAGTCGGAACTTCTGCCCCTTTGGGATCGGTAGCCAGTTTCCGTCAGGAGCGTCAGCGGGCTTGCTCGTTGCGAAATAGAGCGTGAGCGAGCCGTCAGTGCCGAACTGGGGATGCGTCTGCTCGTTCAGCAGGTAACGGTTCGATGGATTTGGCAGGACGCGGAAGTGGACATTGTCGACAGCGATGACAGACCAGAAGTACTTGGCGAAGCGCGAGGGCAGCGCGTCCTTGGGGAATGTCACCTTGTAGACGTGGTCCCCGGAAAGGTCGTCACCACTCTCGTCCTTCCCGCCGCGATAGTAGAGAACCTCGGGTTTCACGTTCGCCCAGATGCCGCCGTTGTTCACCAGCGTCCGTGCCACATAATCCAGGCCGTATTCGCCGACGACGCCCGGACGCGCCCATCCGTTGTGAACGACGCCATGGCCGATCGTGGCACCAGCCTTGGCGAGTTCCGAAAAGGCGTGCTGTTTGATGACGGCGTCCACGCGTTTGCGCTCCTCAGCATTGTCCTTCACGGCGGCTGCGATCTGTCTCGCGTCCGTCTGAAGTCTCTCCAGCCCCGGACTAAGGTCCGGCTCGCTGTCGAGGGCCGGGATCGCCGCATCGAACGCCTCCACGCCTGGAAGCTTTTCCAGCTCGAAGATCGGGGTCTTCGGGATATCCGGCAGCTTCGGCGCGCCGGTCGCCCGCAACTTGAACTCATGCTGCAGGACGACAGCGCGATCGGGGTCGTTGCCGAGGGCCACGCGGGCAAGGATCCGAGCATGCGGAACAGGAAGATCGATGCGGATGGCCTCCTGAGGCAGCTCCACTTTTGCGCCTCGCAGACAAACGGCGAAATCGCCCGACGCCTTGTTGGGGAAGACGCGTTCGTTGATATTGGCAAGCGTCTCGCCCCACCCGTTCAGGAATTGGACGGTAAAGTACCGGTCTTTGATTTCAGGGACCGAGACGATTGTGCAACTGGTCTCGTCGACTGCAACCCAGGCCTCGGAATAGGCGACGTCCAGGTTCGGATTGGGCCAGTCCACCGCGCCGGGCTTCCTGTGAACCAACTCGTTCCACTTAAAACCTTCCTGGAAGTCGAGCTGTTGTTGGCGTGTGATCAGCAGCCGGCCAAGCAGGTAGATATAGGCCTGGCTGATCTCTTCATCGCTGACCTGAGCGGTCTGCGCCGAGGTCCCACCTGCCACCATCAAAAAAGCGAGGAGGAGGAAAGTAACAGAGCGTAGCGACATGATGACCTTGACCTTGTTAGCGGCGCTGACAACATCCTCGCTTTTCGAGGCACGAGAGGAAGTACGTTACGGTAAATATTGAAGTGTTCTGCAATGCCGACGGCCGATTTGGATCGATGAACGAACCGCTGCACGGGAGGGCGCGTGGGTTGAGGTAGAGGGCACGAGGCGGGCGTCGCGCTAAGATCAAAATCGGGGCTCTCGTTCAAGAAATTCGAACCCGCGCCATGGTCGTCCAGCGAAAGACCGGACGTCCCGTACAATTCGAGATCACGACCGAAGTGAGGGGAAGCCTGCTTGCCTGGCTTGAACGCAGCCCATGAAGGGGATGCTGACGGGACCGGTTACCATTCTTCAACTGGTCCTCGTTCGCGACGACCTGCCTCGCGAGACCGTCTGCCGACAGATCGCGCTCGCCATCCATGATGAGGTGAAGGATCTCGAACAAGCGGGCGCCGGCGATGGTCCAGATCGACCAAGCGGCGTTACGCGAAGGCCTTCCCCTCAGGAAGGGTGCCTGGCAGCATTATCTCGATTGGGCTGTCGAGTGCTTCCGAATTTGCTCCAGCGACGTGGCGGACGACATGCAGATCCATACGCACATGTGCTATTCCGAGTTCAACGACATCATGGATTCGATCGCCGCGATGGACGCGGATGGGATCTCGATCGAGACGTCAAGGTCGAAAATGGAACTGCTCGATGCATTCGTCGGAGAAGGTTATCCGAACGAAATCGGACCAGGTGTCTATGACAAGCCGCGGGTTCCTCATGCCGAGGAGATGCGAGCGTTGATCAGTCTGGCGCGCACACATTTGAGCGACCGCCAACTTTGGGTCAACCCGGACTGCGGCTTGAAAACCCGCAATGGGAAGAGGTCAAACCCGCACTCGTCAATATGGTGAAAGCCGCGCGCAGCCTGCGCGAAGTAGCCGCGGTAGAGGGCTAGCCCTACCGTGCCACCGAACCCCGAAGCCGGGCGAAGGTCCGGCTTCGTTGCCTTCATTATTTGTCCCCAGCGTTTCTGCGTCTGTCTGATGGTATCCGTTGACGCGATTTTCGCCTCGTATACTATATCTTGTGTTCGAGGTTCTTCCGATTCGCGTCGGAAGCTAAGACGGGAATACGGTGCGTGAGGCCCATGATGGGTCGAGCAATGCCGGAGCTGCCCCCGCAACTGTGAGCGGCGAGCATTCGATCGATAGGTCCACTGAACGCCTTGAGGGCATTGGGAAGGCAGATCGAATGTGATGATCCGCAAGCCAGGAGACCTGCCTTGCAACGCAAACGTCCACGGGCGGGGTGTCCGGAAGGTCGCGATTGCGTGCGGGATGTTGCCGTGCGTGCCGCTTCCCCTGACCGCCGCATGAGCCACTTCGGGGTGAAGTCTTATGATCTTGAGTTTCGAAATCCGTCCGCGCGAATGACGGGCGCCTGAGCGTCCGGCGACCGCAAGCGGCTGCCTTCATCATCGCTCACTTTTGGCCGGACGTCGGAGGATGTCCGATCGCTATCGCCCGCCTATCTGACATGAGGATTACCATGACCATCACCGTCTACAGCAAGCCCGCCTGCGTTCAGTGCACGGCGACCACACGCGCGCTCGATCGGCAAGGGATCAACTATGACGTGATCGACGTCTCGACCGACACCGCGGCCTACGAGCTCGTGCAGGGTCTCGGCTACCGTCAGGTTCCCGTCGTCGTTGCCGGTGACCTGCACTGGGCTGGCTTCCGACCTGATATGATCAACGCTCTGGCCTGAGGATCGGCCGATGGGTGAGCTCGTCTATTTCTCCAGCAGATCCGAGAACACCCGCCGCTTTGTCGAAAAACTCAGGCTGCCCGCATCGCGGATTCCGATCGGCGCCGAGCTCACGCTTACGGCGGAACGTCCCTTCGTCCTGATCGTCCCGACCTATTGCGGCGACGGCGGCAAGGGCGCCGTCCCCAAGCAGGTGATCCGTTTCCTCAACGATGCGGCGAACCGCTCGAACCTCCGTGGCGTGATTGCCGCGGGCAACAGCAACTTCGGCGAGACCTACGGGCTTGCCGGCGACATCATCGCAAGGAAATGTCAGGTGCCCTACCTCTACAGGTTCGAGCTTCTGGGCACCGTGGAGGATGTCGCCAATGTCAAACATGGATTGGAACGATTTTGGACACGGCAGTTCTCGAACGCCCTGTGAAGGTGGCGGATACGAAGGTGGCGGACGCAACGCTCGACTACCACGCGCTCAACGCGATGCTGAACCTCTATGACGAGGACGGAAGGATTCAGCTCGACAAGGATCGGCAAGCGGCCAAGCAGTATTTCCTGCAGCACGTAAACCAGAATACAGTGTTCTTCCATAATCTCAGGGAGAAGCTCGATTACCTCGTCACCGAAGGCTATTATGAGCAGGAGGTTCTGGACCAGTATTCGTTCAATTTCGTCCGCGACCTGTTCGATCACGCCTACGATAAGAAGTTCCGCTTCCCGACCTTCCTCGGCGCGTTCAAGTACTACACCAGTTACACGCTGAAGACCTTCGACGGGAAGCGTTATCTCGAGCGCTACGAAGACCGTATCTGCATGGTGGCACTGACGCTGGCGCAGGGCAGCGAAGCGCTGGCCCGCGACATGGTTGATGAGATCATCTCGGGCCGCTTCCAGCCGGCGACCCCGACCTTCCTCAATGCCGGAAAGAAGCAGCGCGGTGAGCTTGTCTCCTGCTTCCTGCTACGCATCGAGGACAATATGGAGAGCATCGCACGCGGCATCAATTCCGCTTTGCAGCTCTCCAAGCGCGGCGGCGGTGTCGCTCTGTCGTTGACGAACCTGCGCGAGGCGGGAGCGCCGATCAAGCAGATCGAGAACCAGTCGTCAGGCGTAATCCCGGTCATGAAGCTCCTTGAGGACAGCTTCTCCTACGCCAACCAGCTCGGCGCGCGACAGGGGGCAGGCGCCGTCTACCTCAACGCCCACCACCCCGACATCATGCGCTTCCTCGACACCAAGCGCGAGAATGCCGACGAGAAGATCCGCATCAAGACGCTGTCCCTCGGTGTTGTTGTCCCCGACATCACATTCGAACTGGCAAAGAACAACGAGGATATGTACCTGTTCTCGCCCTACGATTTGGAGCGTGTCTACGGCGTCGCCTTCAGCGAGATCTCGGTGACGGAAAAGTACCGGGAGATGGTGGCCGACAGCCGCATCAAGAAAAAGAAGATCAAAGCGCGTGACTTCTTTCAGGTTATTGCCGAGATCCAGTTCGAAAGCGGCTATCCCTACATCGTGTTTGAAGACACGGTGAACAAGACGAACCCAATTGCCGGACGCATCACCATGAGCAACCTCTGCTCGGAAATCCTGCAGGTGAGCGAGGCGAGCGACTACAATGACGATCTATCCTACAAGCACATGGGCAAGGACATCTCCTGCAATCTCGGCTCGCTGAATATCGCTGCAGCGATGGATTCATCCGATTTCGGCAAGACGATCGAAACCTCGATCCGGGCGCTGACTGCCGTTTCCGACATGAGCAACATCACGTCCGTTCCAGCCGTGGCTAAGGGTAACGCCGACAGTCACGCGATTGGTCTCGGGCAGATGAACCTTCACGGCTATCTCGCCCGCGAACGTATCTACTATGGCTCCGAAGAGGGCGTCGACTTCACCAACATGTACTTTTACACAGTCACCTATCATGCCATCCGTGCCTCGAACCGGCTGGCCGTCGAGCGGGGTCAGAGCTTTAAGGGTTTCGAGAATTCGAAGTACGCTTCGGGCGAATATTTCAACAAGTACACCGAAGCTGAGTGGAAGCCCGCGACAGCGCGTGTAGCAGAGCTTTTCGAGACGGCAGGGGTCCACGTTCCGACGCAAGACGACTGGTTGGAACTGAAGCAGGCCGTCGTGGAAGGCGGTCTCTATAACCAGAACCTGCAGGCAGTGCCGCCAACGGGCTCGATTTCCTACATAAACCACTCGACCTCCTCGATCCACCCGATCGTTTCGAAGATCGAAATCCGCAAGGAAGGCAAAATCGGCCGCGTCTATTATCCAGCCGCCTTCTTGACCAACGACAATCTCGACTACTACCAGGATGCTTACGAGATCGGGCCGGAAAAGATCATCGACACCTACGCCGCGGCCACCCAGCACGTCGACCAGGGCCTGTCGTTGACGCTGTTCTTCCGTGATACTGCGACGACCCGTGATATCAACCGGGCGCAGATCCGCGCCTGGAAGAAGGGCATCAAGACCATCTACTACATCCGCCTTCGCCAGATGGCGCTGACCGGCACGGAAGTGCAGGGCTGCGTCTCCTGTGCCCTTTGATATCAGGTGAACGAGATGAACATCCAAGTAAGGACCAAAGCCCCGAAGACTGCCGCCGCCGTGCGTGCCATCAACTGGAACCGCATCGAGGACGATAAGGACCTCGAGGTCTGGAACCGGCTCACCGGCAATTTCTGGCTGCCGGAAAAAGTGCCGCTGTCGAACGACATCCCCTCCTGGGCGACGCTGAAACCGGAAGAACAGCAGCTCGCGATCCGCGTCTTCACCGGACTGACGCTGCTCGACACGATCCAGAACGGCGTCGGCTCGGTCGAACTGATGGCGGATGCAACAACGCCCCATGAGGAGGCCGTGGTTTCCAACATCTCCTTCATGGAGGCGGTCCACGCGCGCTCCTATTCGTCGATCTTCTCGACGCTCTGCTCGACGCCTGATGTCGATGACGCGTATCGTTGGTCGGAAGAAAACGAGTTCCTTCAGCGGAAGTCGGCGCTGATCATGGAGCAGTACGGATCCGCCGATCCCTTGAAAAAGAAGATCGCGTCGGTTTTCCTCGAAGGCTTCCTCTTCTATTCCGGCTTCTATCTGCCGATGTACTGGTCGAGCCGTGCCAAGCTCACCAACACCGCCGACATGATCCGGCTGATCATCCGGGATGAAGCGGTGCATGGCTATTATATCGGCTACAAGTTCCAGCGAGCTATCGAGCGATTGCCGGAGGCGCGGCGCCAGGAAATCAAGGACTTCTCCTTCGACCTGTTGCTGGAACTCTATGACAACGAGGCGAAATATACCGAGGCGCTCTATGACGGCGTGGGCCTCACAGAAGACGTAAAGAAGTTCCTGCACTACAATGCCAACAAGGCGCTGATGAACCTCGGCTACGAGGCCTTGTTTCCAGCAGAGGCGTGCAAGGTCAATCCGGCCATCCTGTCGGCGCTATCGCCGAACGCCGACGAGAACCACGACTTTTTCTCAGGATCCGGTTCGTCGTATGTTATCGGCAAGACGGTTGCGACCGAGGACGAAGATTGGGATTTCTAAATTAGGTCGTTGCGCATAGAAGCTTTCCTGCAGGAGCAGCCAGTCCTTGCGGCGTCGTGCGTTCGACTCCGCTCAAGACCCTCATTCGTTTCCACATTGTCGCGATGGCTTTTCGTCAGGCACCAATGGGGGTTCTTGCTTCCTGCGCTTGCCTCTCGGCGTAAAGTCCACCAGCAGTGATTTGAGTTCCAGTTCACGAACCCGCCGGGCAGCTTCGTCCGGAGCAAGCCAGGCCATTTGCCGCTGCCCTTTTTCCTTGAACACGTTCTTCTGGTCCGTCACCTCAATTTGGAACAGGTCGACGATGATCGGCGCGATCTCGCCATCGTCGAGGAACTTGAGGTAGGTATAGCGGCCTACGGGTGTCTTGTGCACGACGCCATTGACGCCGGCCTCCTCCCAGGCCTCGATTTCAGCTGTCTCATATGGCTTCTTCCTTTTCATCGGCCAGCCCTTGGGCACAATCCATCGACCGGAATCCCGGGAGGAAATCAGGAGGACTTCAATGTTGCCGGTGTCATCGATGTAGCGGAAGCAGACTGCACCATATTGTTGCCGGAAGGCCGCAGAAAACAATTTTTCCGGTTCCCGCGCCAACTGCGCCAAGAGGGACGGACGGCTTCCCGGCGCTTCCACCTTCTGCTTTTTTCTCGGCATCAAATCGAGTTCCATGTTTTGTCAGACCCTAATAAGTCCTATCGGGTTAAGATAGGGTCGGAGGCGACGATCAGACGCTCGCCGAGTGTGCAAATGAACCTCTCACGTCGCGATTTCGTGGCCCGGATCGACACCGTGTAACACCGCGAACGCGTGAGCAAACCTGCAAGATATTTGACGGAGAATCCGTTTGGTGCCTTGCAAAACCATTATTGACGTATTTGCACGCGTGTGCAATATGAACGCGTGTGCAATTTGGAGGGCCTCATGCGCGAAGCCGAATTCTGTGAAGCTCAAGAACGCGTAGCGCTGTGCAAGACAGTGATCCGCTCAGCCGGCGAGCTTGTTCTGCAGGGCTTTCGAAAGCGGACGGCAACGTCGTCCATGAAGGGTCCTCAAGACTATCTGACCGAGACCGACGCCGCTTCCGAGGCGCATATCCGCGCAGTGATCACCGAGCATTTTCCGGATGATCATTTTTTTGGTGAGGAAGGTGGCGGAGTAATTGGTGACAGGATCTGGGTGGTCGACCCGGTCGATGGTACTGCGAACTTTGCACGCGGGATTCCACATTTCTGCATTTCGATCGCCTACGTCGAGGCCGGGCAAACACAATTTGGCGCAATCTTCAATCCCGCGCTCGACGAACTTTACTTCGCCGAACGCGGCAAGGGCGCCACGCTGAACGACCGATCAATTGATACGGCCAGGACCAACAGGTTCGAGGCCGCCTCCATCGAGATGGGCTGGTCGACCAGGGTACCGAATGAGACCTACCTTGGTGTGATGGGCGAGCTGCTTGCGCTTGGCGCCAATGTGCGACGGGCAGGGTCAGGTGCCATGGCTCTCGCCTATGTCGCCGATGGCCGTTCCGACGGTTATGTCGAACTCCACATGAATGCCTGGGACTGCCTGGCAGGATTGCTGCTCGTCAGCGAAGCCGGCGGGGCCGTCT
This sequence comes from Rhizobium sp. 57MFTsu3.2, assembly GCF_012932765.1. Lineage (NCBI taxonomy): Bacteria > Pseudomonadati > Pseudomonadota > Alphaproteobacteria > Hyphomicrobiales > Rhizobiaceae > Rhizobium > Rhizobium sp. 57MFTsu3.2. The sequence continues at coordinate 34,245 of NZ_JDWI01000013.1, forward strand.
GCCCGTTTTTTGAAATTGGGACCCTGGAATTTGGTGGACCTGTGCTTGCGGCGGCGCCCGGGGTGGCCAGCGGCGTCAGCAATGCGGCCCGTATTCCGATTGCCGTTGCACCAACAGCTGACAGGCTGGCTGCCTCCGGCTGATGACAGTCACGAGGCGCCGGAACAAGCGTTAGCGTACCAACCAAAGGATTTCGAGATGGATGGACCAGTCTATTCGCGCCCGGCAATCAGCCTGATCACCGATGGCCTCGGCCCCCATGGCTCATCGCTTTACATCGGCGGCAGTGACGGGGCGAGCGATCTCGGTCTGCTTCGTCGGCATGGCATTACGACCGTTGTCAATTGCGCCGTCAATCTTGACATAAACTACGTGCGAGGTGAACCGGAGAGCGAAGACGTCAGGGCCTCAGGATATGGGGATATTCGCTACTACAAGGTCGGTCTGATCGACGGGGAGGGAAGTCCCGATACGATGATGCTCGGGGCTTATTACATCCTTGATGGTGCCCTGCGCCAGACCATGCCGAAGCGGCATACGTACCCCTTCGCTGATGGCGGAAACGTATTGGTCAACTGCAGGAGCGGCCGTAGCCGTTCTGTCGCGCTCGTGGCGCTTTGCATTTATAGGCAACAGCGCGACCTTTTCCCAACAATCGAGGACGCCATTTCCCACATTCGCGAGCGCCGTGAACTTCGCCCCGAAGAATGGTTCGAGACGCCCAAACCAATGCTTTTGGCGGCAGCGAAGCGAGCCTCGAACTGGATTGATACCATCGAACAAGGAGCGACCGGCGGATGAGCGTTCGCCGTTTCTCCGACATCGCGGTGATCGCAGACGCGCATTTCCATGAACTGAACAGCGATTTCTGTCTTTCAGGAGACACTGCGGACGGTGAAGGGATGTCCCTGCGCAGCTGGGCCGACACGCGTCAATCGACGCGTGTCTTCAATGAAAGTGCTGGCGCCTTAACAGCGGCACTTGACGAGGTCGCCAAGCGGCGTGTCCGCCACGTCGTTCTCCTTGGCGACTACACCGACGACGGGCAGAAAAGCACCACCGAAGCTTTGGCCAGCATCTTGAGACGGTACCGCGATGCTCATGGAACGGCATTCTACGCGTTGCCTGGTAATCACGACATCTTCGGGCCTTGCGGACGCCACCACACGAAGGAATTCTTGAAGGACAACGGCAATACCATCCTGATATCCAGCGACGAGACGCAGGCTGGACCGGGTACCGTGATCAACCGAGCCATGTATTGCGCCGGATATCCTGAAGGTCTCGGTCCGATGGCCGAGTTCGGCTACTTCAGGCGAGCGGAGTACCTCCACTGGGAAAGTCCCTTCGGGGGCTCCGACGCCTCGTGTGACCGTCTCTATGACGCTGCATCGCCTGACGGGCGGAATCAATACCGGCTGATGGATGCCTCCTATCTTGTCGAACCAGAAGACGGGCTTTGGCTCATGATGATTGACGCCAATGTGTTTGAGCCGCTGAATGGCGCGTTCGGGCGTGGAGTAGAGGCGGCATTTACCGACAGCACTGTCGGTGGCTGGAACGCAATGCTCCGCGCCAAGCCCTTCATCCTTTCCTGGATGAACGACGTCGCGCAACGCGCGCGGATGCTGGGCAAGACGCTCCTTACCTTTTCGCATTATCCGGCGCTGGATCCGTTCGACGGTGCGGCAGAGGCCGAGCGGTTCCTGTTCGGCGAGACGAATGTCGTGCGGCGCACACCTCGCCAGCCGGTCCAGGACGCGTTTTTCACAGTCGGCATAGAAGTTCATTTCAGTGGCCATCTCCATGTCGAGGGGCTGACCCGGAGGACACGCGCCAATCGAAACTTGACGAATGTCGCGGTTCCGTCGCTTGTTGCCTTTCCGCCTGCCTTCAAGGTCGTGACGCTCTCCAGCGACGAGATATCGGTCGCGGCCATCGAGCTGGCTTCCATTCCCGTCAATCCGGCAATCCTGGATGGATATGCAAGGGAAGTGGCATTTCGCGGGGAAGAGGTCGATCGATCGTTCGCCTCCAGCAGCTACGGTGAATTTTTGCGCGCGCACAAACAGGCGCTTGTCATCCATCGCTATCTTGCGAAGGAATGGCCGGCCCAGGTTGCGGCTTCAATTGCCGTCATGAACATTTGGGAAGCGGCCAAATGCGTGACAGACGCTCTGCCCGCTCTCGATCCTGCAACGATCGAACTCGCCAAAAGTGTTCCGATGACCGAGCTCATCGCTGATTGGTACTGCCTCAGGCAGGGCTCTTGCCTGGCCTTCGGTCATGTCGAGGCCGAGAGGCTCGCACTCTATCGCATCGTTGCGGCGTGCTGCGGGCAGCAACCGCAAGCCCATGACAAAACGACAGAGGGCTTCCTGGCGATCTTCTTCGGTGCATTGGGATCCTTCCTCGATCGCGCTCAGAATGCCGGTAAATCGGTTACGATAAAGTTTGACGACGTCATGGACAGAATGCCCGCTTGAGCGAGGCAAAAGTCCGAAGCGGGTGGGCGGCGTTAAGTGGCCGCCGCGGAAATAGTGAGTGATGCTAATGGAATCGGCGATTGTCAGCGTCAATCTCTTTGGCGCAGTTGCGCTCCTGCTCTTTGGCCTCAGCCAGGTCAAGGACGGGATGACACGTGCCTTCGGCGCGAAGCTTAGGGTTGGCCTGGCAAGGGGAACGCGCAGCGGCTTTCGCTCGTTGGTCGCCGGCTTCATTGCGACAATTGCCCTTCAGAGTTCGACCGCAACCGCGCTCATGGTAGCATCATTCGTCGAGCGTGACCTGATTGTCCCGGCAATGGCCCAGATCGTTCTGCTCGGAGCCAATATCGGCACGGCTGCCACAGCCTGGATCGTGGCGCTTGGTCTTGAGTGGCTGTCACCGCTCCTTCTTCTTGTCGGTGCTGTCCTGATGCGCCGGCGCTCGACGGCGGTGCAGGGGACCGGCGTTGCTTTGATCGGCGTCGGCCTGATGCTCTTGTCGCTTCATTTGCTTTCAGCAGCGACGGAACCCTTGCGCCAATCGCCGGCGCTGAGCGTCTTCATCAGGATGCTTGGAAACGCGTGGCCCGTCGCTTTGCTGTTTTCAGCATTCCTTGCCATCCTGGCATCATCGAGCCTTGCGGTCGTCGTGCTCATCCTGTCGCTCTCGGCAAGCGGTCAGGTCGACACCGGTCTAGTCATCGTGCTGATCCTTGGAGCCAATCTTGGCGGCGCCGTTCCCCCCGTGCTAGCAACGCTGAAAGCGCCTCCAAGCGCAAGGCGGGTCGCGGTTGGCAATCTGATCGTGCGCGCTGCGGGTGTCTGCCTTGCTCTGCCATTGGCAGGCTACGGTGCGTTGCTGTTGGAGGCGTCGCCGCTTCCACATCCGAATTTTGCAGTCGATGCGCACCTTGCCTTCAATCTCGCCCTTGCGCTTGTAGCCTGGCCCTTGTCGAGGGTACTCCTCAAGGCGACGAGCTCCCTATTGCCCGACCCGAAGATGGATGACAGCCAGACCAGTTTTCTAGATCGCAGCAACCTCTCGCATCCAGTCGCCGCCATGGCGGGCGCAAGCCGTGAAGCGATGGCGGTCGGAGACCTTGTCGAGCGAATGCTGTCGCAGGCAGCCAGCGCAAATACGCGCAATGACCAGGCAGAGCTCGCAGGCATCATCAAGCTTGAAGGACAGGTCGACCGCATACAGCATGACATCAAGGTCTACATCGCAAAGCTTGGTCACGATGGCCTGAGTACGGCCGAGCATCGGCAGTCGATGGATATCGTGGAATATGCAATCAATCTGGAGCATATCGGCGACATCATCGAAAAGGGGATCGCTCCTGAAATCGCCAAGAAGATCGACCGCGGTCTGCAGTTTTCTGAAGAGGGACACCGCGAGATAACGGCTTTATTCGCCCTGACACTCGACAGTCTTCGCATGGCACAGGCTGTCTTTTCCACGCGCGATCCGGATCTTGCCCGGCGCCTTGTCGAGGTCAAGGAAGAGGTGCGTCGTCTGGAGAAGCAATCTGCTGAACGCCATTTGCAACGACTTCGTGAAGGCCGGCTCGATAGCGTGCAGACAAGCTCGCTGCATCTCGATCTGTTGCGCGACCTCAAGCGGATACATGCGCATCTGGCATCGGTTGCGCATCCCATTCTCGACGATAGCGGCCTTTTGATCGAAAGCCGCATTCGCCAGGGAGTCTAGCGTGCCGTCGTGCGTTCTACCATTGTTACGGAAACGACTTGTAGCCTCGTTTCCGCCTCATCATTGTCCAGGGCGCCAAGCACTTTGTCTGTCAGTTCCTCGAGCGACTGGGCGACAGTTGTGAGCTGGTATCCCTTCCAGCCGGCTTGTGGAATGTCATCAAAGCCGATAATCGAGACCTCCTCGGGAACCCTGCGGCCCATCTCAAGGCGAGCAGCATCGAGAAAGCCCAGAGCAAGCAAGTCGGTAACACAGAAAGCACCGTCGATCGCCGTATCGGTGAGTAGTTCGCAACCGGCCCTATATCCGCTCTCGTAACTCGTCGGGCCATCGGACCAGGCCACGACCTCGATGCCTTCAATACCCATTCGCTGGCTAAAGGCATGGGCTCGCCGTGTCTGTGCCGGTGTCTGGCTGCTGCCGGAGACAACGGCAACCTTCTTGCATCCCGCCTCAACCAGACGCATGGCCGCGAGGTCCGCCCCATGTGAATCGTCGCTGAGAACCATGTTGGTGTCCGTGCGATCGAGCCTCTGATTGATGAGAATCAGTCGGACACCATTGGCAATGCACTCATCAACAATCGATGCGGGCGGCTCGCCGGACAGGACCACGATCGCCTGCACCCTGAACTCAAACAACAGCTCAATCAGCGGCGCGATGTCCTTGCGAGCATCGGCAGCATTTAGAAGCAAGCATTGCAGCCCGCGGCGCAAAAGCCCGATACTCAGAAGATCGAGCTGCTTCGAAATGAATGGAGAGCCGAGATTGGCACCGACAACACCGATCAGATTTGACCGATCGCTGTTAAGGCCCTGGGCCAGGCGATTGACCCGATAGCCGAGTTCCCGCGCGGCTTTCAGAACCTTTCGCCTGACAAGCTTCGAGACGCTCCCACCTGGAGTGAACGTCCGCGACACGGCGGAGCGGGAAACACCCGCCCGCTTGGCTACATCTTCAGCTGTTACAAACGTTGTTGCCATATGCCACTTTCAACAAATCAGCGCGGTTATCACAGGCCACAAAGCTTCGACTTTTCCAACCGGAAAATTTCTCGACCGGTTCGCGCTGCAAAAAGTCGGGATTCGCAGGCGGCTCCAGCTTTGGTGCGGAGAAGATGCATGCGGTCGAAACGGAGCGTTTATTCCATCGCTCAATCGATTGACTGCAAGCCCGTTCGAAAAATATCATATACAGCAAAAAAGAAGCATGAAAAAACAACGACATAGACGTTGCGCACGTGTGCAATTTTCTGTTGACAAATATGCCGATTACGTGGATCATGCATTCTATAAGCAGGAGAATATGGAATATTTATTCTGTATTCTCCTGTGACAAGCACGCCGGAAGGAGCTGGCCTGCTTGGTGGGAGGCGGATCGCGACGGTCCACCTTCGGAGGACATTTTCGTAACCCTTGCTGGGCGAGACCGTGGTGTTACCGCGGACGGCTTGTTGCGCCCGAAGTGCTGGCCGACCAGCTTGGGCTGCGAACATGACGCGATGGGAGGAACGGTTGAGTTTTTACAGTGAAGCCATGAAAGCAGAAGCGTCTCATAAGAACGCACTCGCAGCACCGTCCAACTGGCAGCGGTGGCGGTACCGTCTGAAGATTGCCTTGCGCGAGCCAACGACCCTCGTCGGCATTTTTGTGGCTCTGCTCTTTACCTACCTCATAGTCGTGCCGATCATATCGATCGTGCTCGACGCGGTTAGGGTGCAGTTTGGTCACGAGCGCCGCCTCGGCAAGGAGGTTGGAGACCTAACCCTTTACTATCTCGACCGGGCATTCTTCTCGCCGGTTGCCTCCGACCTCTTCTGGTACCCGCTTTTCAATACGCTGACAGTTGCGCTTGGCGCGATCGCCCTGTCTCTTGTGATCGGGACGATGCTTGCCTGGCTGATCAGCAGGACGGATATGTTCGGCCGCCGATGGTTTGCGACCGCGCTCATCGTGCCTTACATGCTTCCCGCCTGGACATTCGCGCTTGCCTGGACGACCTTGTTCAAAAATCGCACCATCGGCGGCACGCCCGGCTGGTTCGAAGCGATGGGTATGACCCCACCCGACTGGGTCGCCTATGGACGCTTCCCGATCACGATCATCCTGGCCCTTCACTATACCCCGTTCGTCATCCTGCTTTTTGGTTCGGCCCTGCGTCGGTTCGATTCACAACTTGAAGACTCGGCCCGCATCCTTGGCGCCCGCCGGTATCAGGTCGCAATCCAGGTCATCCTCCCGCTGATGCGCCCGGCACTTCTCTCGTCGATGGTTCTGATCTTCGCGAAATGCCTGGGCGAATTCGGCGTCCCCTATGTGCTCGGCCTGCCCGTGAAGTTCGAGGTGCTCTCGACGTCGCTTTTTCGCAGCATCGCGTCACGCCAGACAGGTGTCGCCGGCGTTGTGGCTGCCTCGATTATGGTCATCGGCATCATCACGCTCATGATCGATGCGCGCCTGGTGAGGGAAGCCCGGCGGTTCGTCACCATCGGATCGAAAGGGTCGATGAACCGGCAAAGCCGGCTCGGCAACATGCGCATCCCGGCAACCGCATTTGCTGCGGCGATCTTCGTTCTGAGCGTCGGCTTGCCGATCCTGACCCTTGCGCTCTCTACAGTCATGAAGATCCCCGCGCAGTTCACCTTCGATAATTTCACGCTGGACTACTGGATCGGCACGAACCTTGACACCGTGGCGTTGCAGAGCGGCATCCTGCTAAGCCCAGACCTTTGGGCGGCGGCCAAGAATACCATGATGATTGTCGGGCTTGCCTCGCTGACATCGGGAATTCTTGGCCTCTTCGTTGGCTATGTCGTGATCCGCACACCGGTGCGTGCACTCTCCGTGTACCTTCGCCAGGTCACTTTCCTCCCATACCTTGTTCCCGGCATCGCATTTGCAGCCGCTTATCTCTCGCTCTTCGCAGTGCCTCGGGGCCCGATGCCGGCGCTTTATGGAACAGTGACCATTCTTGTGCTCGCCCTCATTGCCGACCAGATGCCCTATGCCTCGCGTGCTGGCATTTCGGCGATGACGCAGCTTGGAAAGGACCCCGAAGAGGCCGCGCAGATCGCCGGCGCCGGTTGGCTGCGACGCATGGTTTCGATCGTTATCCCGATCCAGAAGGGGTCGCTGGTAACAGGTGTCCTCCTGCCGTTCATATCAGGCATCAAGGGCCTCAGCCTCTTTGTCATTCTCGCTGTGCCAAGCACTGACGTCCTTACGACCTACTCGCTCCGACTGGTCGATTACCACTACACGCAGGCCGCCAATGCGGTGGTCCTCATCATCGCCGGCATCGCCTATTTCGGCACGCTGCTCGCTCAGAAACTCACGCGCACAAATCTTGCAGAAGGACTTGGAAGCTGATGCCCACTATCAACCTGCGCGGTGCGCAAAAGAACTACGGCATGAACTCGGCAAATGCTGTTTCCAATCTCGATCTGGAAATCCGTGATGGCGAATTCATGTGTCTCCTTGGCCCTTCTGGCTGCGGCAAGACCACGACATTGCGAATGATCGCGGGGCTGGAAAACCTCTCCGGCGGCGAGATCATGGTTGGCGAGCGCGTGATCGACTCCGTGGCCGAGGGGATATTCGTTCCGCCGGAAAAGCGGGAGATGGGCCTCGTCTTTCAGAGCTACGCACTCTGGCCCCACCTGACAATAGAGCGCAACACCGATTTCGGCCTGCGCTTGCGAAAGCTGCCGAAGGCAGAGCGTGAGGCGCGTGTCGAGAAGGTGATGCAGGCTCTCGACATTGCCAAGTACCGCGACCGCTACCCCTCGCAACTTTCTGGAGGGCAGCAGCAGCGCGTGGCGCTCGCCCGCATGCTTGCGGTCAACCCGGGTGTTCTGCTTCTTGACGAACCTTTGTCGAACCTTGATGCGAGGCTTCGTCTCGAGATGCGCGCAGAGCTCAAGCGGCTGCACAAGGAGTTCAAGACAACCATCGTCTTCGTCACTCATGATCAATGGGAAGCGATGACGCTCGCGACAACGATCGCCGTGATGAACGAGGGCACCCTTCAGCAGATGGGAACCCCGAACGACATCTATGACAAGCCGGCCAACCGCTTCGTTGCCGAGTTTGTCGGAAGTCCTCCGATCAATATCCTGACCTTCGGCAAACCCGGTGCCTCCGATATTGCCGACAAGGCCGAAGCCTATTTTTCTGCACGCTACTCAGCTTTGCGGGGCATCGGTTCGGTTGGCGTCAGGCCGGAGGCAATGGGCTACGTCACCAGGATCGAGGACGTGCCTCAAGGTGAATTTTCCGCAGAAATGACGGTTACCGGCGTCCTGCCGACGGGGGGCAGCTGGATCCTTGAACTGAGAAGCGACAACCACACGCTCTTTTTGACCACCCACGCATTGCCGCGTCTCGAAGGAGGCGAGCGCGTGTTTTTCCACGCCCCGCCAGAAGCGCTCCATGTCTTCGACGCGCAGGGAGATCGTCTCGTCGAGGCAGACATATTGCTGCGCGTTGGCGTTTTGAACTGACTGAATAACGTTCTTACTGAAGGAGGAGCAGTATGAGGCGCATGATGAAAGACAGTGCTCGCAGGTTGCTTTGCGCGGCATCAATCGTTGCGACAACGGCGGGAGCTGCAGGCGCGGGCGATGGTTTTGACCTCGACGGGCTCGTTGCAGCCGCAAAGAAGGAAAAGCCGATAACGGTTTACGACAGCACCGGCAAGATCGTGGAGATGGCGAAGAACTTCGCCAAGAAATACGGTCTTGAGGCGGAAGGTTCGAAGGTGAAGGCGTCGGCCCAGCTTGAGATGATTATCCGTGAAGCACGTGCCAACAACATTCAAGGTGACGTATCGATCATCAGCGACGCGCCTGCCGCCGTCGCCCAGCTTATCCCGCAGGGTTTTGCGGAAAGCTGGCTGCCGCCCGACCTTGCCGCCAAGATTCCCGTCGAATACCAGGATCCCTTGACCGTGGTCACAAGCGCCAATGTTTGGTCCTACAACACGGCGCTTTTCGACAGTTGTCCAGTCAGTAATATTTGGGAGCTCACCGAGCCGAAGTGGAAGGCTAAGGTGGCGATGCAGGATCCGCTCGGAAAAGCCTCCTATGTCGACTGGTTCAACCAGATGGCAAAGCACGGGGACGAAGAGGTCAGGGCGGCCTACAAGGCGCGCTACGGAAAGGATCTGCAAACAAATGAGACAAGCGCCACTGCGGCCTGGGTCAAGGCGCTCGCCGCAAACGCGCCGCTTCTGACTGATGCCGATGCCGCCGCTGCCGATGCGGTAGGCGCTCCAGGTCAGTCGCAGCCTTTCATGGGGTTGATCAGCTCTGCCAAGTTTCGCGACAATGCCGACAAGGGCATGAAACTCGGTCTCTGCAAGGACCTGAAGCCATGGCTCGGCTGGCTTTACCCGGGCGTCGGTCTGATTACCAAGGGTACTGACAGCCCGAACGCGGCCAAGCTCTTCGTCCACTTCATCATGACAGAAGAAGGCATCACCCCACAGGCGATCGACGGAAAAATGTCGACGAACAAGGATGTCAAGCTGCCGGCGGACGAGCCTTCGGGAATTGGCGCCGCGTTGAACCAGCTCCTGCCCTATTCCATGGCGACGAGCCTTGACGACTGGGATGCTCGTGAGACGTGGCAGGACTTCTGGCGAATGAACTACCAAAAATAAAACGGGTACGGGAGGAAATACATGACGAACTTGAAGAAGGTCAGGGCTGCCGGACTTGCCTATGTTGCAGCAATCTCCGTCGCTTCCATGGCCAGCGAAGCGGCCCGAGCCGCCGACGCGTTCGATCTCGGCGCAATGATCGAGGCCGCCAGACAAGAGCCGCCGATCACCGTCTACGCCGTGACCGGCAAGATTGTTGATACCGCGCAAGCCTTTACCAAGAAATATGGGGTTCAGGCGAGCGGCAAGAAGGTCAATGAGGCGACACAGGTCGAACTGGTGATCCGCGAGCGCCAGGCGGGCAATGTCGTCGGTGATGTCAGTGTTGCAACGGATGTCGCTTCTGCAATGGGCGAACTGTTGCCCGAAGGAATTGTGACGAGCTGGACGCCTCCGGACATCGAGGCAGATATCCCTGAAAAGCTTCGCAATCCGCTGACGGTCGTGTCCGACGCACATGTTTGGACCTACAATACAGAAAAATACGCTAAGTGCCCTGTCACCAACATCTGGCAGCTGACCGAACCGCAATGGAAGGGAAAGCTCGCCATGCTCGACCTTTTCGACAAGCCGCTCTACGCTGACTGGTTCAATCAGATCGAGATGCATCACGACGCCGAAGTGGCCAAGGCATACGAAGACCTCTACGGCAAGAAGCTGGATACCGGCGGTGCGACCGCCACTGCCGCCTGGGTGAAAGCTTTCGCCGAAAACGGGCCGCTTCTTTCGGATTCGACGACGGTCGCCGATGCTGCCGGCGCGCCAGGGCAAGCCGATCCGTTCTTCGTCATTACCTCGACAGCGAAGTACCGGGACAACGAGGCCAAGGGTCTGAAGCTCGGACTGTGCGCCGGGATCAAGCCATTTTCCGGCTTTCTCTATCCGGGTTTCGGTCTGATCGCCACCCAGACCAAAAGCCCGAATGCGGCCAGGCTCTTCGTCCACTATCTGATGACCGAGGAGGGAATTGCACCACAGACTGTCGACGGGAAAATCTCTGGCAATTCGAAGATCAACCTGCCGCTCGACGAGCCGTCTGGTGTTTCACGGCATATCGACGAGCTCATGGCATTCGATTCATCCACGGCGGCGGCCGATCTCGACAAGCGCGAGAGCTGGCAAGACTTCTGGCGGACGAATTACCGCAAGTAAACGCCGGTCAGAGTCAACGGGGGAGGAAAGCAATGAGAAGCATGTCAAATCTGAAGTGTGTGGTGATTGCCGCCCTCGCGGCCGCCTCAGCAATTCCGGTCGCAGCGGCCGACGAATTCGACCTTGAAGCTCTGGTTCAAGCGGCAAAAGCCGAAAAGCCAATCAACGTCTATGACAGCACCGGCAAGATCGTCGAGATGGCGGAAAACTTCACGAGGAAGTACGGCATCAAGGCAACAGGAATGAAGGTCTCGGCAAATAGCCAGCTGGAGATGATCATTCGCGAGAGCCAAGCCAACAATGTGCAAGGCGATGTCGTCCTGATCACCGATGCGCCGGCAGCGCTCGCGCAGCTTCTGCCCGAGAAATTCGTCGAAAACTTTGTCCCGGCCGACAAGGCATCGACGATACCTCCACAGTTCCAGAATCCATTGGCGATATCGACCAATGCCAATGTCTGGGCCTACAATACCGAGACCTATGAAAAGTGCCCGGTCACCAACATCTGGGAACTGACGGAGCCCAAGTGGAAGGGCAAGGTTGCGGTCATCGATCCGTTGACGAAAGGCAACTATACCGACTGGTTCAATCAACTACAGGCCCACGGCAGCGAGGCCGTGGCCGCAGCATACAAGGCTCAATTCGGCAAGGAGCTGGAAACTGGCGAGAAGAGTGCCGCTGCGGCCTGGATCAAGGCTTTCGCTCAAAACGGGCCACTTGCAACGGATAGCGATGACAAGGTCTCGGAAGCAGTTGGCGCGCCGGGTCAGAAGGACCCGTTCTTCGGGCTTTTGAGTTCGGCGAAGTTTCGCGACAACCAGGACAAGGGATACAAGCTCGGCATTTGCACCACACTCGAGCCTTGGGTGGGTTGGAACTACGTCAAGCTTGGGCTGATTGCGGCGAAGACGCAGAGTCCGAACGCCGCCAAGCTCTTCATCCACTACATCCTGACAGAAGAAGGCATCGCGCCGCAGATGAAGGACGGCAAGCTCCCGACAAGCACGGCAATCAAGATGCCCGACGATGAGCCATCCGGGTTGATGAGGATCTCGACCAAGCTGCAGGCCTACGATTCCTCCACAGGGCTCGACGATTTCGACCGGCGCGAGGAATGGCAGGATTTCTGGCGGGTGAATTACACGAAATAGCTGGAATTGGCGCCGTCTTGCCGGCGCCAGCCGACATTAGCCTCGCACATCAAGTGGATTACAGAAGATGAAAAACCGTGCCCATGGCGATCCGCCGCATTTGGACGAAAAGACAATTGCCCGATCAAAAAAGCTCACCGAGATTGCCAAGGGCGCGGCACTTGCCGTTCACGATCCCCTCATCAAGGCATTCCGTTCAAACGTTGCTGTCGACTACAAGGTCGATCTCCACGACGTCGTTACTGTCCATGACAAGCAGGCGGAAAACACGATCCGGAATTTTATCCTGGAGCACGAACCGGATTCCGCAATTATGGGCGAGGAGGGCGGACAAACCGGTTCGGGCCACATTCAATGGTATGTCGATCCGATCGATGGAACCTCCAACTTTGCAAGAGGGCTCGCATTCTGGTGCGTCTCGGTCGCTGCAGTCATCGAGGGCCGCGTTGTGGCCGGCGCTATCTACGATCCCGTGACAGAGTTCATGTTTTCCGCGGATCTGAGCCGGTCCTATCTCAATGGCAAAATCTTGCAGTCTCGCTCCATCCCGGATGAGACACATGCGACCTTGATAACCGGCTATCCGGTTTCACGAGACTTCCGGATTGACGGTCGGGATGCAGCCCTCGCCAATCTGGGGGAACTGGTCGAGACATTTTCGACATTGCGCCGTCCCGGCAGCGCGGCGCTCAGTATCGCCCATGTCGCCGCCGGCTGGGCCGATGCTGCGGCGGGGTTCGGCGTCAACGCTTGGGACGTGGCGGCAGCAACGCTGGTTCTCAGGAACGCGGGAGGCCGATACTATCCCCTGACCCTCGGGAAAGTTCCGGCCGGTTCGACGGAGTTCCTATGTCCAGGATACGTCGCGACCGGGCAGGGTGCGATATATCCGACATTGGAGCGCGTTGCGCGTCAAATCAGCGAAACAAGAATTGCCCGGGCCGCTGCCTAGCTAACACCGTGCGCGAGATCGGGGTTGCCCGTTTTCCAGGCGCAGGTTCAAACATCCAGCGGTCAAATGGAGAAAAAATGACCCTAACAGAACGCACCAGTGAAGCAGCCGCGGATACCCTTCCAAAGCTCAGTCTAATATACGAAGCCCACCCACTCTATGGCGTAGACCTTTTCATTTCCGGGAAAGAAGGAGCGAGCGATCTTGAACTTTTGAGAAGCAGGGGGATCACGACCGTCGTCAATTGCGCCGTTAATCTAGACTTCAATTTTGTCGAGAAGTCCAACCTTGTTTCGGATCATCAGGGAAGCATCTACGGGCCGGGCGAAATCCGCTACTACAAGATCGGGTTGATCGACGGGGCTGGGAATCCGGATACGCAAATGGTCGCCGCTCATTATATCTTGCGTGCTGCACTCGAGCAGGTGTTGCCTGACAAGCCGTCCTATCCGCGACGAGAGAAAGGCAGTGTCCTCATCAACTGCCGTGGCGGCCGGTCACGTTCGGTCGCGGTCGTCTCGCTATTTCTGCACCTGACATTGCCGTCGCAATTTCCGACGCTAAAGGACGCGATCGCCTTCGTTCGGTTGCGCCGTGAGCTTCCCGTCGAAGAATACTACAAGGCGCCGAAGCCGGTGCTTGCCGAGGCAGCGGAGCGCGCAGCCGGCTGGATCAAGATGATCGAAACGGCGTCGTCGCAGGCATCGAATTGAAACAACGATCGCAACCAAAAATGTTGTCAGCATATGGTTAGGGCACAAAGTCGGCTCTGTGCCCCAAAAGATCTCGAGGCATTCAGGCAGATGATTGCTACGCGCCTGATCGTCTTTCCGGACCGGTCGGAACGGGTGGCAAGGCTTGCTCTCGACAGGCCAGAGGCTATCGCCTTTGGAACGCTGCAATCGGTGGCACGGGAATGTGCAGTCGCAAACACCACCGTCTTTCGAGCTGCTCAAGCCGCCGGTTTTGACGGATTTGCCGATTTCCGGATGATGTTCATTCGACATGTCCGGTCAAGGCATAAGGAAAAATAATGCTTTAGTCCGGAGCGATACGCCCCACACAACGAGTGCCAGGATTGGACACATCGCCACGGCCAGCCATCCAGGTGTCACACCGGCACTCCACAGCGTCCCGAAAACTCAAGGACACTCCAAGAGCCAGCTTCAAAATTCCTATCCCACAACCAAATTGCAACAGGAGTGTTGGTTCGAGAATGCAGGACGCAAATCTTATCGTGTCATCGCCCTTGATGAGCGCAATACGTGGATCACCAAGTTGCGCAGAGCCCGGAGGGATAGCAGGCTCTCACTGGGCCAGGCTGACGCCATGTCACGTGGAATCTCATGACCTGTGAATGCAAAAGGCTCGATCGAAACCTGCGCATGAGGTGTGTTCGCGAAGTAGCGGTGCCCCCGGATTGCGCCGGGCTTGTTTCAAGTCGCGTCGATGTGATCGGGGGCAACTGCCCGAACCTGCAGGATGCGGTCGATAAGGCCCCATTCCAATGCCTCTTCCGCCGTCATGAAGCGGTCGCGATCCATCGCTTGCTCGAATTCTTCGTAGGTGCGGCCGCAATGCTCGGCATAGAGCCTTGTCATGCGATGCTTTGTCTTCTGCATTTCCTCGGCATGGATCAGCATGTCCGATGCCTGTCCTTGGAATCCGCCTAGCGGCTGATGAATATGGATACTGGCATTGGGAAGCGCAGTGCGTTCGCCCGGCTGGCCGGACATCAACAAGAACGAGCCCATCGAGCGGGCGGTTCCCATACACAGCGTATGCACTGGGGCGTGAATGTAACGCATCGTATCGTACATCGCGAGACCGCTGGTTACGACGCCACCTGGTGAATTGATGTAGAGATGGATTGGCCTTTTGGGGCTTTCGGCTTCGAGAAACAGCAATTGTGCGCAGACAAGCGCCGAGACCGTGTCGTTCACCTCCCCGTTGAGGAAGATGATCCGCTCACGAAGCAGACGGGAATAGATGTCGAAAGACCGCTCTCCTCTGCTGGATTGTTCGACGACCATAGGGACGAGTTGCATTGCTTCGCGCATCGGCGAACTCCAATCATTCGAGATTTTTCGGAGGCTTGCCGCGTCAGGCGGCGAGCATGAGGGGCGGGCTGTTGCCGTTGGCGACCGTTTTCGCCAGCCGCTCGAAGGTCGCGCCGGTCAGCTCGTGGAGGATCCGCAGGCTGGTTCCGCCCGATCCATTCGGGGCAATCGTGAAGGTGACGGTGCTTTCGAGATGGGGCGGGGTATCGTCGCGCAATTTGTAGCGGATTTCCTTGCCCGGCGTTTCAGAGAGCGACTGTGGCTCGGCAAGCGCCTCCCTCGGCAGCCACTTCTCCCGGAATTCCGCGATGCTGATCGCCCGCCAGACTTTCTCCGGCGACGCGTCCAGTTCGTATCTCTGCTCGAAACCGCTTTCCGGCACTTTCGCCTGCACTTTGGCCTTCACGTCGTTCATTGATCCATATCCTTCAGCAAGAGCTTGAGAGCGTCGATGCGCGCCGGCCAGTAGGCGCGGTATTTCGCCAGCCATTGCGCGATAAGGGCCAGCCCGTCCGGATCGACTTCATAGTTCACGAAGCGGCCCTCCTTTTGTTCACGCACCAGCCTTGCCGCTCGCAAGACCGCGAGATGTTGGGACATCGCCGGCTGGCTGATATCCATGCCCTGGCGCAGCGTAGTGGCGTTCATGCTGCCGTTCGCGAGCTTTTCGAAAATCGTGCGGCGGGTCGGATCCGCCAGAGCACGGAAAATATCATGTTCGATCATGATTACACATAAGCACACACTTATGCGATTCGCAAGCCTGCCTGGAGCAGTTTGCAGTTTTATGGCAGGCTTGCCTGTCTGGTCCATGCCGAGTGACGATACTCAAACGCATGAGATTCCTGAGCGGCGGGCCAAATGAACAACTGTGTAGCCGGGGGGATTCGTTATGATGGACAGGAGGAAGGGACACTCCTTCACGTCAAACCTGTCAAATTTGGATCCGCCTGTATCATTGCGACAAGCTCCAAGCCTCGTTTGTATTTCACGGGATCTGATCCTACCACGTTGGCCTGCTGCAAATTGTCTTGGAGATCGGCGATCTTTACAGGGCAGGCGATCTTGTTTTCGACTGCTCGAATAACAAACTGATCGTCGGTTTCGTCTTTGCGGCGGGTCAGAGCGTTCACCGCATCAATGACGCCATTGCTGAAGCCCAATTGTTGAACACGTTCGAGGTTCCACCCGTCGCACTTCTCCACGATATCGTGAAGGAAAGCGACTGTCTTTTCTTTTGCACTTTCGACGCGATCAGCCACTCGCTCGCAGTGGCTGATGTACGGATTGCCGGTCTTGTCCATCTGCCCCTCGTGAGCTTCGGACGAAACCTGTTGCGCCAACTCGAGTTCAGATACCTCGTCTTTTGAAATCTCGCCATGTTTTGACATCGAGCACGTCCTCCGCAGCGAAAACGCAACGGCTGTCTTCGCGGTTCCGCCAGCAGGCGCCGACATCGTCGCAGTCAACAAACAGTCAGATGACAGTTTGAAGCCCGAGTTCCACTACTCTGCCACTGGGAAGGCCGAAGTAATCGGTGGCGTTGCCTGCGTTCTGCGCGAGAACGATGAACAGCCGATCCTGCCAGAAGGGCATTCCGCCCTTCTTCGAAGGAAGGATGGTCCGGCGTGACAGGAAGAACGACGTCGACATGATATCGAACTTCAGTCCGAGCTTACGCACAAGCACCAAGGCGCGCGGAATGTTAGGCGTCTCCATGTATCCGAACGTAATCACCAGTCGGCTGAACAGAGGACTGAAACTCTCGAGAAAGATCTTCTCTTCGTCAGGCACGAACGGCTCCGTCGCGGTGACGACGCTGAGGATGACATTGTGCTCATGGAGGACCTTGTAGTGCTTCAGGCTGTGCAGCAACGCCGTGGGCGCGCCTTCGACGTCGCTCGTCAGAAAGACGGCCGTTCCGTGCACAGTGGGAGGCGGCCGCTTGGCAAGCCTGTGGATGATACCCTCGAGCGGAACTTCATCGGCACGCGTGCGGGCGGCCAACAGTCGGCGTCCCGCCATCCACGTCTGCATGATAAGGCCCATGGTGCATGCCACAGTGACCGGAACCCATCCTCCCTCAGGAAACTTGGCGATATTTGCGACGAAGAACCCGGCGTCAATGAGAAAGAGCGGGACGATGACGGCTGCAGTGGTCGCGGTCGTCCATCTCCAGATGTGCTTCATCACGACGAAGAGCAGCACGCTGGTGATGAGCATCTCGCCGGTAACCGCGATACCGTATGCGGCGGAAAGTCCGCTCGAACTCCTGAAATACAGAACGAGTGCTACGACGAATACGAAAAGGAACGCGTTCACTTGCGGCATGAAGATCTGACCGGAGTGTGTTTCCGAGGTGTGCAGGATCTGGAGACGCGGTAGCACATTGAGGTGCATTGCCTGACGAACAAGGGAATATGCCCCCGAGATAACTGCTTGGCTCGCAATGACCGTGGCCGCGGTTGCCATACACACGATCGGCACCCGCGCCCATTCCGGATGCATGTCAAAAAAGGGATGTTTCGTCATATCCGGGTTTGCAAGCACGAACGCGCCCTGTCCGAAGTAGTTCAGAAGCAGGCTGGGGAAGACGAGAAAAAACCATGCCGTCACGATCGGCCGTCGGCCGAAATGGCCCAGGTCCACATAGAGCGCCTCCGCCCCTGTGACCGCAAGAAACACTGCTCCTAGGACAGCGATCGCGTGCCCGACATTGCTCGAGGCATATAGAATGCCATGAAGCGGGTTGATGGCGCTGAAGATTTCTAAGTCGTCGAGAATATGGATGCCGCCGCTTATTCCTAGAATCAGAAACCAGACTGCCATGATGGGGCCGAACACCGATGCAACTCCGCCTGTCCCGAAGCGCTGTACGAAGAACAGCACGGCAATGATGGTGACGGTGATCGGCACGATCCATCCGGAGAGCCCGGGGGCCACGACCTGGATTCCTTCGACGGCGGACAACACGGAGATTGCAGGCGTTATGATCGCGTCGCCGAGAAACAGGGAAGCGCCTGCGACGCCCAGAACGAGGATCCATGCTGGCTTCCCAGCGAAACTCTGGCGTGCAAGCGTCATTAAGGAGAGCGTCCCGCCTTCGCCTCGATTGTCGGCCCTCAGAACGAACGTTACGTACTTCACCGTGACGACGATCGTCAGAGCCCATACAATCAGCGAAAGAATGCCGAGCACGTTCTCCCGGTGCGATCCCGATCCTGCTGTCGCATGCAGAGCCTCGCGAAACGCATAGAGCGGACTGGTCCCGATATCGCCGTAAACGACACCAAGCGCTGCCAAAACCAAAGCGGGTAACCCGCTTCGTGTCTCAATCGCCAGTTCCGGGTCTTCGGATCGGAGTTGCGGATAGGTCACCGGGCAGTCCTGATGGGAGTGAGTATCTTTTCGAGGTTACGACTAATGATCTCGTTGAACGTCCGACAGTTCGATTGGTTCGAAGGGGTGAACCACACCGCTGTTTGATCCGTCATTTTCTCCGACCGGCGCAGAATCGTGCTTGTCTTGCGGTCCAAGCCCTACCAAATGCTCGGAGCGTTAGCTCGCGGCACGCGCGAGAACGTCAAAGCCCGGTCGCCATGGTACCAATAAACTCGTTCTCCTGACGCTGCGCCTGCCAGGATTGCGCGATACCTTACCACAGAGGTTCGCGATATTGCACAGAACCTACGCCAGAATGTTTGATTTTCAGGGACTTAAGTTGGGTTGATCGCGTGACGCCGGTTCAATTCCGACGCTACACTCAACCGAAATCGGGCAGGACCTCCGGGTTTCACTGGTCCTTGGAATGCACCAGTGCGCAGCTCTCATTCGCGTGCGCTGCAAAGCCATTCCGGTTCGCGGCATCGCCACTCGGTCGATGCGAGCTCGCAGGGAGTGTTAACCATCGTATATCGCGTCCCGCAATCAGCGTCCCAACGTTGTTCAGAGTCCCACTCCCATTTGCGCATGACCTGAACTCCAGACTCCTAGAGTCCGCCACGCGCTACAGGCTGCAACCGGGATATTTGTAGAGGTCGGCTTGGGACAGATCGGGCGGGCATTTCACGGCGCCTGTGGCCTTCTGGCCGCATGACGATGCCTTAATCTGCGATATCGATGCATAACGCCCCTGAGAGACGCGAACCTTGACGCACTGCTTCTTGTCGGCGTTCCACCAGGTATTGTTGCCGCCCACGTCAACATAGCCCCGCGCCTGCATTTCGCTCTCGGCGCCAGCGGCTCGCGAGCCCACGAGGTCGGCGATATCGGATGGCGATTTGGCGAACGCGGCCAAGGGCACCAGGACTACGAGGCTGATTGCTATTGTCAGGCGCATGATGATTTCTCCCTGGCATACATACCGCGCAACGTTAGTAGAACCCAGTATCGTTGAGCAAGGCTGTGCTTAGACGACCGCTTGCTGCCGAAGACCCGCGGGCTTGACGTCCCCAAGCACCGCCCACTGCCAATCAGCCGGCCCCTCCCAAAAAACTGTAGATAACGTCGGTCACGCGATTTATTAGCAAAGACTAAATCTGCTACGCTTATTCGATCCTAGCAGTTAACGGCTCTATCGAATGACACGGAGGCTGATTTGCGAAAGACGGCTGTGAACAAAGAATACCTCGGGGCAGGCGCTCCGGTTCAGAGCAGCATCCTTCTGCGAGGTGCGCCATTCGACGCCCGCAATATTCCTCCATATTACCTGGACTTCTCATTCATCAAGCATGCTCTCAAGAGCATCTGTCGCGAGAACGGAATTGAGCGCGACCGCAGGGCAAGGGTCGAGGTCGCTGCTATGGTGATCGCCTTGTTTCAGGAAGGGGCACGTTCCGAAGGTGAAATCGTGGAACGCGCCCGCGCGAGGTGGTCGGAGGCAAGTATCCAATAGACACACCGAGCGGCTGCGGGTCGCGTTGTCCCAGGTAGCCAACGGCTGTCGGGGATCAGTCCACTCTCGACATTCCTAAACTGCACTAGATGCGGGATCCACATGGGTTTGGGAGCACTCGACACCCAAGCGGAGGGGTCTGCTTCGATACTTCCGTATGATTGTAATGTATTGGGGGTTCGGCGATCATGGTGTCGGTAGCCGCCGCGGCAGCACACCCGCGATTTTGATTGAGCTCAAGTCCGAAGGGTGCGTCTGGCAGCGTATGGGTCCAGTTTGTCCGTTTTTGCATACTGCTTCAAGTATCGGACATTGCTTTAGCCCTATGAAAATACGCTTGCCCAGGTATTCGTCTATTGATGACCGGGCGGCGCCGACCCGCCATGAAAGCAGGCCCGTCATCGACCCGCCATTCAACCAAGGTATCGGCCACACCTTCGTATAATGGAATGCGTGTCCGTTCGGATGTTTTCTTGTCACGGGACCGGGCAACATGTCCGCTTGCGGATCAGAAGCCTTGGATCCTCGACCAAGCGGCATTGGCATGGGGAGTATGTCTTATGGCTCGCCTTCTTTCCGTCAACGTCGGGTTGCCCCGCGACGTCGAATGGCAAAACAGGATCGTCAAGACGGCGATTTGGAAGAGCTCGGTCGAGGGTCCACGCATGGCGCGGACATTGAACATCGACGGCGATCGGCAGGCGGACCGGGCCGGACATGGTGGCAAGCAACGCGCGGTGTTCGTCTACCAGATAGACTCCTACCGGTACTGGGAAAGGCACTTGGGCCGAAGCGACTTTGTCTATGGGCAGTTCGGAGAAAACTTTACGGTGGACGGGCTTGCCGACGCCGAGGTCTGCATCGGTGACCGCTATCGCATCGGTGGGGCGCTGTTCGAGGTGACGCAGCCCCGTGTCACGTGTTATCGGCTCGGCATTCGCATGGACGTGCCCGAAATGGCGGCTCTGTTGGTGTTGCATGACAGACCGGGCTTCTATTTTCGCGTTCTTGAGGAGGGGTATGTCCAAGCGGACGACGCTATCATCAAGACCGCATCCGGAGAGGGCGGCATGAGCGTCTCGGAGATCAACGCGCTGCTCTACAAGCCTGGCCATCGCCGCGACCGATTGGAACGGGCGCTGCGCAATCCGGCGTTGAGCGATGGTTGGCGCCATTCGTTCCAGGCTTTGCTCACACAATCGGCCGAGGGCGCGAAGGTGACGGGAAATGCTGGCCTGACGGGCGTGATCGAGACGCGCCCGGCGTGGGGTGGCTTCCGCGAGTTCCGCGTTGCTCGCAAGACGCCGGTGGTTAATCACGTCACCTCGCTTGAACTCCAGCCGTTGGACGGGAGGTTGCTGGAGAACTACCTGCCAGGGCAATTCATCGTGCTCCGGCTGCAGCCACGCTCGGCTCCGCTCCTACTTCGAAGCTATTCACTGTCAGGCCGCGCGGACGGCCAGTGTTTCAGGGTAACCATCAAGCGGGAGCCGCACGGTGCTGCCGGCAGATTCGTAAGCGAAGAACTGAACGAGGGTGATCTCGTGGAGGTGAGCGCGCCGCGCGGCAGCTTCACATTGATCCGCGGCGACGGACCTGTGGCATTCCTGAGCGCGGGGATAGGGATGACGCCAGTTCTCGGCATGCTTCATGCTCTCGCGGCTGAGAATTCTTCGCGGGAGATCTGGTGGCTCTATGGAACGCGCAGCAGCCTGGAGCATCCATTTGCACAGGAAGTACGCGAGCTCCTTCGATCGCTCCCGAATGCCCATGGCCACACCTGCTACAGCGCGCCCGCGCCAGGCGACCGACAGGGCACTGACTATGACTCGACAGGCCACCTGGACACGGCAATCCTCAAGACGCTTGGCCTTCCGATCGAGAGCGATTTCTACCTCTGCGGACCTGCGAAGTTCATGAGCGACCTCACGGAAGGACTTGCTGGCGTCGGAGTTGCGCGCCATCGCATCCACACCGAGATGTTTGGCTCCGGTTCATCCATAACGCCAGGAATCGCAACTTCGCCGCGACAGCCACCGCATCAGCCGGCTGGCGAGCCCGGCTCCGGAGGATTGGTCTCGTTCGCTCGCAGCGGATTGGCCGTGCGTTGGAACCCGAGCATGCACAGCCTGCTCGACTTGGCTGAGGCATGCGATGTGCCGGCTCGCTGGTCCTGCCGAACCGGCGTCTGCCACACCTGCGAGACCGGATTGATCTCGGGCTTGGTTACCTATCAACCGAACCCGATCGATGGAGCTGCGGATGGCAATCTGCTGCTTTGCTGCTCGCAACCGGCAGGTGACCTCGTCATAGACCTATAGCGGCCAGGGGTCGCACAAACGAAGGAATTGGACATGAGATCAGACATCGTTTCGGGAGCGGTTTTTCCAGACTACGAACTCAGCGATCACACCGGCAAGCGTCGAAAACTCTCGGAGTTGCAGGCCATCTATCCCATGGTGCTGGTTCTCAGCCGAGGCAGCTTCTGTCCCAAGGATCGACGTCAGCATGAGGGGTTGCTGCAGCTCTATCGAGAAATGGAGGTCGGGTATTGCAGGCTGGTGACGATCAGCACCGACACCATTGCCGAAACACACGAGTTCCGCAGCGGCGTCGGGGCGCATTGGCCATTTCTGTCGGATCCGAGACGGACGATCCAGCAGGATCTTGAAATCGCGGAATACACGGACCCGGTTCATAATCCGATGATCCCCCATGTCATTGTCCTCGAACCCGGTCTGGTCGTCTACAAACTCTACAATGGCTATTGGTTCTTTGGCCGCCCGACAGTTGAGGAACTTCGCCAGGATCTGCGCGAGGTCTGCAAGAAATCCTGGCCCGACTGGGACATCACGCAACCGGAGTTGCGGTCCGCTTGGCAGGAAGGGCGTAAGGATATGTTCTTTCCCTATGGCAGATCCATCGCACAAACTCTGGCCGACGATTAGCTCACCGGTTTTCGGCGACCCGACAGAGTGCAACCAGTGCGGTTAGCAAGGCGACGGTGAAGGCGTCGTCGTGCTTCGTGACAACGGCTGGACCGACGAGGAGATCACCGCTCGCCTGCCGGGGCATCGCGGCGATCACACCTTCAGCCGCAGTTGACCGCGGCTGTCTGGGGCTCCGAGCCCTGATCGTCGAGGTGGTATGCCACCGAAGAACGGTGGACAGGCGCTTTTGACGACGACGCCCCAGACGCCACGGGATCGCGTCTGGGGCCGGTGGTGAACATCCGTGATGTCAAGCCCGGCGCGTCATCCGCTGCGTTCTGCGAGTGCTCGAAGGACGGCCTTTTCGAGGGCGTCGTCGAAGAAAGGTTTGAAAAGACAATCGGATGCGCCTTTTGCAAGGAGCCTTGACCGCTGGTTCTCGTCATGGTTCGCGGTTATAAAGACGATGGGGACCGGGCTGTTGCGACGTAGGAGCTCGCACTGCAGATCCGTCCCAGACATCCCCGTCATAACGACGTCGAGAAGCAGGCAGCTCGTCGTCGCAAGGGCGCCCGAAGCGAGAAACTCCTCCGCCGACGCGAAGGCGATGCTGTCGAGGCCAAATGATTGAATAAGCGCGGGCAGGGACTCGCGAACCGACACATCATCGTCAACGACCGAAACCAATGGACGAACGTTTTCCATGGCCAACTCCGTTGCGGCCACCACACGGTATATCTGTCAACCGGTCGGAACCACCGCCGGAACACGATTGAATCTAGGAGTTGTTCAACCTCCAGTACATTGTACCAAGGTATCGGTCCGCTGGCCCTTCTTGTCGTTTGCACGATTCAGGAACAGTCCCCGGCGTGGCTATCAGACACGCTATACCGCCAGCGATGTGGTACAGGACCGATTTCGGGAGGCCGCATGGTGGGGGGAACATCTTCGTGAATATCGCTGCGTTATTGGCGAGAGCGTTCGATGGAACCGAACCGATCCACAGCCCAGCCAGCTACCAGCTCGGCCGTCGCCGGATCGCTGACATCGCCGTCGACGAGCTCGAGACGGGTTGTCCGATCGGATTACCTGGCTTGCTGACGCGCCTTGATGTCCCGACGACGTTCCAGCCCTTGTCGAGAAATGCCTTCACCAGTCCGGCACCGATCTCCTGGGACGCACCGAGGCTTCAATCCTTGCTCCCATGGAAGCATCTCCCGAAATGGGACCTCAGGCTATTGTGCCAAGGTGTCTCCGATACTATCGGATGCTGGTCTGGCGCAAAGGATAAACCTTTGCCGTGGTCCTCAATGCATGACTACCTGATCGCCGAGCCGGAGGCGCGCAAACATGGTGACAAGCTCGGGCAGAGAACGAGCATTCATTTTGCGCATCAACTGACCGCGATGCGCCTTAACGGTTATTTCGCTGATCCCAAGTTCGAAAGCCACCTGCTTGTTCAGGAGGCCGTGGACGACGAAGAACATGACCTCGCGCTCCCGGGGGCTCAGCATTTGATAGCAGGATCGAAGGGCGGCCAGCTCGCTATCTTCGCGCGTGAGTGCTGCACTGCGTTGCATGGCACTTCTTATGGCATGCAATAGCGCAGCGGTGTCGATTGGCTTGGTCAGGAATTCGAATGCGCCGGCCTTCATTGCGCGCACAGTGGTCGGCACGTCGCCGAAGCCGGTTACGAAGATGATCGGTATCCTCCTTCCATCCGCGGTCAAAAGGCTCTGAAGGTCGAGACCATTCAAGCCCGGCATGTTGACATCAAGCACGAGGCAGCTCGGCCCAGCGGGTCGCGCATGTGAAAGGAAGTCCTTCGCGGAAGCGAAAAGCAGCGGCTGCCATCCTGCGGATGCGATGAGAAGTTCCAGGGATTCCCGGACGGACACATCGTCATCGACGACAAACACAACGGATCTCTCCAGAGCCTGGATCTGCGTCTTTGCCCGCTGATGTGCGGCCGCGATGGTACTGTACATAGCTTTCTCCTTCTGACTTCGCTCAGTGTCATCTGACAAGCAAATCACGCAAGCCTTCGCTCAGAACCGTCAAAACGCGCGCCGATACATTCGACCGCCCTCGGCAAGGAGCAGTCGGAGCATCCCTTCGCCGCCTTGCTGTACTGAGCATGGCCGGTAAAACCTGCCCATTGCGTGTGAGCCTGCGGTGCGGGCCGCCCGCGTTCCGACGCCGAGGTTCATGCAATCGGTGTGCTTCATCTCCAAGAATGAATCGACATCAAATCCGTGCGACCGGATCAGATGGAGCGGTGGTTCCCGTATCGAAACATCCTCGTCAAGAATGCAAACGACTGGCTCCTTCTTCATCGCCGCGTCCTCGCTTGACCAAGGCCCGTCGCCTGGATTTGTGGCGCCGAATTCGAGGGAAGTCGGAAGCCGAAGGTCGCTCCGGCTTTTTCGTTGGATGACGCGTACATTTGACCGTTGTGCGCTTCGACGATCGAGCGGCTGACCGACAGGCCGATGCCCATGCCGTCGCTCTTGGTCGTGTGGAATGCCGTGAAGAGCTGTTCGATATCAGTCGCGATACCCGAACCTGTGTCCCGGACCGCGAGCTCGACCAGCCCCTCTGTTGTGATCGCCGTTCGCAAAGCGATTTCCCGAGGCTGGTGCGCGAGCTCGCCGATTGCGTCGATCGCGTTGCGGAACAGGTTCATGATGACCTGCTGAAGCTGAACCCGGTCCCCATCTACCCCCGGCAGTTGATCTGAAAGGTCCAACCGCAGTGCGATCCTGTTCCTTTGCAGGTCGCTCCCGATCAAGCCAACAACCTCGCGTGCGGCATCATTGAGGTCAAGCGGTTCGAGCGTTGCGGGCTGCTTCCTGAACAGTGCCCGGACCTTCCCGACCACTTCGGATGCGCGCTGTCCATCCCTGATAGTCCGGCGTGCCGCTTCCAGAGCGCCCTCGACATTCGGTGGTGTCGCGGCGAGCATTCGAAGAGACGTGCCGGCGTTCGTGATGATCCCCGAAAGCGGCTGGTTCACTTCGTGGGCTATCGAGGCCGTCATCATTCCGAGGCTCATCACCCGTGTGATCTGCGAAAGTTCGGCCCTGAATCGGTCGCGGGCTTCTTCGGCAAGACGTCGCTCCGTGATGTCCTGGCCGGCGCCGATGCATTCCACATGGCCATCGGGATACTCGAGACTGCGCGCAACGACCCTTAGATAGCGGACGGACCCGTCGCCCGAAATGATCCTGGCCTCATACTCTGGATTGTAAGCGCCAGCGCGAATTTCGTCGCGCCGGCGTGCGAGAACCTCTCTGTCGTCAGGGTGAACCCGCGTCGCCACCGCTTCCATGGTTATGACGGCGTCCTTCTCGAAGCCGAAGATGCGGCTGAGTTCGTCGGAGAAAATGACCTCATCGGTTGCTAGCTGCCAGCAGAAGGTACCGGTGTGGCTCATCCGCTCGCCTTCCGCCAGCAGCATTTCGCTGTGACGAAGCTTGTCCTCGGCCTTCTTCCTGTCGTCGATGTCGGTATTCGTTCCATACCATCGTGCCACCGACCCATCTTCGGCGAAGACCGGGTTGGACCGGATCAGGAACCACCTGTATTCGCCATCGCGACGGCGGATGCGGGCCTCTGCTTCGCCGGGAACGCCCGCGTGCAGCACCTCCTCCCACGTCTTGAGAAGGCAGGCGACATCGTCCGGGTGAACAGCTGCCCACCAGTGGTCGGCCTCATCTGCCGCGATCCCGGCAAACTCAAGCCAGGGTTCGTTCAGATATTCCACCTCTCCGCTCGGTGCCGCGGCCCAGGCCATGACGGGAATGGCGTCTACGATCTCCTGGAGTTTCTGCTCGTTGGCCGCCCTGGCGGCCTCGGCACGCCTCCGATCATCGATATCCGTCAGGAACACGTACCATGGCGCGGTCGAGGGGTCCGGGAAGGGAACGCCATGAACCTGGAACCATCGATAGTCCCCGGCACTACCCTTTACGCGCACCTCCAGATCAAAATTCTGTTCGGCTGAGATTGCCTCGTTGAAGATCCTTATCGCTGTCGGCAGATCGTCGAGATGTATGATGTCAGCATGTTGCCAGTTTCGAAACTCTTCAAGACTAACGCCGCAGTATCGGGTGAGCCGTGCGTTCACGGCCTCGACTACTCCCTCACTGGAAAGGATCGCGACCATACCCGGCATGCTGTCGACAAGACGGCGAGCAGTGCGTTCGCTTTTGCGGAGCGCTTCCTCCGTCTGCTCACGTTCGGCGATTTCCTTCTTCAGGGCCACGTTGGCAGTGGCGAGCTCCATCGTCCGCTCGGCGATTCGCTTCTCAAGCATTGCTGCCAATTTTGCCTGACCGACATGCCGCGCCGCCTCATTGACCGCAAGTGCGGCTTGATTGGCGCCGACGTTGAGTACAAGGCGCTCCTCTTGCGACAGAAGCCTGCCATGGCACCCCGCGACCAGAACGCCGGCAGCACCTCCCAATCCCACCTGCGCATGCGCAATGACCATCAGACCTCGCCCGAGCGACAGGTTGGCGGAAGCCGGCCAGGCCGAAAGAGGTCCAAGTGCGGAATCGAGGGACGCTCCAACCTCCTGAGCGTTGATAGCGACATCGGAAGTCGGCAGTCTGGCCAGTTCCACGAGTGCTGGGTCATCTGGCAGCATCAGCCGAAGATAGAGCAGGTCGACATCCAGCATCGCCTGAAGGGCGTCGAGGAGGATATTGCCGATCTGAAAAAGATCGCCACCCGACCACATCGCTGGCAAGGCAACGAGCGTGATCAGGTCGCTCATGCATCGGCGACGCCAATCATCACGTGGTGCGGCACTCTTGGCGAGATCAACCATGGTTCTCACCGCGGTCGCGAGCCTCGCTCCTCCTCGCACGCCGCTCCCGCAATTCTTCCAGGAACTGCGCCGGGGCGACATAGAATGGATTCTCCTGGAGGACGCCGCCGACGACAACCATCGGATGCGTGCGGAGAACATCGACGACAGTTTCGCCGCCAAACTTTGCAAGATCATAAATGCAAATGACAACGTCGTCGTGCTGGCTCCAGACGTCGTTCACGCGCGCTTCGAAGGATATCAGATCCGCAATATCGGATCGCCCGTCGCCGGCCCAGTCCATCTGGCATATGATCCGGCTTAGCGGATAGCCGTTGTCCGAGTGACCGCTCGCCAGCTTCTCGAAGACCGCAAGCATCCTGTCGGAATCGAAGCGACCATCGCTGAGATAGACATCGGCATTCGTTCGAATGTCGAGCTGACCGACGGCCTCCGCTTCTTCGGTGTCGATCCCTTCACAGCGGAGCCTGTCGAGGTGTGCGGGCCGCTGGCCGGGATTGACCAGATGAACGGCCTTATGCCCGCATTCGAACCCATCGACGATGAACGGTATAAGCACCTTGTAGGCCTCATCCTCGCTGTTGAAGAAGGCGCAGACATGGCGGCTGTGGCCCAATTCCGAGCCGGCGAAGCGAATTGCATGAGCATGCTGTGCCATTTGCGATCACAGTTCTGGTTCCTGTCTCGCGCCTGGGCTCCGGATCTTTCGACGCTGCCCGCCGTGGAATATTGCCAGCGACTGCCGCTCCCGCAACCAGGATGCGCCGATTATGAAATAGGGTCTATTGTACGATGGTGTTGGCTGCCGGG
Source organism: Rhizobium sp. 57MFTsu3.2 (assembly GCF_012932765.1). Lineage (NCBI taxonomy): Bacteria > Pseudomonadati > Pseudomonadota > Alphaproteobacteria > Hyphomicrobiales > Rhizobiaceae > Rhizobium > Rhizobium sp. 57MFTsu3.2. The sequence continues at coordinate 62,886 of NZ_JDWI01000013.1, forward strand.
GCCCTTTTTGCAACGAGAGCGATGTTTCAGGTCAATGCAAAGGTAGTGGCGACGCCCAACACAATAGAGGAAGCTCCTCCTTTTGGCCATCCTGTCGGCAACAGCCGGTGACAATGAAGGGGGCATCTCAACTTTTGATGTTATTCGCTGACACGTACAATCAGCTTCCCGAAATTCTTGCCCTGCAGCAGGCCGATGAAGGCCTCGGGGGCATTCTCCAGGCCATCGACGATGTCCTCGCGGAATTTCAGGCGGCCGTCGGCCAGCCATGCCGACGCCTGGCTCAGAAAATCGGGCCGCTGGTCCGCGAATTCGCGCTGAATGAAGCCACGCACCGTCAGGCTCTTGCGAAGCACGGCTCGCATGAAGCCGGGGAGGCGATCGACGCCTTCCGCCGGTTCGTTGTTATAGTGGGCAATCAGGCCACAGACGGGTATGCGTGCGAAATCATTGAGAAGCGGAAAGACCGCTTCGGCAACGGGGCCGCCGACATTCTCGAAATAGACGTCAATCCCATCGGGGCAGGCTAACGCGAGTTGGGCGTTGAAATCCTTGGCGCGGTGATCGATTGCAACATCGAAGCCTAGTTCGTCGCGGACGAATGCGCATTTCTCAGGGCCGCCGGCAATGCCGACAGCCCTTGCACCTTCAATTTTCGCAATCTGGCCGACAACCGATCCGACGGCGCCGCTTGCTGCGGCGACAACAACGGTCTCGCCGGGCTTTGGCCTGCCGATATTGCGAAGTCCGGCATAGGCGGTGAAGCCTGGCATGCCGAGCACGCCGAGCGCCGCGGTCAGGGGTGCCTGCGTGGCGTCAAGCCTTCTCAGCCCGTCGCCGCTCGATGTAGCGTAGGTCTGCCAGCCCGAATGGGACAGGACGATGTCGCCCGGCGCAAAATTGCTGTTGCGGCTGCCGATGACGCGGGCAACCGTGCCGCCTTCCATGACCCCGCCGATAGCAACTGGCGGAGCATAAGATTTCGCGTCATCCATGCGTCCGCGCATATAGGGATCGAGTGATAGATAAAGAACCTGCAGAAGGACCTCACCTTCTGCGGCCGTCGGCAGGGGGCCGCGCTCGGTTCGGAAGTTCTCAGGCGACGGCAGCCCTTTGGGCCTTGATGCCAGCGTTACCCTTACATTCTCCAAGGCTTCGGGCATCGAATTCACTCCATAATCAAGATCGTTCATACCTGCCTGACGGTAGCGTCATCCCACCTCAGCCGCACGGTGCTTTTTTCCTTTCTTTCAACTCCAAAGAGAAAGCGGTTTCCTATCGAGCTAAATATCTACTTATTTGTGAGCCGATGTGATGACCTATCTTCTCAGCTTGCTGGACAAGGCCCCGGTCGAAGCTGGTGCGACCGCGGCGGATGCGCTTGTGGCGGCCGTCAAGCTGGCCATTGCGGTCGAGGAATTCGGTTATCACCGCTTCTGGGTCGCCGAGCATCATAGCATGACCAACCTGGCGAGTTCCGCACCCGAGGCGCTGATCGCCTATCTACTTGCACGCACGTGCTCGATCCGTATCGGCTCGGGCGGCGTGATGCTGCAACACTATAGCGCCTACAAGGTCGCCGAGACTTTTAACGTCCTGTCCTCGCTTGCGTCGAGCGCCTATCCTTTCAATCAGTCGCCATACAGATTTCAAATGGTCATTCCTTGACTTTCAATCGGTCATAGCCCTAGTTTCAAACAGTCATCAAAGGAATGAAGCTGTGGCGCTGTACCCAAGGCTCGTTGACTGATCGTCGGTCCCAGACAATCAGGAAAAACGACGTTGGCCAAGAAGATGGCCAACGAGGGGATGGAGTATTACACGCTGGACAATGCAACGACCCTGGACGCAGCGCGACAGGATCCAGTTGGTTTTGTAAGAGGTATGGATCGCGCCATCATCGATGAAATTCAGCGCGCGCCCGAGCTGTTGTTGGCCATCAAGGAAAGCGTGGATATCCCGAGGCACTGGGCCGCAAAACCTTGAGCCGCAGACAGGACTGGTATGCGGATTATATCCAGGCGATCGTTCAACGCGACGTTCGCGATGTCGCGCAAATCGAGCAGATCGCTCAAATGCCGCGCCTGCTACGCATTCTGGCAGAGCGTTCGGGACAGCTCGTGAACTATTCCAGAATTGGCGCGGCCATTGGGATGAACCACATCACAACGCAAAAATATGTCGGCATCTTCGAGAGCCTTTTCCTCGCTCGAACCGTACAACCCTGGTTTTCCAACAAACTGAAACGTCTGACGAAGACACCGAAAATACATTTCCTCGATTCCGGCCTTCTCGCATCCCTTCGCGACCTCTCTCTCGACCGCCTTCGCGACGACAGGGGTCAGTTCGGGGCGTTGCTGGAGACTCTCGTTTTTGGAGAGATCCTTAAACTCGCCAGCGGCGCGCAAACCCGCCTCGAGTTTTCGCATTTTCGTGACAAGCAGCAGAACGAAGTCGATGTCGTCATCGAAGATACAAGAGGGCGGATCGTCGGTATCGAGATAAAAGCGGCAGCATCCGTCTCGAATTCCGATTTTTCGGGATTGCGAATTCTGGCCGAAGCATCCGGAGAACGGTTTGTTTCGGGCATGGTCTTGTATGACCACCAGATGGTGATCCCTTTCGGAGAACGTTTGTCCGCTGTTCCAATATCGGCCTTGTGGCGTTAGCGCGTGAGAATGTCGCTTCAGTCTTTAGCCCCGATCATTCTTGAGACTTCCGAGGTTTCGATAACAATGGGGGTCGGTCCACGCGACAGGAGAGCGGTTCACGGAGATCTACTCACCAGGGCAACGAAAATCCAACACCAAGGGGTAGACGATGGCACTCATGCTCGTCGTGGGTGCTGCTGACGAGCCTTGTGCTTGCTTGAATGTCACTGCTCATTGCGCGGGAGCCATGTGCGGACTGCCGCGCAGGACAAGTGCGAATGCGCCAAGTCCCAGAAGGGTGAGGCAAAACCCTGCCCATACCGCAGAGAGCAAACCCAGGCCGCTGCCGATGGCCAGCCCGCCCGCCCAGGCGCCGATGGCATTTGCGACGTTGAGAGCGGCCAGGTTCATGGCACCCATCAAAGTTGGGGCTTCCGGCGCAAGTCGCGTAAGGCGGACCTGGATCGTGGGTATTGCTGTCATCATGGTTGCCCCAACGCAGAAAAGCCCGACGAAAAGCGTGGGGGCGTTGGAGCCGAAGCTGGCAACGATCGCGAGTACGATGACGGCGCTCCCGAAGCCCACCACGATGCCGCGTGCCGGGTGCAGGTCAGCAATTCTGCCGCCAAGAAGGTTTCCTGCCGTCATGCCGATCCCGAACAGGGCGAGAGCGATCGGGATCCATCCCGGGCTCATGGAAACGACATCGGTCACGAAAGGGCCGATGAAAGTATAGACGGCAAAGATGCTCGATACGCCAAGCGCTGCCACCAGCATCATCCACCAGACCGCCGGTTTGCCGAGCGAACTTAGCTCTCGGACGATTGAACCGCCATTCAAGGCATTCGTCCTGGGGAGCCATAGCCACAACGCAGCGGCGGACGCCACGCCGAGAGCTGCAACGGCAAAGTAGGTATTCCTCCATCCCAGGTTTTGGCCGAGGAAGGTGGCGAGTGGTGATCCGACGATCGTGGCAATCGTCAGGCCGCTCATCACGAGGGCGAACGCTTTCCCACCATGTCCCGGGCCGACAATATATGATGCCACGACCGCACCCGCCCCGAAGTAGGCGCCTTGGGGCACGCCACTGATAAAGCGAGCCACCGCAAGCGTGCCGAGGCCTGTCGCCAAGGCTGAGAGGATGTTTCCGCACACGAAGACAGTCATAAGCAACAGAAGCAAAGTTCTGCGGTTAAGATGAGCCGCGGCCAGCGTGACGAGGGGCGCACCGATCACGACACCGAATGCGTATGCTGTTATCGCGTTCGTGGCGGCCGGCAGATCGATCTGCAAACTCGCCGAGAACAGCTGCAGAATTCCCATACTCGCGAATTCGGATGTGCCAATACAGAAGCTTCCGAGCGCAAGAGCGAAGAGAGTGAGGCCGGCTTTCTGCCGTTGTCGCTGGTCGGTACAGTGAACGTTTACAGCGGCGCATTGGGCTTCAAAGGCTTTACTGAGCATTTGGCCTCCGTTGATTTAAGGTGACTGCCTCGTCTCGACGCGGTCTGTTTCATTTGGAATTGCAGCAGCCGATCAAGGGTGCCGCTACCGAGAACCTTACTGCTGAGAAGGCATCACGATTGTTAAATGACGCTTAGCTCCGAAAAGATGTGCTGCAGCCGTCTCGTGAGCGATCCTACGCGGTGCCGCGATTGCCGACCGCCCGGAGCGGCTTGCAAGACAGGGGCCTTTTATGATCCTCATTTCCCCTCGCGCTACTGGGCGAGATAACCCCCGTCGATATTCAATTCGATGCCGGTCACGTAGCTTGCCTCTTCGGAAGCCAAGTAGAGACAGCCATATGCGATCTCGATCGGCTTGGCGCCGCGTTTCATCGGAGTCATGGCGATGACGGCATCGTTGAGTGCTGGCGCTTGCTTGTCCGTGAGCGGCGTATGTGTGAAGCCCGGATGTACGGAGTTGACCCTGATCCCGTCGGATACGAACGTTATCGCTGCGTTTTTGGACATGTTGCGGACAGCACCTTTGGCGGCATGGTAGGAATGCGCACCTGCAACTGCCGCACTGCCCCATATCGAGGAGATGTTGACGATCGAACCCGCCTGCTGCTTGCGCATGACACGAACTGCTTCCCGCATGCCGAGGAAGACGCCGGTCTGGTCGACGGCGATCATCTTCAGCCAGTCCTTCATTTCCAACTTGTCGAGGGGTTCGTAAGCGATAATGCCGGCGCTATTTACCAGCACGTCCAGGCGGCCATGCTTCCGGAGGATCGCGCTAACGACGGTTGCCCATTGCTCTTCGCTGGTGACATCAAGTGTCACCGCTTCAACCCCTTCGGGGTATGGTTGCTCGGGCGGCTTGATGTCGCCCGCGACGACGATGGCGCCCTCGTTATCGAAGAGTTCCGCCACGGCGAAGCCAATACCACCAGCGGCTCCCGTGACCAATGCAACCTTGCCTTTGAGTCTCATATAGCAACTCCTGGTCTGACGGTCTCGTAGGCGGAGGCGTCTACGGGGCGGGTGTGTTTTCCCCGCACCGCGATTGCCTTCATTCGCCGACGTATGGTCTTGTCAGGCTTGCTAGTCGCTGGCCGGCGCCAGAATTTGCATTCGCATCACCTTCACGCCCCCGTCGGCGAGTTCTGGTAGCTTGGCAAACCACTCCTTCACATAAGGCATTGCGTTATGTGCCTCGAAGTCGGTTTCGTTGGCAAATATCTCGTAGAAGATGAAGTGTCCGGGGGTCTCTCGGCTCTCCTGCAGGAAATAGACGAGGTTTGCAGGATCGCTACGCACGAGGTCGATGAGTGGAAGCGTGATGGCTCTCAGTTCGGTCTCCTTGCCCGGTTTGGCACGGACCTCGGCAACGACCGAGTAAGCTCCGCTGGCAATTTTGGCATAGCCCTGTCCCGGACCTTCCTGTGCGAGCGCTTCCGTTTGGAGAACCGTTCCCGCAAGCAGGCCACCAAGCAGAATAGCCGAGGTTTGCAGCCGCAATGTTCTGATCATGTCATATCTCCCTATCTCGCCCAATCGCAGTGGCCGCTGACAAAGCCAGGACCGGTTTGAGAAGTGATGTCGATGCGTTTTGGGACTACTTCGCGGCGAGTTGCAGATGCGCTGCCAGCGCGTCGGAAAACCGCTTTTTCACCGGCCCGAGCGCCTTCACAAACTCCAGTTGTTCCCCCTCGGGGCCTTTGCAATAGATCAGTTCCCATCCGTCTGATGGCGCGACAGTCACCTTGTTGGTGTTAGCACTCAAAGGAGCCGCCTTTCGCTCCTCTTCAGTCGAAACGCGAATGATGCGATTTGCTCGTACCTGCGTCATTCCGCGTCGTGCGGACTCCGCCTCGAGATCGGCGATGAACTGGTTGAAGTCGACATCGTCTCCGACATGGAAGCAGATGTGCATCATTCGCGGGAAGGCCGGGCTCATGTGCTCCAGCGGTTCGGCGAAAGCCTTCGGGCCGCCCATCGGCTGGTCGGCATCGCGATACTGCAACAGTTCGATTACGACATTATCGAACTGAATGAACCGCACGTCGAGGCGCTGGGTGCCTCCTCTGAGATCGGGAACGCCGATTGTCCGTGGATTTACGCCGAGTTGATTGGCGAGAATTTCCTGGTCGGCCAAAAGCGTGTTCTGGACCGCGTCGCCTTGGAAATCGCCGTGGCGGAAGACTTCGGTTCCGCCGAGCACTGCCGTGTAGAACTCATAAGCGCGTTCCATGTTCTGTACGGTGAGGCCGAAATGCTGCACACCCTGGAGCCGGGCGCCTAGCGAACCCGTGGCGCGGGTTGCTGCCGGCGTTTCCTCCGCGAAGGCAGTGGCGCTACCGCCGAGGGCGGCGGCAATTCCACCGAGAGCAACGCCTCCCGCAGCGCAAAGAACAGCTCGGCGATCCGGGTCGTCCGGTTGGATAGAAGTCTTTTGCGTGCGCGACATCGTTAGCTCCCGTGGTTCGTTGGGGGTGATTGCGAAAATTCTAACGCGGATGCGCTTGCGAGGCTGGTTAAGATCGGGGAAATTCGGTGAACCGAGCCGCAATCCCGTTAGCACGATATCGACGCCTGTGGGCGGACTGCGGTCTCCGAGAGCGGCACCAACCAAAGGCTCATATGGGTATGGACAGGACGGCGGGGCGAACCAGACGGATTGCGATCGTGTTGGGTGCAGGCGTGGGGATGTATTTCAGCATCGGGATCGTGCTGATCTATGGCTTTAGCGTTTTCATTGTACCGATCACCGCGGATACTCAGTGGGACCGGACAGTGGTGGCCGCTGTGGTCGCACCGATAGCCATCGTAAACGGTCTCATGTCGCCTGTAGTGGGTGCACTAACGGATCGGTTCGGTCCGCGTCGGGTGCTTGTTATTTCATCCGTGTCGATGGCCATCGGCCTTGTTGGTGTGGGAATCGCGCCAAATAGCCTGGAGACATTCATCGTGGCCGTCGTTGTGGCGAGCCTCATGGGCGCCGCGCAGACCGGCGTGCCCTATACCTATATGATCGTCGGATGGTTCTCCTCACGACGCGGTCTCGCATTGGGTGCCATGCTTGCCTTCGTTGGACTTGGGATCGCGACGGTTCCTCCCTTCCTCGCATTCCTGATTTCAGTGTGGGGCTGGCGCTTTGCCTTTGTGGCTGCCGGTCTGGTGTCCGTGGCGGCTACGCTACCTGTCGCGCTTTTCGTTGTTCGCGATCCACCTGCACGTCGGGAGGTCGTGGGTTCAGGGGGCGAGGGCCACACTGTTCGCCAGGCGGTGGAAACCGCCAGCTTCTGGCTTATGTTGGCCGCCTTCTTTTTCAATTACTTCGCTGCTGCGGCCGGATCGATTTCACTTCCTGTCGTTTTGGCGGATCGCGGGGCCGATCCGGCGAATGCAGCTTTTGTCATGAGCCTTGTGGGCCTCGCTTTCATCGCCATGCGCCTCGGCTATGGGGCGTTGCTCGACAGATTGCCGCCGGTGCCATTGACCAGCCTGGCCTTTTTGTCACCCGCTGTCGGTCACCTCATTTTATTGAGCTCGGAGGGTCTCATCCCAGTCTATGTCAGTGCCGTCTTTTTCGGCCTTGCCACCGGAGCGGAAGGTGACGCGATCGGTTATCTCCTGGCGAAGCGCTTCGGAATGCGCAGCTTCGGTAAGCTCTTCGGCATCAACTACATGGCTTTGACGTTTGGCGCGGGCCTCGGACCGGCCTCATTGCATATCATGGCGGCCGAAGGCACCCACTACCTTGAGGCTTTCACGATCTTTGCCGTCATTGCGGCGATCGCTCCGGTGCTTCTGCTTTTGGATGGTCGTACGCGATCGCTTACTGCTCGGGAGCAGACTGAGTACGCTTTGCGCGCCGAGTGACAGGGACGGCGGCCGCGCGCCTCCTGCCGACGTCCTTCAAAACATTGAGGAGCTCGCGAGCTCTAGCAAGATCACGGGTTGCGAACCCGTCGTTGAAGCGCCCGTAGACGGGCGCCAAAACTCCTGCGGCCTTGACGTCTTGATCCGTCCGAAGCCAGTGCTCGGCCAGAGCCGTCGCCGCGCGCAACTCCCATGACAGTGCGCCCTGCCGGCGTGCCAGATCGATTGCTTGCACATAAAGCGCCTCGGCGGGTTTGTCCGTCCGGTGGTCGCCCTCCTTGCCCAACAAATCCGCCTTTATGCGCAACAGTTCAGGCATGCACCAAATTTCGCCGGTCGAAGCCGAAAGTGCGAGGGCCTCGTCGATTGCCATGCGCCCCGCTTCGACGTCTCCGTATTTTCCCAGATCCGCAGCATAAACGCCGATGTAGAATGGGCACCGCATGCGGAAGTCCACAGCGAGAAGCTCATCAAGCGCGCCTCTCAAGATTGCCAGTCCAGCTGCGTCGCCGCTTTGCAGGAGCCACTCTGCGCGCAAGCAGCGGCCCATGGCACTCCAAACCGTCATGGCGTGTTCGGCGACATGAGCTTCGATGGCGACAAGCAGGCGCTCAGCGGCAACAAGGTCTCCCGTCAGCAGCGCGATAGGGCAGGCAGTATGGACCACGGCATTGCAGAGCGCGAGGGCATGTTGCGCGGCGCGCGCTTCTTCCAATTGACGCTGTGCCATGGCAACCGCCTTGTCGGGATGTCCCTGTAGCCAGGTAACGTTTGCAAGGGTGCCCCGCGCCGCAGATCGCGGGTCCAATTGAAACCGCGCAGTGTCCGAGCGAGTCACGGGAGGAATGTATCTGGCTATCATGCGTTCAAGGTGATGCTGTGCGTCGGCAAGCTCGCCGAAACCGATCGCGGCGATCTCGACGCACGCAATAATGTCGACAGGCAGGCGCGCGTTTGGCGAGTTCGAGGAGATGTTCGGCGTGGCGTTGACGCATGCTGTCGCTTTCGCCGCTTTCGGCAAGTTTCTGCAGCGCATATCTGCGTGTCGTATCGAGCAATCTGTACTGCGTCCCGAACTCTCCTCGCTCCGTCGAGACAAGCGACTTCGCAACGAGGTTCGCGACAGCGTGAATGCATTCAGAGCGGGGGCGACCTTTGTCGACCGCAACGGCGCAAGCGGATTCAAGACTAAAGGCTCCAGCAAAGACCGAGAGGCGTCGCAGCAGGACGCGTTCAGGCTCGACGAGCAGTCCGTAGCTCCAGTCCATCGTCGCAGCCAAGGTATGGTGGCGAGAGTCACGGCCGCGCCTATCGCTCAACACATGAGATTGATCGGAAAGAATATCGAGGAGTTCGCGTGTACTGAATGCCTCCAGTCGAGGCGCTGCAAGTTCGATTGCGAGTGCCAGACCATCGAGCCTGCGGCAGATCTCGGCAACGATTGATGCGTTCTCGTCGCTGAGCTTGAACTCGTTGCGACTTCCAGCCGCGCGTTCGACAAAGAGCTCGACGGCTGGGAATGCCAAAGCCCCGGCTGCAGAAAGTCCGGACGCCTCCGGTGGGGTTTCGAGCGGCGGCAGGCGATGGATCTGTTCTCCAAGAACCCGTATTGGTTCTCGGCTTGTCGCGAGAATTCGCACCCTTGCTGCGGCAGCCAGAATCGCGTCTGCGCAAGCAGCCACCGCTTCGACAACATGTTCACAATTGTCGAGGACAAGCATGAAATCCCGGTCGGCCGCGAAGGCGGCGATCGCAGCTTTGATATTTGCCGAGTGAACCCTCAATCCGATCGCCGTGGCGATCGACGACGGTACGAGAGTGGCATCGTTCACAGTCGCCAGATCAACGAACCAGACGCCATGCTCATAAGCTGTGGTCAGTCGGTCAGCGATTGCGAGCGCCAATCTCGTCTTGCCAACGCCGCCCGGGCCTACGATCGTCACGAGGCGTGAGCCCTCAAGGGCATGCCCGATCGCATCAATGGCAGGATCTCTTCCCACCAAGCGGGTCGCTGAAACCGGCAGGTTATGCTTGCGGGCAGACGTCGCGATAACGGAGGCGTCACTGTGCCCGGAAATATCCACGGGAAACACGAACTGATAGCCGCGGCCGCTCACCGTCGCTATGTATTGCGTGCCGTCGGGGGCGTCCCCAAGCACCCGACGAAGTGCCGCAACGTTCACCTTGAGATTGCTTTCCTCGACGAAAGTATCCGGCCAGGCCCGCGACACCAACTCAGCCTTGCTCACCGGTTCACCAGGTCGCTCAATCAGAGCCACCAAAATTTCCAGAGCGCGGCTACCGACACGGACGGCCGTCTGATCCCGCATCAGCGACTGGCGTTCCGGTACAAGCACAGATGGACCAAAGGAATAAGAAGGCACGGCCAAAGCTCCGGGCGAAAAAATGCAAAGCTTTTCAATACGGGGACGATCGTTTCACGAAATCACTCCTGCCGCGAGATTATAGACAGGAGCAGCGAAGCAACCTATAGTAGCGACGGGTATTACCTTTGACTAAGGAGCTGACATGGCATCACCTACCTCGCTGAAGCTCGATGGCGAGTTAAAGGGCCGCGTCCAACACTTGGCCGAAGTCCGTCGCCGTTCGTCCCACTGGATCATGCGCGAAGCGATTGAGCAATACGTGGAACGTGAAGAGAAGCGGGAGGCGCTGCGGAGTGAGACCCTGAAGGCCTGGGATGAATTTCAGGCGACCGGCCTGCATGTGACAACCGATGAGGTCGAAAAATGGCTTTCGACGTGGGGAGCCGACGACGAGCAGCGCGCTGCGCCCGGATGCCACAAATAGTCTTCGCCCCGGCCGCCATTCGTGATCTCGAGAGACTTCGGGAGTTCTTGCGACGGAAGACCCCGTTAGCGGCCAAGCGAGCGGGCGAATTTATTCTCCAAGGTCTACGGGCGCTTGGCGCGCATCCCTACATGGGTCGCTCATTGAAGATCTGCCCGATCAGTATCGGGAATGGCTCATGGAATTCGGTGACAGCGGATTGCACGCTACCGTATCGATGAGAATTATTTGACGGTCCTCGCCCTGCGCCATCAGAAAGAGGTTGGCTTCTGATGGCATTGTAGCGATCGGTGTTCCGCTCGTGCAGCTAAAACCTTTGTGCGACAAAGCGGGTAGCCGGTCCGATGCTCATCAAGTGGACAGTGGCCGCCCGTGGACGGCCCTGGAAATCTCGCTAGCGTGTGTCGGCCGGAGTTGTTGCGCCGGCCGAAAAGGATCAGGTCGAGGACCGCGCTTGCTATCCGGCCGATCGATGTATTGTATCGATACCGATCATGGACGAATGCGGATGATCGTCTTCCCAGTGCGCCGCTCGGTCGAGTTAAAGGTGGCAATAGCGCTATCGAGTGTAGAGATGTTGCCGATGTTCGTCCGTAGGCGTCCGTCCCGTACCCGCTGAACGATTTCGTCCAGCTGGGCACGATTGGATTCAACGACGAAGTCGATTGCCAGACCATCGGCGGGCCGCGCCTCGACTGGCCCAACAATGGACACCAGCGTTCCTCCGGCGCGTATGAGGCCCGCAGAACGCTTTCCAATATCGCCGCCAACGACATCATACACGAGATCGACGCCACCGACGTCTTCGAGGACATCATTTTGAAGATCCACGAACTCTTGGGCGCCGAATTCGAGAGCCTTCTGACGGTCGGCGGAGCGTCCGGTGCCTATAACATAAGCACCAAAGTCGCGCGCTAGCTGCACTGCAATCGAGCCAACTGCGCCGGCGGCACCGTGTACGAGGATGCTCTGGCCAGCCTGAAGGCGGCCGTGCTGAAACAGTCCCTGCCATGCGGTCAGGCCCGAGATTGGCAAGCTCGCGCCCACCGCGAAATCGACTTCGCCTGGCAGCGGCGCGATGTTGCGCGCCTCGACAGCCACGTATTCCCCTAAGGTCCCGTCGCGATACCAATCCGTGAGGCCGAACACCCGCTGCCCCACCGACAGTCCGGTCGTGCCATAACCAAGAGCGGTGACCACCCCGGCCAGCTCATGCCCGGGGACCGATGGTGTTCGCTCGCGGCCAACCCGGTCGACCCAGGTCGAGGGCCAAGTCAGTTCTGTCGGGACGAATCCCGCCGCATGAACCTCAACGATGACGTCGTTTATCGCCGCCTGCGGCTCGGGCCGCTCCGCGAGCTTCATGCCGGCCGTTCCCGCGGCTTGATCAGTTGCTATGATCGCTTTCATGGGATTAATCTCCTCAGACATTTGTTGCTTCAGACAAAATTTCTCGCGGAAATCTATTCGATCTCGCACACAAGAGGCTGGCGGTTCTCTTCCGCGCCGACCGTGATCTCGAGTTTGTGTGCGATGTCGAAGAGATCGCCGCCCGAGTTCGATGGAGCCGCAGCGCCGTGAATCCGGGATGACATTCAACCGCGCGATGGAGGCGGGCGCTTCATCGTTAGAAGCGCAGTCACATCGTCCAGATCATCTGTCGATGAGAAGGCAAGGGTCAGCCATTTCCCGTCGACATATGTTTTGGCCTCATCGTAGCGCTTGACCAGGTGCGGGCGCCAAACATAATGCCGCTCCTCAAACTTCTCTCGTTCCGCTCCGCCCATGACCACGACAGCAGAAAACCGCCTGTATTCCGGCACCAGCGTGGTGAACGCCTTGGTTTTCTTGTAGCGCAAGGACCAACCGCGGTTCCTGCCACCGTAGAGCCAGTCCGGCTCGAAAACCGCAGGATAGAACTCGTCGATCCAACTGCGCAGTTCGGCCCAATGTCCGAATGCCTGCGGTCCGATCCATTCTCGAATTGCGCTGTCGTCTGGCGGCGCTGAATGGTCGGTGATCCTGTCGCCGATCTGTGGAAGCATGGTGGTTGGTAAAATCATCTGAAGGCTCGTTATTGGTAGTCCGGCAGGCCGGAGGGGTTAAGATGAAGCTGTGCAGGGGCTTGCTGCGCCGTATCGCGTTAGGGTCAACCGATGCTCGACAGGCCGGCAGGACCGCTGCGCATGCCTCGAGGCTCCCTCACCACACTGAGGTCGAGAGCGGCGAGGGCTTTCTTTCTAGCCAAGGGCGCTTCGTTCCAGTCCAGGAACGCGGTGGCCTGCAAGGGGAGAAACTGCTGGGTCTTCAGCCCAATGGAGCTGAGTGCCAGCGACAGATAGGGGGTGAGAAAGTCCGGCTGGTTAGCTCGCTCACCGCTAAAGATGGCTCCGGAGGCGACACCGATAAAGACCGGACGGTCCCAGAGCATTCCCACCTTCCCAGCGGGTGTCGACTTCATTGTGCGACCGACGCGCAGAATTTGATCGATCCAAGCCTTGAGCGCCGAAGGGATCGCGAAGTTGTGCATCGGCGTTCCGATGACAATCACGTCAGCTGCTTCGACTTCCTGGATAAGCGCTTCCGAAACATCGAGAGAACCCGTCGGAGGTGCCGCCAACGTGGTCGGCGTCGATAGCGCCACCGCATAATCAGCCACCGCGTGAGGCAAGGGTTCGGTCCCCAGGTCACGCCGGCTGACGCTTGCGCCCGGTGCAACTTCGAGAAGCCTTTCGACGACTGCCGCCGAAAGCTGACGGCTATGCGATTGTCGGCGCGGACTGCTATCAATATGGAGAATGTTCATGTGATTGCTCCCAGTGACCTCGACAAGTTGCGACGGGATCGGATCAGATCGACCCGGCCGGCGTCACGGCGGGAAAATCCTTCTCGGGATCGAAGACGTTGTTGAAGAAATTCGTCAGCGTGTACATGGCGACCAGTGCCACAATCTCGATGGCGTTCGCGTCCGTGTACCCGGCGTCACGGACGGCTTTCAGATGGGCATCAGAAACGTGTCCGCGGGTCTCAATGACGTTGCGCGCAAACTGGACGGCGGCGTCGCGCTTCGGATCGTTGGCGTGGCCCTTGCGTGCGAGAATGATGTCGCTGGCCGGCAACTTGGCCATGTGTTCAGCGGTGAAACTGTGAACGGTCAGGCAGTAGTTGCAACCGTTCACCTCGGAAACGGCGAGGCCGATGCTGTCGCGTGTCTTCACGTCGAGCGCCTTGCTCAGGGAGCCGAGCAGACTGGCCCAGGCGTTGAACGCGATCGGGCTCTGCGCGAAGGCGGCCATCATGTTGGGCGTGAACCCGATGCTTTTGGTGAACATATCGAGGGTTGGTTTCGAGTCGGCCGGAACCTGTTCGGGCGTCAGGGTAGTGGTTCTAGGCATCTGAATCTCCATAAGCTTTTGATTGGATTGCAAATCATGCAAAGGACAGGACATCGGCCACCGGCATGCGCGGCTTCTGCGGCCAGTTGCCGGCCCGCTCCGGCCCTACGGTCAAAAGCATGACCGGGATTTCGTCTTCGGCCAGGCCGAACTCGCTGTGCACGGCCTCTGCGTCGAAGCCGATCATCGGCGTCGTACCGAGGCCAAGGGAGCGAGCTGCATAGATGATCGCCGAGGTGCCAAAAGTAGCGGAGCGTACCGCTTCGTCGCGCTGCCGCTGGGGTTGATCGTCATAGAGGCCGCGAGCGGGTGCTTCCCACTCCGGCACCAGATGCGCCGGCATGATGCCGGCCTTCACCACCGGGGCGAGGCGCTCGGGGACGGTGCTGGCATCGGCCAACTGACCGATGACAATGAATGTGACGGCGGCTTCGGTGATCGCTGGCTGATTCCAGGCGATCGGACGTAGCCGGGCCTTTGCCCCTTGCGTACGGACAGCGATAAACCGCCAGTTTTGCAAGTGAAACGATGTCGGCGCGGAAGTGCCGATCCGCACCAGATCGCGGATCTGATCGTCGCTTAGCGCGGCGGTGGTGTCGTAGTATTTGGCAGCGCTACGGCTCAGAATGGTTTCGATGACGGCATTCGTCGGCATCGGTTGGTTGTCTGCGTTGCTGATGTAGTTCATTGGGTTGCTCCCTCATCAAGTGATTACGGAGCCCAATTTACCGACCAATGTGAGAATAACGAGACTGAATTATCTCAATATGATGCTCGAAAGGATCAATCGTGCGTGTCTCTACTCACCCGCGCCCGTCTCGCCGCCATGCGCCTGTCTGCGCCATTCCCCGGGCGTCATCCCCATTCTCTCGGCAAAGACACGTCGGAATGCCGAAACAGATTGATAGCCGACCGTTTCGGCCACGGCCTCGGTGCTGATCGCAGTCTTTTTCAACTCGTTGGCTGCAAGGCTCATACGCAGATCAGTCAGTAGATCGAGGGCCGAACAACCCAGCCTGTCCTGAAAGTGTCGCATAAACGTAGCACGTGACATGCCGCACAAGTCTGCGAGATCGGGGAGTTTCCAAGCTTGGGCCGGGTCGGCAAGCATGGCAGCGATGGCTGGAGCCAGCCGCGGATGGCCGGCTAGGGCCAACAGACCTTCGGGAGCTTTCTCCGACTCACTCGAGGCGCGAAGCACGAGTGTAAACAGGGCCGAAGAAAGCGCATTGAGAACCGCGCGCCCTCCTGCTCGGTCGCCGGCCGATTCCATTCGCATTAGCCCCACTAGACTTGCCAGTTGGTTGGAA
Source organism: Rhizobium sp. 57MFTsu3.2 (assembly GCF_012932765.1). NCBI lineage: Bacteria > Pseudomonadati > Pseudomonadota > Alphaproteobacteria > Hyphomicrobiales > Rhizobiaceae > Rhizobium > Rhizobium sp. 57MFTsu3.2. The sequence goes on from NZ_JDWI01000013.1 coordinate 78,383, forward strand.
GCCGAACCACTATCTCCATCGCCGTCCATGGCCCGCGTTACGAGATTTGTGGGCAGGTAGTTGCGGACCAATCTGTCATGGGGCGCAGCAATGAAGAATCGGCCACACAACAGATCGAGCCGCTCTCCCTGACTGTCATTTTCGCTCAGCATCCAACCGGCGGCCCCTTGGTGCTGTTGAGTGGGGATCGGTGTTTGCCCGCTACCGTCGTGCAGCACATGCGCCGCGCCGTGAGGTAGCAGCACAATATCTCCGCTCACCAGCTCCCTCGCTGTTCTCGTCTCGGGATCCTCGAAAACGGCTCGACCCTTGACGATGACGTGATAGGGGATTTCGTTCGCCGCCGCCCGGCTCCAGGCCACGCGCCATGGCGCACCGTAGGCACAGCGGACCTCGAGCTGACCTGTGACCGTGATGATTTGCAGGAGATGGCTCAACCAGTCGACTTCGGACATTGGACCTCGGGGAGTTAAAAGGCTCACGCACCTTATCTATCCTAACGATGGCTGTGCGCGCTACATGGCCTCGTGCGAGCCGACACCGGTGGGGTAAATTGAAAGCTATGCAGGCGCCCTGATTGCAGCTCGCATAAGAGTGGTGTCCAGAAACCCAACCACCACGACGGGTAACGGGGAGGAACAAGCAAAAGCGACGGTTCAGAAAGGAAATGCCAATGTAACAACGGATGCAAACGCAGGAGAACCGACGACCGCTTGTTGCGCAAAACACACAAAGCGGGCGCGGGATCGATCGGGCGAGATTGCGGCGCGACCACGACGCCATCTCGAAGCTCGGCTTTGCTGATTATCTAGTCCTGTCGAGTGCATCAAAGCTCCCGGTCGAACTTGGGTTCCCAGCTGCGGGTCATGCCCGGCTCGTCGTCTCGCGTGGAGCGTGACGATGGTTACATTGGCATCTTCGTCATCGAACGCTAGCGCGGCTTCGACCTCGAAATCCACCTCCAGTTGCTTCTTCGACTCAGTGGACATGACCAGCTTCCCTGAGCAGAGCATGAAAGGCCCGCATGGCGTCGTTGATGTCTCCAGGACATTGGAACCAGCGCGGTGAGCGCATCACAACCGAGGAGCCGACGGCACTGTAGTACCCGCAGGCGCGATGTGTGGGTGGGTCAAACGCGATGTCGAAGTAGCCGAGCGGGCCACCGGAAGCCATGTCGTAGACGTCAGCCGAATAGAGGCCCCAATCTTGATGGTTCGGCATCATGATTATGATCGCCATCAGAAGGGGATGAACCTCGGCCATCGTCGCCCTCCTGGGTAGCGTCCGGTAGGTTCCCGCAATTTGCTCAGCGCGCGGCTGTCCGGCCGGCATGTGTGACATGGCCGTGATCCTCTTCTAATGTTTGGATGTTCTTATTATGTTCTCTTTTGTGCCGGAGTCAACATTGAGATAACGGCGTAACGGAAACTCACTTCGGGTGACCCAAAGGCGAATTTCAACGCACTCGAAATGCGGCATACCTGCAAGGGTATCGTGGGTTCAAATCCACCCTCTCCGCCATAAAACGTATTTGATTTCATTGTTTTAAGATTGGACTGATAGCGAAGGTCGAAACCTATCGCGCGCGCCGGATACGAAAGAAGCGGTTCCAGCCTGCACTGCCAACGTTTTTCAAGCTTGAGTTCCACGTTTGCTTAATTTTGGCAGAGAAATCTCTTTGTATCTCATGGATGGAAGCCAAGATCGGTTGACTCTCAAGAATTATGATTTTCGGCGCTCAAAGGCATTTGGCTGTAACGCATAGCACTCAACGCCCCTTGAGTCCCACGATTCACCTTTTTTGATAGACAAGCCGCTTTGATTTCTTCATGAAACATGTAGCCCCCGCGCCGAATAAGCGCCGACCTGACCGCGGAGAGGTGGCAGAGTGGTCGAATGCACCGCTCTCGAAATGCGGCATACCTGCAAGGGTATCGTGGGTTCAAATCCCACCGTTTCCGCCATAAAACTATAAGAAGTCAATTGTTTACGACGTTTTTGCTTTGAACTCGGGCGCCGCTCGCTCGTCATTGCAATTGCAATTGATTGCCGGGCCACTCTGACCGCGCGTCCGGGGCGGCTTCCTTCTTCTTCCTGCCAGCAACCGTCAATCGCGCGTAGCAGGCGACGCCTAGCCCGTTTGAAGCGCTGCCGATATCTCGGCAAGTGTCGCCTTCTCGGCGTCGCTGACGGCGACGCCGCCTATGCCCATGAAGCCACCCTCCTTGGAAGCCTCCGCCACTCGCTGGCTGATCTGGTATAGCCAGGCCTTGACGGCCGCCGCATCGCCCGGAGCCTTGGCCTCTATGATCGCTCTGGCCTGCTTGAGCACCTCGATGCACTTGGTCTTCATTTCGTCGGGTTTGGCGCCTTTGAGCTTCGCCTGCAATCCGTCTCGCGCGGCCTCGCGTCCTTCCGAAGTTTCGAAATCGCCGACGAGCGCTAAGATCAGTGGATTTGCGTCGCCGGTCTTGGCTTGCAAGAGCGCGCTACTACTTGCAAGGCTCTCCTTGAGTGTGCCCCAGAGACCGCTCGGCTCCGCCGCAGTCACCGCGATGCCGGCCATCATCGTGCTCTGCAGAAGGGTCTTCCACTCGTCTGTGGTGAACGTCGACTTGTCAGCCATGGCTGCCACTCCCTTGCTCATTGGTTTTCGTAGGCACAATTGTCGGCGATCTCGCAGCTGTCACGCGGACAGGGCGGCGAGCTTCGTCTTCAATGTGTCGATGGTGGGCTTCAGGATCTCGGAGACCCCAGGGATCGCCAGGACCTTGTCAAACAATCCGTTGAGCGTCGGTATCAGCGGGCTTACCAGTGCCGTAAGGGCGGCCCGCTGGCCAGCAGAAAGCTGTCCCAGCACGGCGCTGACCTTGTCGAGTTGGTTCCCTGCATCTTGCAGCTTTGGCAAGGCGGCGTTGGCTGAGGCTGCGTCGGTTATTCCGGTGAGCGTCGTTTGAAGGCTGGCAAGGCTGTCCTTGACCTGCTTGCCGACGTCGATTCCGCCGACCGTCAAGCTCTGCTCGCCCGTGGCGACCTGTGGAGTAACTGGCTGGCTCTGCCGCCCGAACAGATAGAAAAGCACGACTGCAATAACCAAGGCGGCAACCAGCAAATAGAGCCAGTTGCGCGATGCGGGCGGTGCGGTCGTGGCCGCGCGTTGCCCGGCGCCGCTGATAGAGGAAACGGACGAGGCTGCGCTGCGTGCTGTTTGGCCGGCGGCCGCTGTTGTCGCTCGCGCCGTCGCGCCGAGCGACCCGAGCAGGCCAGCGCCGCCGAGTAGTTCGCTCATCCCCGACGGCAATGCAGCGGCAATATTGTCCTTCTGGCTCGCGAGCAATCCGGCGATGCCGTTGGCGCTGAGATCGCCGCCGCTGTGCTGGGCGAGGCCTCCCATGACAAGCGGCGCCAGCGTTCCAAGCAACGACCCGCTTGCATTCTGATCCAGACCAGAAATCTTGCCTATGGCATTCGCAAGCGCTCCGCCATCTTTGGAGCCGAACACCGACGAAATGATTTGCGAGCCGCTCTGGGCAAGCGATTCCGGGCCGCCCGCTGCGAGCATTCCAGCGAGATTACCAAGCGATCCGCTCTGCTGTTTGGCCGCGTCGGCGATCTTCTGCGCCCCACCTGGTTGTGCGGCAATACTCCCAAGCCCTGCTAGAACTGCCGGCACGGCAGCACCCACAGCGCTCTGCACCTTGCCGCTATCGAGCCCCAGAGCTGCCGCGATACGCCCGATCACATCAGGCGTCAGCATCTGCATGACATACGAAACAAGATTGCTGGCCATTGGTGCCCCTCCCCAAGATATCGTTGATGAGTGCCTTTCTCTCCGAGCCGTCTACTCGACGGCTTGGTGAAGGGCTGCAAACGATTCGCGCTTCTCGGAGTTCGCCCCGAGACTTGGTTGTCAGAATTTCCAATCTACTTTTATTAGCATTTAAAGATATATTGCACCAGTTTGTATGTCGCTGGGCGGCTATTGTCGGGCGCGAAACCCATCCGACGCGGTCTAGCCAACGACGCAGTCCATCCTGATCGGCTCCCGCGCGAGCCACCTCGAAAAGCGCATCGATTATCGTGACGGGCAGGGCCCATGGCGGGATAATCCTTGGCACCGCCGAAGGACACGCCTGATCGACAACAGCTGTTGGAGATCACATGGCGTCGATCAGAAAGCTCAGGGGACGCTGAAGAACAGGTGCGCCGGCCCGGCAACAGCCCGGCCGCAAGTCGTTCGACGGTAGGCTCGAAGCCCAAAAGTGGCTGGCGATTCCGTCAGTCGCTCCCGGCAAGACGTGGGACTGCCTGAATTCAATCAAACAGGCTGCCCATTCGCAGGATCAGCTTTTTGTCGAAGAGGTGCCCCCTATCGAACATCCACTTCAGCGCTTGCGTGTTGCTCCATGCGCGTTTGTAGGGGCGGACGCTCGTAAGGGCGTCAAACACGTCGCACACCGTGCATATACGAATAGGCAAACTCAGTTGATCGGCTCTAAGGCCAAGCGGATAGCCGCTTCCGTCCAGGGCTTCATGGTGAAATCGACAGATTTCAAGAATCAGGTCAGAGACTTCCGGATATTGTTTAAGGAGCATGTAGCCGCGCTCGGGATGACTGCGTATGACTTTGCGCTCCGCATCTGTCAGTTGTCCGGTCTTGTTGAGGATAGCGTTTGGTATCATCAGCTTGCCAAGATCATGTAAGAGGCCGGCTAGGGTCAGTTCTTTAATCGTTTCCTCTTCCAGGCCCGACAGGTGGCCGAGCCCCGTCATTAGCCCGCCGACCGCGAGCGAGTGCACGTAAGTTCCCTCATCCTTGGTCTTCAGCCGCGTGACCTCGACCAATAGATGGGGCGAGGCCTTTAAGGAGGCGGCTATGTGCCTGGCTGCGGGGGCGAATCGATCGATATCGAATTTTCCTAATTTGATATCTTCAAAACCGTCGCGCAAAATCCCGGTAACTTGAGCTACAGTGTGCTGGATCCGTGTGCGCTCGTTCAGCTCCTGCACAGACTTGGGTTGAAGGTCTTCGTCCGCCTGTCGGAAAACCGGTAACCCACAATCGACCCTGCTCTTTACCCGGTTGACCAACACGTTTTCCGCCGACGAGGCGAGTATAGAATGCAGAGCGGAATCCGTTTCCAACAAGAAGCGTCGGCCGGAGAACTCCAAGTCCGAGCATTCTACCGATTCAATAAACATTCCTTTGCGAAGCATAGACTTCGGAATGCGCAAGATCACGCTTAGCGACCCCTCGTTGCTGATACGTTTCCCCTTTTAAGGGTATATCTAATATCTAATAAAAAACCTTTACGTGTTTCGATAGAAAGCTCCGGTTGCGGCAGGCTGAGTCGACCGGAACGAGAGGATATTCAGGCACCCTTGTCTGCTTACTGACGAGGCAAGGACTCGTCGCAAGTGCGAAGACGATACACATCTTGAGACGCCGGGATAATCCTTGGCTCCCCGTCAGAGGCGAGTTGGCTTACCGGACGATGATCGGCTTGAGCCAGCAGGATATCGCTTCGTTCCGTGACGAGCGCTTGCCGAAGGGTTGTCTTTGTCGATGAGGACGGTAAGTCGTGGCGACTGAGGCTCAGCTGGCATGCGTGTTTCTCCACAACTCTATGGTGTTGCGGGCCAAGGCGTCACGCGCCCATTGAGCCCAGAGATCTGTGGGAGGCAGCCAAAACCACCCGCCAAGCTCGTCACCGACAACCTCTGACTTTCCGGCCGCGGCGCACGCTGCAGTAAGGAGGCAGACCCAGGCGGCCCGTTTCTCGTGATCCCTCTCAGCCAATACAGTGCCTACCAGTTCGAGGTTCTGCCATCCGATCGTGTGAAACAGATTTTCGAGAACGCCACTATCGACAGCGTGATCATACAGCCAATCGAACTTCTTGCGCTTGCCCGCCGTCGGCATTGCGAAGCGCGCTTCGGGTAAAAGAACCCCTAAGAATGCGTTGGGAAATGCTTCAACAATCGAGGCACCAATCCGAATTGTCCTTTCCACTGCAGTATTCCGGGCGGCGAGATGCACGATCTGCTCCGCCGTCTCCGCTGCGGCACGCCTCAAGTCGCGTCCATATCCATGATGGCTCAAGCCCGGCTTGCATCGCACTTGGAAGGAGCCGCGAATGAAGATTCGCTCACAGAGACGTTCGAGACTGTCGGCCGAACCGAGAGGAACAAGAGGACCGTCGATTGCGATCACAGCGAATGTCGTCGCTGAGGGAATGTGCTGACTACGGCGCTGCCAGTCGGTGTATGTCCTTGTAGCTTTGAATGCTCCACCTTTGCTCCAAGCGATACCCGTCGTTGGCCGCGATCTCGAGAAGCCGACGTCGATACCCAGCAGCGCAATACCGTCTAAATCTACCATAGCCTCCCCGTTTGGTGTCGTGCACCACGCTAATCACTACGACTAGCCGCCCCATTGTTTCGACATCGAAAACATGCTGAGTTCCTTAATGGCGAAAAGCCAACTCTGGAAGAACAACCTCCCACGCTTCACGGCGAAGCGTGCCGCGAAATTCTTCAGCATTGTCGAACTTTTGCCAACGGATGATTGCGCTAACCTCGCCACGAACGAACGACCCGTCCAAGGGACGGTAGCCCTGAGCCATCCGCCCGACCGTCACTCCGTCACTGGTTCGAACCTCCCAACGTCCGTTGTTCTCTGTCAGTTGGACGGGATCGCCGGTTTGTATCTTCGCCAGAGCCTGATGGACCGGATGGATTGCCGCCCGCCTGCCCACCCAGGACAAATCCACCATGTGCGGCTCTACGGTCTGGTATCGCAAGCCAAAGTCGGTTTGCGAAGACTTAACCGGAGTTACCCGACGCTCCAGCAATTTTGCCGCGGCCTCGCGCAGAATCGGATGCCTATCTTGCATCGACAAGATCGCCAAGCTGCGCTTCGCCCGGGTCATAGCGACATAAAATAGCCGGCGCGAGGCGTCGCGATCCTCCTCTTTCGATATCCGATCCCATCCGCCATCAAGGATCACAACATCGTCGAACTCTAACCCCTTGGCACGATGGGCGGTCATCAACATCAATCCGCGCTGCTCGTGACGGATATCGCGAACCCATTCGGCCATCATCTCAATGACGTCAGCAATGGGAACAGCTCTCCCGTCGAGCTCGGTATCGAGTGCCGCGACACCTTCTGAGATCAGAGCCCACCAATGGTTCGAAGTCTGCGTGGCTATAAAGCCTTGCATAGCTCCGGCGGCTATCATCTTCGTAGGCTCCGCTCTAAGGAACGCAAGAAACACCTGGACTTCCCGCAAACGCCAGAAGGGAGGCATGCCCTCGCTCGCGAGTTGAACCGGTATACCACGCGCCTCACAATAGCTACGCACCGGTTCCAGGAGCCGCCATTCGCGTGCGATGATCGCCGCCTTTGCCCAGGACCAGTCCGGCCCCAGCTGGGACAGGCGGAGTAGTTCATCAACGGCGGCGTTGGCCTGTGCTGCGGGGTCTGACGCCGTGCGCAAGAGCTGAACCCGTCCCTGTGCGACCGGATCCCGCGATGCCAGTGCACCGCCTTCTGGGTCTTTAGCGCGGCCGCGATTGATCGTGATGTCATGGCCGGTTTTCATCCGGTCAGTGGCTGGCGCAATCACGCTATTGGCCGCCTCGATAATTGCCGCTGTGGAGCGATAGTTCTCGATCAGATAGCTGGGCTTGGCAGAGTAGTCAGCCTCGAAGCGTCGGATGAACTCAATCGACGCGCCGGCGAAGGCATAGATGTTTTGGTCGTCGTCGCCCACTGCAAACAGGCTGAGGCGCTGGTCTGCGTCATCGAGCGATCGGCCTGCCACGGCGGCAATCAGGGCGTATTCCTCGGGACCGATATCCTGATACTCGTCGACTAGGATCCAGCGATAGCCTTGAATTAGGGTTTCGCGGAGGGCTTCGGCTTCGACCTTCGGAAGGCCTTCGCCTTTCAGCAGGGTGACGGCCTCCATCACTATCTTGTCGAACTCATGCGGAGTATCGGCTTCGCCTGCAAAACTTGCTCCCACCAGTCGCATCGCGAGCGCGTGACAGGTCGAGACGGTCACGCTATTCGCGTCGTCACCGATCAGCTCCTTCAGACGTTTGCGGATTTCGACTGCGGCATGACGGTTATAGGTCAGAACAAGAATACCACGCGGATCTTCGCGTTTGACTCGCACGAGATAAGCGACGCGATGCACCAGCACTCGTGTCTTCCCGGAACCTGGTCCTGCAAGGACTAGCACGTTCGTCTGTTCGCGATCATCGGCGACAATCTTCGACTGCACCGGGTTACCAAGACCGTCCACGATTTGCCGCCAGCTTTCCGGTGTCGTTTGGCGGCGCAATTCGCCCGCTCGATCCGGCAACCAGCGCTTCAAGAAGGCTTCCTTGTCCAGCTTGAAATAGTCAGCCGAGAGCAGCTCGGCGTCCTTGGCTGAGGTTAGGCCGCGCTCTGCATAGGCCGCCATGATATGTGCCTGGATGGTCTGCTCGCTGTAATGATCCTCGAGAGGCAAAAAGTCCTTTTGAGTAAATTGACCACCGCCGGGGCGAAGGTGGACAGTGATCGCTGGGCGGAAGATCGTCAGACCCCGGCCAAGTGTGATCACGCCTTGTTCGTGCATCCACATAAGTGCCCTGCCGAGCAACTTGGTCGCATCCCGGACCGAGCCCTTCAGGAAAACATCCCCCATGATGGCGGCTTGCATCTTGCCCATCGTGGTCTCAACCCTGAGATCTTTGCCGCGCGTGCCTTTCGCCACCAACCCTTCGAGATGCTGGAGCAAAAGCTCTGCACCGCGACGGCGGATTTCCGCCGTCCGGCTTACCATTTCCCAGGACCGCTGCAGCCGCACCAAGTAGGTGTTCCGGTTCGCTTTGCGCAGATGGATGTTGCCGCGCCCGCCTTCCTCATCGCGCCCATCCTGCGCCAAACTCCGCAGATGCGCCTCAATTAGGTCCGGGCGCGCCCCGACATGGCCCTGATCGCGTAGAATTTGACAGGTTGCTGCGAGAAGTAAGGGTTGCGCTTCGCCACCCTCGGCATCGGGCGACGCTTCACGCATCGCTGCGATCAACGCGGTTTCCAGGGCCGTAGCGATTTGGAAGCGCTGTTTTGATGCGCCCTCGACCCCGACATGAATAAAGATTGTAATGGCCGTGTCGTCGGTCGCGATACCAAGCGTCTCGAGATCGGACAAAGCCTTCCGAAGTGCCCCGCCTGTCAGACCGCTAGCTCCGGAAAGCTCGTCGGTCGAGACCCCGGCATCTGGAGAGGCTGTCATTAGATGCCGTACGAGGTCCAGAAGTTGCTTGCGCCGGCTTCCGGCGAGCTCGGTCTTCGACAGGATCGCCTCGGCCTCTTCCATGGTGCGGATTCGCAGGGATGAGGGAAAGACCTGCACCCGGTTCTCTTCCCGTGTCAGCAGCGTGGATTCTTCGAGCCAGGCAACTGCTGTCTTCACCCGCGTGTCATCAGTTGCGCTGTCGCGTTCAAATTCCTGTGCTGCCTCTTCCCGCACTATTTCGCCTGGGGTCGCGACGACCTCGCCGCTAGATTTCCCGCGGGTATCGAGCCGGCGGAGAGCTTTTAAGATTGCGCCTATCTCATGCCGTGCCAGACGCGAGCGCGCGTTAAGAGAGAATTGCCGCTCGACATCCTCGGTATTGAACAGAAGCACGCAGATCGCGGGATCGCGGTCACGGCCGGCCCTTCCTGCTTCCTGCAGATAGTTTTCGAGCGAACCTGGAATATCACCATGCACCACGAGCCTGATATCGGGCTTGTCGATCCCCATGCCGAAGGCGTTGGTCGCGGCAATGACCCGCAGCTCACCGACACGGAAACGCTCCTGCACTTCCTGCTTGCGTTCGGGCGTCAAGCCGGCGTGAAAGAAGTCGGCGGCCAATCCCTGCTGCTGTAGGAAATCCGCAATACGCTCGGTCGCAGATCGCGTTGCACAATAAACAACCGCACCCGAAGCACCATCGCGCGGAAGGGCGCGTTCGATGGTATCGAGAATATCGGCTAGCTTCCGATTGCGGTGGGTCTCCTGCACTTCAAAGGTAAGGTTCTCACGGGTTGCTCCGCCGTCGAGAAGGAGCAGTTCCACGCCGAGGCGAGACTGGAAGTGATCGCGGATATCACGCACGACTTCCGGCTTGGCCGTCGCAGTCAGGCACACCACTGGCGCGGGCTCCTGATCACCGGAGTATTCACGGACAAAGCGCGAGATGTAGCGGTAGTCGGGTCGGAAATCATGTCCCCACTTTGAGACGCAGTGGGCTTCATCCAGGATCCAATATCCGATCTCCCGCTGCGAGAGGACCGAGCGCACCGAGGGGCTACGGAGCTGCTCGGGCGAGATTAACAACATGGCAGCATCGCCCAGCCGTACTTGATCCAGCGCAGCATGGCGTTCTGGCATTGAGAGAAGCCCGTTGATCGTAACGCAGCCGCTGATTCCGTGCCGCGCGAGACCTTGAACTTGATCAGCCATCAGTGCGACGAGAGGCGAAATGACAACAGAAAGCGCGCCGATCTTGTCGAACCGCGCCAACGCGGGAATTTGGTAGCAGACAGACTTCCCAGTTCCAGTAGGAAGGATACCGAGAACGGATTTACCCTCCATGGCCTCTGCAACAATGCGTTCCTGCAAGGGGCGTCCGGCATCGTCCTTTGGCTCCGGTCGAAAGCTGTCAAAGCCAAACCAGCGCGAGAGCGCTTTCCTCGGGTCGTTCTTTTCCCGGCACCAGTGGCAGCCTGGGTCGTCGCATGCGCGATCGCGGAGATGCCGAACGATCAGCGATGCCTCACGGAATTGCGCCCGCACCCAAGGCGGCATAACGGAATCCCCGCCTGAGACCGAGATCCACGAAAGTGCATAGGCCATCGGCCAGCCCAGCTGTGGTGAGGACAGGCGGTTCAGTGTTTGCTGGATCCGCCAAGCGCAAGCCTGACCATCGAGCAGCTCCATCATCGCTTTCGTGGCCTGAGCCGCTCCGGGTCTGGGCGCGGTGCGCAAGCTGGTAAACAACGCATCGAACCCGTCACTCCCAGGCATGCAGGTGGTCAGGTAATGGTAGGCGATAAGAGCGGCAGGCGTCTCCTGCGCCAAGGTTGCAAAGGCTGCGATCTGGTTGGCCAGCACATCGAGGACGAGGCGCGCATCCAGCTCCGGATCGTTAACATGTCCTGCTTGCAGCCGCCCGTCGTGATGGTGCTTGACCAAACGGTGATATGGATTGCGCGGAAAGGCCAGGGGATTTAGCCAAAGTGTATCAATTGGCTTTGCTGCTAACTGCGCGAAACGTGGCCTCACGGCTGCGAGGTGTGGAAGATCAAATCTTATTATGTTGTGGCCAAGCAGGAAGTCGGCTTGGGAAGCGAGGCCCTCGAGACCGTCAAGTGCGGCTTCGCGGTTTCCGCTTCGGAAAACCACCTTTTGGCCCTGGGAACGAACCGCGGCAAAGGCGAAAATCTTGGCTTGGCCCGGATTAACCTCAAGGTCGATCGACAGGCAGCGGCTAACGAGAGAATCATCAATGTGACTGATCTCAACTCCACCCATGCGTCAGTCTTCCACCCGCGACATCAACATCCTGATTTTGCGAGATAAGCACGACGGACGAGCGCACGCTAGAGGTGAGAACATGCGACGGCGGCTCCACCCGGGAAGGTGTGCTCCGCGTAACGCCGATTTCGCAGTCTTCCGTCGTCCCTGCAGCCGTGCGGCTTCCCGCACACAGAGACCGTAAGACCTTGATTGACTGAGTAATTCATGCCTCTATTCAGGGCGTAACGGCAGAAAAGGGAGCGGGCACTGTGCGAATGAATTCCACTCGGGTCGGACCTGGCTATCCGCAGCTCGTCGTTCTCGTCGGTGCAACGGGCGATCTCTCACGGCGCAAGCTGCTGCCGGGGCTGTTTCATCTCATTAAGGCCGGCTTCATCCCGGGGTGCCGCATCGTCGGCGTCTCACTCGACGAGATTGATGCCGATGGTTTCCGCGCCATCGCACGCGAGTCGCTGAATCTGTTCCTGACTCGCAAGTTCACGGAGGCCGAATGGGAAGATTTCTCCGCTTCGCTTGACTATGTCTCGCTCTCTGCCGGCGCCGGCGTCCTGAAGGAAGCGGTGAAGCGGGCAGAGGAGGCGCTTGGGCCGGAGACGCGACGCGTGCACTATCTCTCTGTGCCGCCGAAGGCGGCGCTTCCAGCCGTGCAACTCCTTGCCGAGGCCGAACTGGTCGAGCGTTGCCGGATTATCATGGAGAAGCCATTTGGGACGGACCTTGCCAGCGCTGTGGAACTGAACACGAAACTGCACGAGGTTTTCGACGAGAAGCAGATTTTCCGTATTGACCACTTCCTCGGCAAGGAGCCGGCGCAGAACATTCTGGCTTTCCGCTTCGCCAACGGCCTTTTCGAGCCGATTTGGAACCGTAACTTCATCGATCACGTGCAGATTGACGTTCCGGAGACGCTAGGGCTTTCCACTCGCGCCGCCTTTTACGAGACGACAGGCGCCTATCGCGACATGGTGGTAACTCACCTCTTTCAAATCCTCGCCTTCATGGCGATGGAGCCGCCCACGGCTCTGGAGCCGGCGCCGATCTCGGAGGAAAAGAATAAAGTGTTCCGCTCCATGCTGCCGATCGAGCCGCGCGACGTGGTCCGCGGCCAATACATCGGCTACCGCAAGGAGCCCGGGGTCGATCCGGAGAGCGACACCGATACTTTCATCGCCTTAAAATGCGCCATCGACAACTGGCGCTGGGCGGGTGTGCCCTTCTTCCTGCGTACCGGAAAGCGTCTGGCCGAGGGGCAACGCATCATCTCGATCGCCTTCCGAGAGCCGCCCAAATCGATGTTTCCGGCCGGTTCGGGCGTTGGGGCACAAGGGCCGGACCACCTCACGTTCGACCTTGCCGATGCCTCAAAGGTCTCCCTGTCCTTCTATGGCAAGCGGCCTGGCCCTGGCTTCAGGCTCGACAAGCTATCGTTGCAGTTCGCCATGAGCGAAACCGGATTGATCGGCGAAGTGCTCGAGGCCTACGAGCGCCTGATCCTCGACGCCATGCGTGGCGATCACACGCTGTTCAACACCGCCGAGGGCATTGAGCGATTGTGGGAGGTCTCGCAACCTCTTCTGGAAAACCCACCACCAGTGCGCCTCTATGATCAGGGCGGTTGGGGCCCAAAATCGATCCACCAGCTCATCGCCCCGCATGCCTGGCGGCTACCGTTCGAGCGCGCCTGGCGAGATTCGGCCAAGGAGTAACCGGCATCCTTGCCGGCATGCATATCCGCAATCAGATTGTCATGGAGCTCTTCGCCACCGGCGAGGTCCAAGCTTATTGATTAGCGCAGTTTATCGCGAACAATGTTGCTTTCGTCGAACGTTAGAATCTTCAGCTTCGGCGATGATAGTTTGCTTCGCCCAAATAGTCCGAAATCTCTTCATGCCGCCCGTTTGCAACATTCAGCCATCGCCGCCCATCTGAATCGCCTCAGGGCGACCGCGCATTGAGGGCCGTGACCGGGACCAGTGGTTGAGCCACGCGCCATGGCAAAAGCGCGCTTCAAACCCTAGCCTGACAACGCCGTTCTGCCTCCGACTCTTGTGCACTTTCACTTCGCGAGGACGAGGACAACGCAATAGTAGCTCATGGTCGTCAGTAATAGCAGCGAAGCCGATGCCGCGAAAAGCACTCGTCTCCCTGCGCTGGCCACCGTCCGCATATTGACCGACAGACCGAGCGCGGCCATCGCAACGACCGTCAGGCCGCCCGAGATCGTCAGGAGGATCGGGATGAGGGTGGTGGGAATGAGCCCCATCGAACGGGCGATCACGACGACGATGAAGCCGATGATGAACCAGGGAACAAGACCGCGCTGCCCCTGCGCGCAGTCGCTTTGGTCCATCCGGAGAAGGCCGAGAATGAAGATGACCGGCCCCAACATCAAGACGCGCAGGAGCTTGATCACTGTTCCGGTCTGCACGGCGACCAACCCCGCAGGGGCGGCTGCAGCGAGGACCTGCGGCACCGCATAGACGGTCAGGCCGGCCAGCGCACCATATTGTCTCGCCGTCATGCCGGCATAGACATAAATCAGCGGCAAAATGAGCAAGGAGGCAACGCCCAGGACCGCGGTGAAGGCGAGCGCGGCAGCAACCTCATCGGAATCCGCGTCGATGACCGGCGCCACGGCGACGACGGCGGAGTTGCCGCATATCGAATTGCCGCAGGCGATCAGCATGGCGAGTCGGTCCGACAGGCCGCACAATCGAGCGACGATGAAGCTGAGGCAGATCGAGATGACAACGATCGCCGCGACACAGGCAACAAGTGTCACACCGGCACTCCACAATGTCCCGAAACTCAAGGACACGCCAAGGAGCACGATGGCGATCTCGAGCAATGTCTTGGAGCTGAAGCTGATACCAGGCTGCCAGGATTTCGTGCTGGGCAAAGCCGTTCGCGTGACGACCCCGATAACGATCGCAAAGACGAGCGCTTCCAAAGGACCGACGCCGAACACGGCATGCTCGAGCTGCTCGAACAGATAGGCAGCGGCAGCAACGGCAATACAGACGAGCAGGCCAGGAACGATCTCGCTTGTATGCTTGAAACAGTTCTGGAGGGTCATCGGGCACCTGGAATTCAGAGATTGCCCTTCAGATTTTTCAGCTAATCGCGTCGACTTCCATCGAATATTCTTCTACATTTCATTCGAGAAAGTAGAATGATTTCCCATGACCTTTGAACAGCTTGCAATTTTTGTCGCGGTGGCGGAGCGCGAGCATCTCACCAAGGCCGCCGCCTCGATCAATCTCACGCCATCCGCCGTCAGCACGGCCATCAAGAACCTGGAACACCGTTACGGCGTCGAGCTTTTTCACCGAGTCGGCCGGCGCATCGAGCTGACGGAGAGCGGCCGTATTTTTCTCTCCGAGTCAAAAACGCTGCTGGCGAGAGCGCGCGCAACCGAACTGGTACTCAGCGAACTCGGCGGGATGCAGCGCGGTACGCTCAGCGTCTTCGCCAGCCAGACGATCGCAAGCTACTGGCTGCCTTCCCGTCTCATGCGGTTTCATGCCTCCCACCCCGGCATCGACCTCAACCTCACCATCGGCAACACCCGTACAGTGGCCGACGCCGTCATCAATGGCGAGGCCGATGTCGGCTTCGTCGAGGGCGATCTCGATGAGCCGGCGCTTGCCGCATCGGTGATCGACCAGGACGAACTGGTGGTCGTTGTGGCGGCAACCCACCCCTGGGCTGGCGCCAAGACGCTTGCCGCCAGCGATCTCACGACCGCCCGCTGGGTGATGCGCGAGGTTGGTTCTGGAACCCGCTCGGTATTCGAGCATGCGCTGGCCAAGATCGGTGTCAATTCGGAAGATCTGAACGTCGCGATGGTGCTTCCCTCCAACGAGGCGATCCTGTCGGCGCTGAAAGACAGCATATGTGCCGCCGCCGTTTCCCGCCTTGCCGCCCAGCAGCACATCGAAGCCGGCAAGCTCATCGAAATCAACTTCTGCCGGCCGATTCGCGAGTTCCGACTCCTGAGACACAAGGAGCGGCACAGCAGCAAGGCCTCCTTGAGGCTAATCGAGATGTGCCGCCATTCGGCTCAAAGCTCATCCAGCGCTACAACGGTTGCGGCAAACTATGTGCCGGCTCGATAAAATACCGGGGCCGGCCTTCCTGCAGCCCGCATAGTCGTAGCGATTATTCCACAACTGCGGCTTATGTGGCAGATTTTCCAATAATCCAGCAGCTTAGCCAAATCAGGTGGCGACGGTTCGGATCCTTTCAAGAGCATAAAAGAGCCGCAAGCGATTGATGATGGTTCGAAACTTCTTGTTGATTTGTCATTCAAATGCATTACCTTCTCTTCAGACGTGGAGAAAGCTATGGCTGCAAATGCACTTGTCCAAACGCGCATTGATGCCGAAATTCGGGATCGTGCCTCCGCCGTGCTTGAGAGCATGGGCCTTACGGTATCGGACGCAGTCCGTATCCTGCTGACCCGCACGGCCAACGAGGGCGCGCTGCCCCTCGAACTCCTTTCGAGTAGCGAGGCGCATGACGCTTGGTTTCGCACTAGGGTGCTTGAGGCGCTGAACGATACTCGACCGGACATCCCAGATAATGAGGTTGAGGCCCATTTTGCGGAACGTCGAGCGGCAGCCCGACTTAGGGTGAGCGCGCGCAAATCGTGAAGCTTACTTGGTCTGCGTTCGCGTTATCTGATCGCGATGCCATATTCACATATATCGAGACAGATAATCCTTCAGCTGCGGTCTTAATCGACGAACGGATTGTGGACGCAACTCGCCGCTTGATCGATTTTCCTGTGAGCGGTCGCATTGGCAGAATTCCTGGCACCCGGGAACTTGTGATCATCGGGACGCCGTATGTAGCGGCATACGCCGTTAGCGAAACAACAGTTCGCATTCTGCGCGTGCTCCATGGCGCGCAGGAGTGGCCAGACTCCCTGCCGACCAGCTAAATCGGCCTTATTAGCGGTGCGTCGGTTCGGATCCGTTCAAGACCGGCAAAGAAGTTGAGGTGTCGAAACAGCGCGACACGAAACTTGTAAAGATGATGTCGTTACGCTATATGGTCGGTGAAAACAGGAGAATTTCTATGCCCACCACCCCGCATAGGAGTAAAAGCCCGGACGCCAGCGTGCCGCTGAATATGCGTATCAAGCCCGCGACCCGCAACTTGATAGACCGCGCTGCTGAATTACTTGGCAAGACGCGCACGGATTTCATGCTGGAAGCCTCTGAACGCCGCGCAGAGGAAGTGCTGCTCGACCGTACTATCTTCACGGTCAGCCCCGAAATCTATGCCGAATACCTTGCGCGACTGGATGCGCCCACGCAGCCCAATGAGCGTCTGAAACGCACCATGTCGACCAAAGCGCCGTGGGATGAGGCGTGACTCTCAGCGCACCGATACCACTGGCCCATCACCACGAGCTGGCAGAATTCAATTCCGGCGTCTTTGAACTGGATGACTGGCTACGTCGCCGCGCCCGCGCCAATCAGGCAAGTGGCGCATCGCGCACCTTTGTCGTGTGTGAAGAAAATCGCGTCATCGCCTATTACGCACTCGCTTCCGGCGCAGTGAAACAGCCGGAAGTGCCCGGCCGTTTTCGGCGCAACATGCCAGATCCAATTCCGGTTGCCGTGCTTGGTCGTCTCGCCATCGATCAGTTCTATCAGGGGCGCGGGATCGGCAGAGCATTGGTGCGCGACGCAGGCTTGCGCTTGCTCAATGCCGCAGAGATCCTCGGCATCCGCGGCGTGCTGGTGCATGCGATTTCCGATGACGCGCGAGCCTTCTATGAGGCGGTGGGCTTTCTGCCTTCGCCATCTGATTCCATGATGCTGATGATCGGCTTGAATGATCTCAACAGCGCGATGAACTCCCAACCTTAGTTTGTCGACGTTTGGCGCAGCGCACTTACAGTCGTTTCTAACTTGCTGTAACCAGTGTAGAAACCATGCCGTGTTGTGGGTTCGCTTCTCGTCAAGGCGACCAATTAGGTTTTTCCAACATTACTTGTGCGATTTGCGACCGGGCTTCAATGGCTCCGGTCTGGGATCGGCCGGATCAGGTGAGGTGAAAAAAATCGCGACGTCCACCTTGAGAGCTCTTGCAAGGCGATCAAGCAGATCAATTGACGCATTGTGTTTGCTTCGTTCGAGATCGCTGATCACTGTGCGATCTACTCCTGCATCGACCGCCAGGTTTTCCTGGGTAACGCCCAGCGATGAGCGCAGTTGTCGAAGATTCCAAGCGATGCGAGCACGAGTGTCCATATTTCATGGCCACCATCTTGCGTTGCATTAATCCATAGGATATATCCGACATAATATATTAATCCTCCCGGACAGGGATTCTCTTGGAAAGAGCGGATCGGCGACCCTCATGGAACTACGCCAACTCTCCTATTTCAAAGCGGTGGCCGAGGAACTGCACTTCGGCCGGGCGGCAGCCAGGATGCACATTGCCCAGCCGGCCTTGAGCAATCATGTGATGTCGCTTGAAAGGGAGCTTGGCTGTCCGCTGTTCATCCGCTCGACCAGAAGGGTGGAACTGACCAGGGCAGGGGAGACCTTCTATGATCGTTGTGTGCGGATCCTGAGCGACATCGACCTGACCACCGAACTGACCCGGGCAGCCGGCGGCAGTCGTATCCGCCAGATTAGGATCGGCAGCATCTATCCGGCCACCATGGGCATGCTGCCGACCTTCCTTGCCAAGATCGCCCGCAAGTTTCCCGATGTCCGCATCCATATCGCCTCTGGCAATACCGGCGAGATCATCCGCGGCCTGGAGACCGGCCAGCTCAATTTAGGCTTCATCCGCCCGGTGGAAAACATCGGCTCGTTGCGCTTCGTCTCGCTTGCGCATGAGCGCTACTACCTGGCGGTTGGCCATGCCAATCCGCTGGCAGCCAGGGAGGAGATCACGATCGACGATCTGCGCACTCAGAAGATCATCGCCTTTTCCCGGCAGAACCTGTCTTTCACGGAACGCTACTTCAATGAGAAGTTCGCCGAATACGACCTCACCGCCAACATTGCCTTCAGCTGCGACGACACCTACTCTCTGGTGTCGCTGGTCTCTGCCGGGCTTGGCATCGGCTTTGCTCCGGAATGGACGCTGGATCTTCCCAATCGCGGCTTTGAGCTGAAGAAGGTAAGCGGGATCGACTTTAGGATCGGGCTTGGCATTGCCTGGAACAGAGAAGACCCGACAGCTGGCCGCGACGACATTGTCGACATTGCACGGTCGCTGGCAAGGCGCGGGCAGGCCGCCGATCGGTTGCAAGGACAATGACTGATTGCGAGTTCGGCTAGAAACAGGATATGCGGTCGTGGGGGCAGTCGGTCGGCGTTTCAACCCCTGCCGTGACGCTGAGTTTTAAGCTCCGCTGTCGCGACCCGGCAGGGAGTCCCGCCGGGCCCATCGTTGTGAACGCTTCCACTCACTTCGGCGTAACGTCGAAGCCGAACCACTTTTCTGAAAGCGTCTTGATCGTGCCGTCGGCCTTGGCGGCCTCGATGGCGTCGTTGAACATAGCCTTCAGCTCGGTGTCGGACTTGCGCAGGCCAACAGAGCTGCCGCGACCGAGGAAGCCGCCTTGGAAGCGCGGTCCGGCAGTCGTCATGTCCTCGTTGCCCGGCTTTGCCGAGGCCGTCGTCAAATAGGCCATGGACGCCATCACCAGATCGACGCGGCCGGCCTTGAGGTCGAGATCATGTTCTTCCGTCGTCTTGTATTCGCGAACCTCGACGACGCCCTTCAAATACTTGTCGACGAAGGTCGCCGCGGTCGAAGCGGTCTGAACGCCGATGATCTTGCCCTGCAGGGAAGGCTTGATCTTTTCGATCTCGGCGGCAGCCCCGGCCTCGTCGCTGGCAAGCGAGAAGACCTGGCCCTTTTCTGGCAGGTTTGCGAGCTCGCCTTCCTTGGCGGTCGCGAACGCCTGGCCGGTGGAACCGTAGGAATTGCTGAAGGCGATGACTTCCTCGCGCTTGGCGGTCGCCGACATGCCGGAAATAATGGCGTCGAACTTGCCGGCATTGAGCGCCGGGATCATGCCGTCGAAGTTCTGCACGACGATCTTGCACTCGACCTTCATGTGGTCGCAGAGATACTTTGTCAGCTCGATTTCGTAGCCGTCGAGCGAGCCGTCGGGCTTGGTGAAATTATAGGGCTTGAAGGCGCCTTCGGTGGCGATCGTCACGGTCGTCCACTTCTTCTCTTCGGCGTATGCAACACCGGCGGTGGCGACAAACGCCGTTGCGGCTGCTGTCAAAAGTGCCCTCGAAAGAATTGTCATGTTTTGCTCCCCTTTTGTTGGTTTGGGTTGAGAGATTTTACTTGCTGATGAACTGACGGAAACGGTCCGAGCGCGAACTGGCGAATACCTCCTGCGGCTTGCCGTCTTCCTCGACCCGGCCCTGATGCAGGAAGACGACACGGCTTGAGACGTCGCGGGCAAAGCCCATCTCGTGGGTGACGACCAGCATCGTGCGCCCTTCCTCGGCGAGCGCGCGCATGACGCGCAGAACCTCGCCGACGAGCTCGGGATCGAGCGCGGAAGTCGGCTCGTCGAAGAGCATGACTTTCGGCCGCATGGCGAGCGCGCGTGCGATTGCGGCCCGCTGCTGCTGGCCGCCAGATAGGTGGGCCGGATAGAAATTGCGCTTCTCGGCAATGCCGACCTTGGCAAGCAGCGCTTCGGCTTCCTCGACGCATTCCGCCCGGGACCGACCGAGCACATGAACCGGCGCCTCGATGACATTCTCGAGTACGGTCTTGTGGGTCCAGAGATTGAAGCTTTGGAACACCATGCCGAGCTGAGAGCGGATGCGATCGACCTGGCTGCGGTCGGCCGGACGGCTGCCGTTCCTGGCATCGGGTACCATTCGGATCGTCTCGCCGGCAACGGTCACTTCGCCGGAGTTTGGCGTCTCAAGCAGGTTGATGCACCGCAGGAAGGTAGACTTTCCGGAGCCGGACGAGCCCAGGATAGAGACCACATCACCTTCATGTGCATCGAGTGAAATGCCTTTCAGCACCTCGACCGGACCGAAGCTCTTGTGCAAGTCCTTGACGCTGAGCGCGATTGGGGAAGGGGAGGCGTTCGCCGCTGTCATCGGGCGTCTCCTTCAAGTGCGGGAGCAGCCGGAACTGCCGGGTGGTGGGGAACGGGCTGGCGCAGGTGCGGGCTCAACCAGTATTCGACGAGATGGACGAGGCGCGTCAGCAGGAAGTTGATCGCAAGATAGATCGCGCCGGCGACGATGAAGACCTCGATCGCCCGATAGGTCTCCGAGATGATACGTGCCGCAACACCGGTCACTTCCATCAGTGTGATGATCGAGGCAAGCGAGGTTGCCTTGACCATCGCGATCATCTCGTTGCTGTAGCCCGGCAAGGCCTGGCGGATCGCCAGCGGCAGCACGATGCGGCGGAACTGCATGAGCCGCGGCATTCCGCAGGCTCGCGCTGCCTCAATCTGGCCGAACGGAACCGAGAGCAGACCGCCACGGATGATTTCGCTTGCATAAGCCGCAGTGTTCATCGTCAGCGCCAATACCGCACACCAGTAGGCGTCGCGGAGAAACGGCCAGAAAATGCTGTGACGCACGGCCGGAAACTGGCCGAGGCCGTAGTAGATCAGGAAGATCTGTACGAGCAGCGGCGTGCCACGGAAGACGAAGACATAACTCCGCGCGAACCATTCAAGCGGCGCAATGCCGGAGAGGCGGCAAAGCGCGATCGCAAGCGCCAGCATCGCTCCGAGCACGATCGAGGTTGCGGCAAGCTCGAGCGTCAGCGGGATTGCCGAGACCAGGCTGACGAATGTCTCGAAGAGAAACGACCAGTCCATTAGCCTCTCCTCACGCCGCGCGAGAAGTGCCTTTCGGCACCGCGTAGAAAGAGACCTGAGCCTGTCGAGATGATCAGGTAGATCGCGCCCGCGATGACGTAGAAATCGAAGGGCAGGCCAGTCGATCCGGCGGCCACCTGCGTCTGGCGCAGGAGCTCGGCGACGCCTGTTATCGACACCAGGGCTGATTCCTTCAGCACAACCTGCCACACATTACCAAGCCCCGGAAGGGCATGGCGAAGGGTGAGCGGTGCGATGATCCGCCGGAAGCGCAGGGTCCTGCCCATGCCGCAGGCAATCGCCGCCTCGATCTCGCCGTGATGCACGGCCCTGAAGGCGCCGCGGAAAACTTCGGTGAACTGCGCGCCCGAAGTGACGCCGACCGCAAGCGAACCAGCGAGGAAACCGGGGAAACCGAGGAAGCCCTCCGCTCCGAACAGTCGGCCGATGGCGGTGACGGCCGCGCTGCCACCGAAATAGAAGAGATAGATGACGAGAAGATCCGGAATGCCACGCAGGACGGTCGTGTAGGTATCGGCAGCGATGCGAATTCCCCGTCCGCCTGATATTTTCGCCCAGGCGCCAAACGAACCGATGATTGCGCCGATCGAGTAGCCGGCAAGGGCAATCAGAACAGTCATCCACGCGCCGGCAAGCAGCGCCTTGCCCCAACCGTCACCGCCGAAGCTTACGAGCTCGAGGATCCCGGGCTGGTTCATGATGCCTGCCTTTCGGGAAGCGGTGGCTCGACGTCCTCGGGGATCGGATTGACGAACGGTGACCCATCGAGGCGAGCCTGAAGGTCCGCCTTGGCCGCCTTAATCAGCGCCGGATTTGAAATCAGCGCGATGGCGGTGCTCGCCATGACCTTCGCGGCATGCTCCGTGCCCTTGTGGGCCGCCGGAAGCTTGCCTTGCGCGACGAGCTGCCAGGAGTGGCCGGGCGTGCCGATCGCATAGGTGGCGCCGCGCATCTGCACTGTCGGGACGACCCAGCTGACGCTGCCAACATCGGTCGAACCGACGATCGTGCTGTCGCCGGCATAGAGAGGGAAGATCTCCTCGCAGAGCGGCTGGTCCTTTTTCGGCTTCAAGCCGAAACGGGCATAGGAGGAGGCGATGTCCTCGGCACTCATCGTCGCCTGGAACTTGCGCGCGGTGTCGCGGTCGGCATCGTCGAAGACCGGTGGCCCGAGACGCTGGAGATTTGCAAACATCAGTTCCTCGAGCGGCACATTGCCGACGAGGTTGGCGTCACCGCTGATCACTTCGCTTCGCACCGACGTCTCGGTCATCAAGGCTGCGCCCTCGGCTACCTTCTTGACACGGGCGACAAGCGACAGAAGCTCGGGCAGGTTGCGGGCACGGATAAGATAACGCACCGTCGCTCTGGCCTGTACTACGTTCGGTGCCGAGCCGCCTGTGTCGGTCACGGCATAGTGGATGCGTGCCGTCGACGGCATGTGCTCGCGCATATAGTTGACGCCGACATTCATCAGTTCCACGGCATCAAGGGCGCTTCGGCCGAGATGCGGCGTGGCCGAAGCATGTGAGGCGCGGCCGCTAAAGTGGAAATTGATCTCGTTGCAGGCGAGCGATACCGGATTGTTGACTCCAGCAAAGGCAGCCGGGTGCCAGCAAATGGCGATGTCGACATCATCGAAGACGCCGGCGCGGACCATGAAGCCCTTGGATGAGCCGCCCTCTTCGGCAGGGCAACCATAGTAGCGGATACGGCCTTTGACGCCATTTGTCGCAAGGAAGTCCTTGACGGCGGCAGCCGCAAGCATGGAACCGGCGCCGAGCATGTTGTGGCCGCAGCCATGGCCATTGCCGTTCGCGAGCGCCTCGCGCTTTTCAGCCAGTCCGGCGACCTGGCTGAGGCCGGGAAGCGCGTCGAACTCGCCGAGGATGGCAATCACGGGTCCATCTTCGCCAGCTTCGCCCATGACGGCTGTCGGCAAGCCCGCGATGCCGCGCTCGACGCGAAAACCTTCGCTTTCGAGCTGCCGCGCATGCTCTTCGGCAGAGCGATATTCCTCATAGTTCGTTTCAGGCATATCCCAGACGCGGTCGCTGAGCGCGAAAAAGGCTTCACGCTTTGCTTCGACGATGTCCCACACGGCTTCGGTGTTTTTCATGGCTTTCAAACCGGCTTCATTTCGCATAGTATCCAAAATTGGCGCCAATTTATGGTACAAATTTTATTTGTGCAATCCGTGTGCATGAATAAATTTTGGACAACCTCAAGCGCTTCTTACGCCTACAGAATCCGCGATTGGCGTGCTATCGGTGATGAAAAACGGGGAGATCGCATGGCAGATGTCGTGATGGAAGAAAAGGCGGAAGCGCCCGGCACGCGCGACGTGACAGACTTCATCCTGCAGGACATTCTGGCCGGCATTCTGCCTCCTGGGACGTGGTTGAAGCAGATTGACCTCGAACGTCGATACAATTGTACCCGCCCCGAAGTGCGCCGTGCGCTCGATCGCCTGGCGCAGAAACGGCTAGTCGAGCACGTGCAGAACCGCGGCTATCACGTCTATGAGCCGGACGGCCGCCGGGCGCGGGAAGTCAGCGAAATTCGCGTCATTCTCGAAACGGCCATTGCTGGAACAATCATCCAGAACGCCTCGGCAGGGGATGTCAGCACTCTCAGGACGCTTGCCGAGCACTTCGATCAAATGGCGCTGAACGGCACGATGCTGGAGCTCTATGAGGCCAATCTTGCCTTTCACCGCCAGCTGCTGGTGCTCGGCGGCAATCTGGAACTCGTCGATCTCATCACCGAGATCCGCCAGAGAACCTCGTCCGCGCCGGTCTCCCAATGGCGCACACGTGCCCGCGTCGAACAGTCCGGCCGGGAGCATCACTTGATGATTGATGCGATCGCTGCCGGTGAGACCGAACGGCTGAAGGACCTTATGCGGCAGCACATTCGTCAGAACTGACAGGCCCATGCGCTGATCCTGCTATTGGCAACCGATTTTCACCCAAGCTGGCGGAAAGCCAAGATATTGCAGATCTGGGCCCATGAGCCGGCCGGAGTATATTATTGAGCTAGTTGCGTCGAGTTTTTCCAGAAAGCAATGAAGGGTCGCGCATTCCTTTCAACTGCTACCAAAAAGAACGCCGACGATGGCCGGCGGCGTCCTCATATCCAGAGCGCGGCAAGAGTGCCACTCGGCCCGGCGCGCATTGCCGACCCGGCGCCTACAGATGCGCAGGGTCTCACAGCATCTTCGGTCCGATTGCCTTTGCTTCACAATCCAGAAGCAAGGATCAACTGCGAGGTTGCATCGACGCCAAGGCGAGGGTCGATGCAGCCAGGACTGCGGTAAGGGTCAGGGGCCCAACAGCGCCATAGTGGTCAACGATATAGCCACCGAAAACCGCGCCGATACTGATGGCGACCTGAAAAGAGACGACCATCAGGCTGCCTGCCGCCTCCAGAGCGTCGGGTGCGCCGCGGGAAAGATTGGTGGGCAGCACCACCGGCGCCATGCCGAAGGCGAAGCCCCAAAGCGTGACGAGAGCGAACGCAATGGCGCTATGAGCGCCCCAGAGCACCAAAGCAAATGCAGCAAACGCCATTAACGCTGCCGTGACAACGAGTGCCAGGCGGATACTGGCGTCGGCCATTCTGCCACCAGCGATGTTGCCGATCACTGAGGCAATGCCAAACCCAAGCAGCGCCAGGGCGATCGATCTGGTTTCAAGAAGCGTCACTCGTTCGAGGAAGGGACGCACATAAACCGAGCCAGCAAAATGGCCCGTCATGAGCAAAAGGATTGCCAGCATCCCCAGTTGAATGCCACGCCGCCGTGTCAGCCGAAAAACATCTGCGAGACTGTTGCTTGTACTTGCAGGCAGTGTTGGCAAGCTGAGTACCTGCAGCAGCATTGCAAGCGCGGCAAGCCCCGCTGTCATGGCCATGGCGCTGCGCCATCCCAGCCAGTCGCTGATCAAAGCACCCATCGATGGTGCAGCTATTGTGGCGAGCGACACGCCCAAGGTGACGATAGCCATGCCCCGGCCCGTTGCATTGGCGCCGACCAGCCTCGACACGACGGCAACTGAAAGCGCCCAGAAACCGCTAAGCGCGATGCCCAATCCAGCCCGGCCTAACAACAATAGCGAAAAATCGGTCGCTAGTGCTGCAAGAATATTGGATCCGATTGCCAATGCACTGAGACCAACCAGCACCGTCTTGCGGTTCAATCTGCCGATGAGAACATTGCTCAGTAGGGCAGTCACAGCACCGACGGAAGCGGTAGCGGTGACAACCTGGCCGGCTGTTCCTTCGGTAATCCCGAGGTCGTGCGCCAGTGGCGTCAGCAGGCCCGCCGGCAGGAACTCGGCCGATACCAGTGCAAAGCTGGTGGCCGCCATCGAAAGAACGGCAAGCCAGGTCGCAGCATTCCACGTGGATGGCTCAGGGATCTCCAGGCCAATTGCTGCTCCGTCAAGTTGTGATGTTGTGTCCGTCATCCGTGTCTCTCCTTAGGTTGGAGATGTCATAGACGAACTGTTCTGGATGATATGTATCTTAGGATCCGAAATCCATGTCTATTCGTCCGGAATTTGTGCGACGCACAACACCCGGTGAGACCCTCGTGATACGCTTGAAGGCGCGAGCGAAGGATGCCTCAGACTCATAGCCTAACCGGGAAGCAACCTCGGCAACCGACATGCCGCTTTGCCCCAACAACTCACGAGCAAGCTGCATGCGCAGACGGGCGAGATAGTGTGCTGCGCCTTCTCCCAAAATAGCACTGAAGCGCTCCGCAAAGATGGAACGCGACTGGCCTGCCACGCCGGCGAGACTTTCCAGGGTCCAGTTGTGGCCGGGGTCTCGATGCATGGCTGCCAAGGCACGACCGATGTGAGGATCGCGGATGGCGGCGAGCCAACCCGTGGTCAAGGCCCCGCTGCAATTGACCCAACAGCGGATAAGACGCGCTGCGAGCAAGTCCGCCATTCGCGATAAGACGGTAGCACTCCCCATTTGTGGCTGCGTCGCCTCCGCCGACATTGCTGCCAGCAGGGGGCCAACGACAGGGTCATTGCCGGCAACATCGCAGCCCTTGATGATTGGTGGCATCAGAGCGATCAAGGGATTAAGCGCATGCGCGCCCAACGCCATGGAGCCGCAGAAGAGAGTGCTTGTCGCACCCGTTCCTTCCCGTACCACTTCGCAGACGTTGCTCCCCCACCTCGTTATCTGACAGCTTTTAAGCGAGTCGCCCTGAACATCTGGTGCGCTGGCCAATCGATGCTCGATGCCTTGCGGCAGCAGCACCAGATCGCCATCGTTCAACTCCTGCCATCCTTGGGGTTCCGTGTGGATCCAGCACGGACCCTGGCTTACAAAGTGAAAACGAAGAAGCTGTTGTTGCGGAAAGGCGATGCTCCATGGATGTCTGAGTTCGCAGCGTCCATAGTTGACCCCACTCAAGCGAAAGTCTTGCAGGACTTCACTTAGCGCATCCATGGGGATATTTGACGACGACAATGGTCGAGACGAACGGTCAAGCATTTAGCCAATCTAGGTCTCGAGCGTCCAGCATTCAAGCAGGGTGGCCACGCGGCGCAATTGGTTTTCCTGCACTGTTCCTGTTCCTGATTTCAAATATGATCGCTGCAGAACAGCCGCGCCCCTTATGGCTTCCAGCCGCCGGATTGAAATCAGGTTCGAAAGACGGAAGCGCGCTACATTTCGAGCCTTCTGATCGCGAAGACTCGATCTCAACTATGCGTTGATTGCATAACGTGTGCGGGCGCCAGGACCTAGCAGCAACCGAGCCCCTTTGCGTGGACCCTCCAGGATCGCGGCGACCAGTCTATAAGGCCAAGCCATGTTCAATGACTCCAGTCAGGGCTCCTAAGAGCCTCCCCCGTCGTCAATCATACCTTGAAACTCCAAATTCGATACTAGCCGAGCAGCGTCATTTGCGAGGCCACTTGCTCCTCGAAGAATTTGGAAAAAGTAGCAATGCGCGGTGGCAGCGCCTGATAGGGTGGGTAATAGAGCGTTAGCCACAGGTCGGGTGGCGCCCAGCCCTGGAACACGTGCACAAGGCGGCCGCTTCGCAGATGCTCGGCAATATTAAATCCGGGCAGCATCGCTACACCGGTCCCATCGGCAGCCATGTCGGCCAGCACTTCACCATTGTTGGCACTGAAGGAGCGCCCCGCCGAGATCGTCATGCTCGATCCGCCGTCCGAAAGCACCCAGGTCTCTCTTCGGCTCTCGCCGCTATAGGCAAGGCAATCGTCTGGCGTCAGCTCGCCCGGGTGCTGCATGGTCACGTACCGGCTTCCCGGCGCTGCCACGAGAATTCGAGGAACGACGCGAATCTTGCGCCAGATGGTGAACTTGTCGGACGGTTGGGAGGATATGCGGATTGCCAGGTCATAGTCGTCATCGACGATATTCACGAGCCCGTCCGACAGCGAAATCTCGAAGCTTATCCTTGGATAACGCTCCCTGAAGCCCGACAGTATCGGCGGCAGCACAGTTTTGCCGAACCAAGTCGGCGCGCTGATCCGCAACCGCCCTTCATCGGCCTTGTGAGCATTCATCACCTCCTTGCGCGCATCTTCCAGCATCGCGATCGCCGGCTGTATCTGGGCGGCAAACACAGCACCGTCAGTCGTCAGCGACACCTGCCGCGTGGTACGCACGAAAAGTTGGAGGCCGAGATCGGCCTCCAGTGCGGCAATCGCTCGCGTCACCGCCGCGGGGGTCATGTCGAGTTCGCGTGCGACCTGGGCGAAGTTGCGCTTCTCGGCCGCCAAGAGGAATGTTTTCAGGGCTTTATAGTCGTTCATCTCGATTATTTCAAAAATAGCAATTCAATCGAAAGGAATATTGCAATTCCGGGGACTGATCAACCGACATACATCTTGGGCATCAAACAGACAACGCCCGAGAGAAAGGCCAGGAACATGATCAAGGATATCACGGGACTGCATCACGTCACATCGATGGCGTCGGATGCCCGCCAGAACAACCAATTCTTCACCGACACGCTCGGCCTTCGCCGCGTCAAGCAGACCGTGAATTTCGACGACCCGAGTGTTTACCACCTCTATTATGGCGATGAGAACGGTTCGGCCGGAACAGTCATGACTTACTTCCCCTTCGAGCACATGATGCGCGGCAGGGCCGGTGTCGGCGAAGTTGGCGAAACCCAGTTCTCCGTACCGAAGGGCTCGCTTGCCTTCTGGCGTGAGCGCCTTGCCGCACAGAATGTTGGCGGCCTGCAGGAAGACACGGTCTTCGGCGCCAGGCGTCTGCGCTTCAACGGCCCGGACGGCGACGGCTTTGCGCTCATCGAGACTGCCGATGACGCCAGGCCGGCCTGGACTGGCGGCGATGTCTCGCACGAGGCTGCGATCCGAGGTTTTTCCGGGGCGCGCCTCAACTTGCGTGACACGGCTGCGACGGAAGAACTGCTGAGCTTCATGGGCTACGAGCGCGCCGAAAAGGAAGGGGATGTTACCCGCTTTATCATGCCCGACGGTAATGGTGCCGACACAATCGATCTCGCCGCCTTGCCAGAAACGCCCTTTGCTCGCCAGGGCGCCGGATCGGTCCATCATATAGCGTTTGCCGTCGAAAATCGCCAAAAGCAGATCGAAGTGCGCAAGGCGCTAATGGATACGGGCTATCAGGTAACCCCTGTCATCGACCGCGATTACTTCTGGGCCATCTATTTTCGTACGCCGGGTGGGGTCTTGTTCGAGATTGCCACCAATGAACCTGGCTTTAATCGTGATGAGGACACCGCGCATCTCGGCGAAGTGCTGAAATTGCCGACCCGCTACGAGCCGTTCCGCGATAGGATCGAAGCCAATCTCCAGCCGCTGGCTGCCTGAGGGAGCCCTTGGCAGACACCGACAATTACAAGCGCCGCAGGACTAACCCCCTGCGGCGTTACACGATTTTGTGTTCTGCGGATTGCCGCAAACCTGTCTTGAAGAGGCAAGGCGCCGCCCGTAAACGAACTTTCGGCTCACCAGGCGATTCCGTCGTGAGCCACGGCATCGAGATGCCGTGCCGAATGCTTCGAACGGAAGGTTGCTGACTTGGGACCCATCTCTATCGATCACATCAAACCCGCCCAGTCAAAGCCAACGGACAGTTTTGGCTGCCCGTTCGACAAGCTCTACAAGGACCAGTCGATTGTGGGGGCCGATATCGTCTTTTTCCGCAAGGGTAGTCGCGACGGCCATCTGCAGCAGATCGAGGCCGAGGCCAGCAATCGCGGTTTTGTCGTGGGCTTATCCACCACCGGAAGGCATACCCGGCGTGTCTTCCATGAGCACCACGCGACCAATCATGCCTTCGATCGGGACGCGATCTACATCCGAGACATGTCCGACCATTACAAGGCTGACCTTGGCGGCGCTTTCGACTTTCTGCTCCTTCAAATCTCACCGACTTCGCTCGAACGGATAGCAGAGGAGGCCGAGCTAGCCGGAGTGAATTCGCTCACTGCGGAAACGGCGTCGAAGGATGTCGTGCTTTCCAACCTTGCCCGCGTGCTGATACCCGCGCTGGAAAGCCCCGAAAAAGCACCGCAATTATTTGTCGACCAGATGGCCACCGCAATCGGCAGCTATCTCGTGCAGCGCTATGGCAATAGATCGACCCCCTTGGCGATCCGCTCCAGAATGCTGTCGCGTGTTCAGGAGAAGCGGGCCAAGAGCCTTCTCCTCGACAACCTCGATGGGGAGATATCTGTCCTCGACGTCGCCAGGGCATGCAACCTTTCGCGCGGCTACTTCATTCAAGCCTTCCGCGAGACGACGGGCATGACGCCTTACCGGTGGCTTCTCAACGAACGGGTTTCGCGTGCTCGATTGCTCTTGCGCACGCCCGATATACCGCTTTCGGAAGTCGCAATCTCATGCGGCTTTGCCGACCAGAGCCATTTCACTCGTGTTTTCACCAATCTTGTCGGCACGACGCCTGGAAGCTGGCGGCGCAGTTGCTGAGGACCACGCCTGGGGCAGCGGCGATTTCCAGGTTTTGATCGACCGCACGTGCATTTCGTCCAATCGACCTGACTTTTAGACAAGACCCGCCTCGACAATTGAGCGATTTGTCACCCCATTAAAACTAGGTTTTTTCGGTGAGCGCCCGCGATCTGGAAAGGGCTTTCATCGCGTAGATTATTGCATATGGAGCAATTCAATCGGAATTAATATTGCAATTCCGCCGCACACCAAACCGATCTAGGTTCCATTTCAGCAGCCAAGACGAACTAAAAGAGATGGGCCGCTAACACCGATTAACCGGCTCCGGCCACCCAAGAGCACTCTGAAAGCCACTCCGCGCCGACCAGAAAAGTGCTTCACAGTTCAACCCGCCGCATCAGCGGTTCAAGCAGACGGAAGAGGAACCTGAAATGTCCAAGAAGCTCGAAGTCCTGACCCCGAAGAACAGCCAGCTCATCTTCATCGACCAGCAGCCGCAGATGGCGTTCGGCGTCCAGTCGATGGATCGCCAGGTACTGAAGAACAATGTTGTCGGCCTCGCCAAGGCTGCCAAGATCTTCAACATCCCGACGACCATCACCACTGTCGAGACGCTGTCCTTTTCCGGCCACACCTTCCCTGAACTCCTCGCCGTCTTCCCGGAAAACGACATCCTCGAACGTACCTCCATGAACTCCTGGGATGACCAGAACGTTCGCGATGCGTTGGCCAAGAACGCCGCCGAAGGACGCAAGAAGATCGTCGTTTCCGGCCTTTGGACAGAAGTCTGCAACACCACCTTCGCGCTGTCTGCGATGCACGACATGCCCGACTACGAGATCTACATGGTCGCCGACGCTTCCGGCGGCACGTCTTCCGAGGCCCACAAATACGCGATGGACCGAATGGTCCAGGCCGGGGTGGTTCCGGTGACCTGGCAGCAGGTCTTGCTCGAATGGCAGCGCGACTGGGCTCACCGCGAGACCTATGACGCGGTCACCTCGCTGGCCAAGGAGCATTCCGGCGCCTACGGCATGGGCATCGACTATGCCTACACGATGGTCCACGACGTAGACGAACGCGTCACCCACGGCAAGCGCATCGGCCCGAACCCGGCCAAGTAAGTCCGCCATCCAACCCATTCGGCCCGCTTCGGCAGCATGAAAGGATGTCTTGCCGAAGCGGCGCCTCCATCGTCGAGGACGCTGCAATGAAACTCTATCTCTTTTCCCTGGGCGCCGGTCTTCTGGTCGGCATTGTCTACAGCCTGCTCAATGTCCGCTCTCCGGCTCCGCCGGTGGTTGCGCTGGTCGGCCTGCTTGGCATTCTGGTTGGCGAACAGCTCATTCCCTTCGCAAGAACGCTGATCGCCAAGGAGCCCGCGGCAGTGTCGTGGATCAACCAGATCAAGCCGCACATGTTCGGCCATATGCCGAAAGGCGACGTCCGCAATGACATCGTC
This sequence comes from Rhizobium sp. 57MFTsu3.2, assembly GCF_012932765.1. Taxonomy (NCBI): domain Bacteria; kingdom Pseudomonadati; phylum Pseudomonadota; class Alphaproteobacteria; order Hyphomicrobiales; family Rhizobiaceae; genus Rhizobium; species Rhizobium sp. 57MFTsu3.2. The sequence continues at coordinate 110,270 of NZ_JDWI01000013.1, forward strand.
GTGTCTCGCCAAGCTCAGACGAAGTCTGATAGCTGAGGCCGCAAGAGGAGATTCGCTTGCGATGGGGCCGCCGATGCCCAGTTGCCCCGGCGCAAAGCGTTGAAATCAATCTTAATAGTGAAGCCAGGAGCATATCTCATGTTCGCCGACCTCATCCTCCACCACGGTTTGATCACCACGCTCGACCGTTCGAAACCGAATGCCACTGCCGTCGCGATCAAGGACGGTACCTTTCTGGAGGTTGGTACCGATGCCGAAATCATGGCTTTCGCCGGCCCCGACACCAGGATCGTCGACCTCAAGGGCAAGCGTGTCCTGCCGGGCCTGATCGATAACCACACCCACGTCGTGCGTGGCGGCCTGAACTTCAACATGGAACTGCGCTGGGATGGCGTTCGCTCGCTTGCCGATGCCATGGACATGCTGAAGCGCCAGGTGGCCGTGACACCCGCCCCGCAATGGGTGCGCGTTGTCGGCGGCTTTACCGAACACCAGTTCGTCGAAAAGCGCCTGCCCACGATCGAGGAGATCAATGCGGTTGCGCCCGACACGCCTGTCTTCCTGCTGCATCTCTATGACCGGGCACTGCTGAATGGTGCAGCCCTTCGTGCCGTAGGCTACACAAAAGACACACCGAACCCGCCTGGCGGCGAGATCACCCGCGACGCCAATGGCAACCCGACCGGCATGCTTCTGGCCAAGCCGAATGCCGGCATCCTCTATTCGACGCTGGCCAAAGGCCCGAAACTGCCCTTCGACTACCAGGTCAATTCCACCCGCCACTTCATGCGTGAACTGAACCGGCTTGGCATTACCGGCGTCATCGATGCTGGCGGCGGTTTCCAGAACTATCCGGATGACTACGAAGTCATCCAGAAACTGTCGGACGAAAACCAGCTCACCGTCCGCCTCGCCTACAACCTCTTCACCCAGAAGCCCAAGCAGGAAAAGGAGGACTTCCTCAACTGGACGTCCTCGGTCAAATACAAGCAGGGCAATGATTATTTCCGCCACAACGGCGCCGGCGAGATGCTGGTCTTCTCGGCAGCCGACTTCGAGGACTTTCGCCAGCCGCGACCAGAGATGGCGCCGGAAATGGAAGGCGAGCTCGAAGAGGTCGTTCGGGTGCTGGCTCAGAACCGCTGGCCCTGGCGCATGCACGCCACCTATGACGAAACCATCTCGCGCGCGCTCGACGTTTTCGAGAAGGTCGACAAGGATATCCCGCTCGAAGGCCTCAACTGGTTCTTCGACCACGCCGAGACGATTTCGGAGCGTTCGATCGACCGCATCGCAGCACTTGGCGGCGGCATCGCCACCCAGCACCGCATGGCCTATCAGGGCGAATATTTCGTGGAGCGCTATGGCCACGGCGTCGCTGAAGCCACCCCGCCGATCCGCCGCATGCTCGACAAAGGCGTCAACGTCTCGGCCGGCACCGATGCAACGCGCGTCGCCTCCTACAATCCCTGGGTTTCGCTTGCCTGGATGGTTACCGGCAAGACAGTTGGCGGCATGCAGCTTTATCCACGTGCCAACTGCCTAGACCGCGAAACGGCCCTCAGGATGTGGACGGAAAAGGTGACCTGGTTCTCCAACGAGGAAGGCAAGAAGGGTCGCATCGAGAAGGGCCAGTTCGCCGATCTCGTCGTGCCGGACAAGGACTTCTTCTCCTGCGCCGAGGACGAGATCTCCTTCCTGACATCGGATCTCACCATGGTCGGCGGCAAGGTCGTCTATGGCGCCGGCGACTTCAAGGCGCTCGACGAAAGCGACGTGCCTCCAGCCATGCCCGACTGGTCGCCGGTCAGAAAGTTTGGCGGTTATGCCGCCTGGGGCGAACCGGAAGGCGCTGGTCGCCACTCGCTGCGCCGCACCGCGATCGCTTCGTGCGGCTGCGCCAACGACTGCGGTGTCCACGGCCATGACCATGCCGGCGCCTGGACTTCGAAACTGCCGATCGCCGACCTGAACGGCTTCTTTGGCGCGCTTGGTTGCTCCTGCTGGGCCGTCTGAGACCCGTCACGACCACAGGCGTCTAGCGCGGGCAGCGTATCACCGCTGCCCCGTTCCCACCTTCCACTTAATTGCAAATTTCGCAATTAATACGAAATTATTGATGCAATTGTTGGCGGCAATAATTCCAGCCAATATCGCTCCAACAGCCATACAGAGCGCCGTTTCTTACGACCGGCCACATTCAAAGGAGCAGACATGACTGACAAAGCATCATTCAAAAAAGAGCGGAGCGCGCTCGCAGCAGTCGTCACCGCTCCCACCACGCGCACGGTTGCGCTTCTGGCGCTTTGCGCGGCCTATATCCAGGGACCGCTTTTCAAGATCGCAGATTTCAATGGTGCGATCGCCGAGATGGACCATTTCGGCCTGCATCCGGCGCCTTTCTTTGCCGTGGCTGTGATCACCTTTGAGCTCACCGCTTCCGCAATGGTGGTCTCGGGCCTGCTGCGTTGGGCAGGGGCGTTGGCATTGTCGGGGTTTACACTTCTCGCAACCCTCGTGGCGCTGCGTTTCTGGGAACTCGCCCCTGGCATGGAGCGGATGATGGCAACGAATGCCTTCTTCGAACATCTGGGCCTGACTGGCGCCTTCGTTCTCGTCGCCGCCGTTGATCTCACCAAAGGAGCAGCCAAATGAGCCCCGCACGGTCCTCAGGGGGCAGTTTCGCCCCACTCGCTCAACCTGTCTTCGCAGTTCTTTGGACAGCCACGGTGCTTGGCAACACCGGCAGTTTCATGCGCGATGTCGCAAGCTCCTGGCTGATGACGGACCTCTCGGCCTCGCCAGCTGCCGTGGCGCTGGTTCAGGCGGCCGGCACATTGCCGATCTTCCTTCTCGCCATTCCGGCCGGCGTGCTGACCGACATCCTCGATCGCCGCAAGTTCCTGATCGCCGTGCAATTCCTGCTCGCCTCAGTCAGCATCACGCTGATGGTTCTGGCACACACCGGAATGCTTTCTGTCAGCGCCCTGATCGGACTTACCTTCCTCGGCGGCATTGGTGCTGCGCTGATGGGCCCCACCTGGCAGGCGATCGTGCCGGAACTGGTAAAGCGGGAGGATGTAAAGAGCGCCGTCGCCCTCAATTCGCTCGGCATTAACATTGCCCGCTCGATAGGACCTGCTGCTGGTGGCCTGCTTCTGGCAGCTTTTGGGGCCGGCATTACTTATGGGGCCGATGTCGCAAGCTATCTCGTTGTCATCGCTGCCCTCGTCTGGTGGCCACGAGCAAAGAATGCCGATGACGCGCTCGCCGAGGGCTTCCTTGGCGCCTTCCGTGCCGGTCTTCGTTATACCCGCGCCAGCCGTCCGCTGCATGTCGTGCTTCTGCGCGCGGCAATCTTCTTCGCCTTCGCCAGCGCCGTCTGGGCACTACTGCCGCTCGTCGCCAGGCAATTGCTTGGCGGAGATGCCGGCTTCTACGGAATTCTGCTTGGTGCGGTCGGTGCCGGTGCCATCGGCGGTGCGCTCGTCATGCCGAAGTTGCGTGAACGCTTCGACGCCGATCGACTGCTTCTCGGCGCCGCAGTCATTACGGCTCTCGTTATGGCAGCGCTCTCGCTCGCCCCGCCGCAATGGGTCGCCATCATCGTCCTGCTTTTCCTCGGGGGCGCATGGATCACCGCGCTGACGACTCTCAACGGCGCGGCCCAGGCAATCCTGCCCAACTGGGTGCGAGGCCGTGGCCTTGCCGTCTATCTGACCGTCTTCAACGGCGCGATGACGGCTGGCAGCATCGGCTGGGGCACAGTCGGTGAGGTTGCCGGCGTACCCGGTACACTGCTGATCGGCGCTGCGGGCCTGTTGGTCGCTGGTATCATCATGCATCGCATCAAACTGCCGGCCGGCGATGCTGATCTCGTGGCCTCAAACCATTGGCCAGAACCGCTGGTCGCAGAACCGGTCGCCCATGACCGTGGCCCAGTCCTGATCCTCATCGAGTACCAGGTGGAAAAACATCACCGCACTGCCTTCCTTCGTGCAATCGACGAACTCTCCGAGGAACGTCGCCGCGATGGCGCCTACGGCTGGGGCATCACCGAGGATTCGGCCGATCCTCAAAAGATTGTCGAATGGTTCATGGTGGAGTCCTGGGCCGAGCATCTGCGCCAGCACAAGCGTGTGTCGCAAGCGGATGCGGACCTGCAGAGCAAGGTTCTGACGTATCATTCAGGCTCGGAAAGACCAGTCGTCCGACATTTCCTGACGATCAACCGTCCGGGGGCTGCCTGATTCTCGTCATTGGTGGCGGGAGTAGTTGCCCGTCGATAATTTCAATATGCGCAATTAAATCGGAATTATTGATGCAATTGTTGATGGCTATGTTCTTCGACAATATTTGTCCATCAGACACCCGTCGCGCGCACCACACCCGACGGAAACCGGAGCCGAAATGACCGATAACCTCTTCCCTCTTACACGCCGCGCTGCCCTCGTCACTGGAGCTGCCGCCGCTGCGTCCCTTGCAATTCCAACCTCTTTTAGCGTTGCAGCCAACGCTGCATCCACGAAGCACTCCACCGAAGGAAGCAAAAGCATGAGCACTGTAACCACCAAGGACGGCGTTGAGATCTTCTACAAAGACTGGGGTCCGAAGGACGCACAGCCGATCATGTTCCACCACGGCTGGCCGCTGTCGTCCGACGATTGGGACGCACAGATGTTGTACTTCCTCGCCAATGGTTATCGCGTCGTCGCCCATGACCGCCGCGGTCACGGCCGTTCGGCCCAGGTCTCCGAAGGTCACGACATGGACCATTACGCCTCCGATGCGTTTGCCGTCGTCGAGCACCTGAACCTAAGGAATGTCGTGCATATCGGTCACTCGACAGGCGGCGGTGAAGTCGCTCGCTATGTCGCCAAGCATGGTCAAAAGGCCGGCAGGGTCGCCAAGGCGGTTCTCGTCTCCGCCGTTCCACCGCTCATGGTCAAGACGGCCTCGAACCCCGAGGGCCTGCCGATCGAGGTTTTTGACGGCTTCCGTTCGGCACTTGCCGCCAACCGCGCGCAGTTCTTCCGCGATGTTCCGGCCGGCCCATTCTACGGCTTCAACCGCGACGGTGCGAAGATCCAGGAAGGCGTGATACAGAATTGGTGGCGTCAGGGCATGATGGGCGGCGCCAAGGCCCACTATGATGGCATCAAAGCGTTCTCCGAAACCGATCAAACGGAAGACCTGAAGGAAATCACCGTGCCGACGCTTGTCCTACACGGTGAGGACGATCAGATTGTGCCGATCGCGGATTCGGCACTCAAGTCGACCAAGCTTTTGAAAAACGGTTCGCTCAAAACCTATCCAGGCTTTTCGCACGGGATGCTGACGGTTAACGCCGATGTCCTGAACGCCGATCTGCTGGCCTTCATCAAAGCTTAAAGCCAGATGCGTTGGGTGCGGCGAGAAATCGCCGCATCCCGGGACGCCTGTGGCTTGGCATTTTGGGCGATCTGTTAAATCCACCTACGACTAGTGTCGCGGGGATTGTATCTGACCTCCAGCTTTGCGAAGCCGGTAGGGCTGTGAAACGACGGGGCCGAGCCACGGTGAATAATAGTGCAAGGCAAACATGCTGATCCCTTATGGCGACAATTGCCGTACCCGGCAGAAACGACAACAGCACCCGCTGGGTTCGTCGCCGCAAGTAGTCGGAGCCGCAGTGTTGTATTGCCATTCGATGAACGGCACTTCAGCATCTTGGGGTTTTCCTGAAGGTTGTGATTGACAATGGCCAACGGCACGCAGCGCTCCAGATCCGCGAACAGACGCGGCCGGCCGAACATTGGCCAGGGGTGACTGAGATTTCGCGCCGCAAGCCATTTTTCGCGGATGGCCTGGGTAAGACAAAGCGCGACCGACAAGACCGATGGCTTTTCCAGGTGAGGCAGAAGTCGATGGCCAGTGTCGCCATATCGGGTGACGACGGCCAAATACGAACGGCCGACGACCACAACCGCTCCGTCGACCACCTCCAGGAAATGAATGTCCGTGGAGGCATTGTCGATCTGGGAGACGTCGAGCGGGTGGGGCATCCGGAATCTGGTGGCTAACCCTAATGGGCATATGACATTTGTCCGTTTGAAATCGATAAGTAAAAGCCAAAGCCGATGATATTTCCTAGGTACATCTACGGATAGCATCCTCAAGATAGGCCCTTATAAGTAGTGTTGCCTGTCTGAAAAGCTTAACGCTAGGAGGTAGATCGAATGCGCGAACTGAACAGTCACGAACTAAGTCTCATCAGCGGGGGCAGGGGTGGTGGAAGTGGCAACCCTGGGAAGTCGACTTCGAAGAGTTCCAGCAGGTCCCCGACCGGCGGAGTATTTGGATCTGATGGCAAGGGCCTGAATGGGCGTCCTTCCACAGGCTCTAACGGAAAGGATCGTTGCGCGCCAGGGGGGGCGCCGACCTCGTAGCAGACCGCATTGCAGCACGAGACTTAGGTGCCGAAAACGAGGTATTAGTTGTATAAACAATCAATCATGAGCGTTCGGCGCCTAATTCTCTTGTCATTCGTTATACTCTTGGCAGGTGGCGCTTGGCTTTGGTTGCTTTCGCGAGCGCCACAATCCAGCGAATTCACGCGACAGGCGGTTCTAGTAAGCAACGAGCCCCTTGACGATGTAATCATCGGCAACGCGAATGCGCCCGTGTCCATAGTTGAGTATGCGTCGATGGGATGTCCACACTGTGCAGCGTTCGCCACGCAGGTTTTTCCAGCGCTGCGGGAGAGATTTATCGACACCGGTAAGGCAAATTTCGTTATGCGGGACTTTCCGCTCGATACGGCATCAGCTGGCGCCGCCATGTTGGGGCGATGCGTTCCGGCGAAAGCTCGGCAGCCGTTGCTTGATGCGCTTTTCGAGCAGCAGAATGAATGGGCTCGGGGCGCAAATGCTAAGGCAGCTCTTTTGCGCATTTCAAGACTTGCAGGATTGTCTGAAGTTGCGTTTCTCAAATGCCTATCAAACCAGACCTTGTTGGATCAAATCATTGACGGGCGAAAGAAAGCTGAGCAACTTTTTGACGTGCATGGGACGCCCACGTTCTTTATCAACGCAAAGCGCTATTCCGGTGCCTTTTCCGTCGATGAGATGTCGAAATACCTGGAAGGCGTACTCGTGCGTCCGTAAATTCAAACTACGCTCCTAGTGCGAGGTACGACGAGAGCGGTCATTGCATTGTCATTGCCCTTTTGGAGTGCTTCGCCAACGGGCTATTCTGTTGAGTTCATGTGCGACAGGTTGCGCGTCGCTATTCTAAAATGACGTCGATGATGGTCAACTCGCCGCCAGAAAACTCGGGTCATCCTTTATCGCAAATAACTGCGTCCTCTTTTCTTCGCCCCGAAGTCATCGCCGCACAGCGCGTCAACTGGTTGGGTAGGCCGAAATTATTGCAGCCCCTTCCGATCTTGATGGTGGCGAGCATGGCAACGATAGCCATCTGCCTGGTGGCGCTCCTCATAATCTTCGGCGAATACACGCGCAGAGTCCGTGTTGTGGGCATTGTGACGCCGAGCGCCGGCGTTGTGCGAGTCGTCGCTCCGCAGGCCGGTAGCGTGATAAACATCGGCGTCGCGGAAGGTGTCGCCGTGCGTCAGGGTGCGACGCTTTCTACGCTCGGGTTTGATAGCTGGACCAGTTTGGGGGAAACAGGGGCGATAGTGCTGTCACAACTGGAGATTCAGCGCCAGGAAATTCTTGCAGAGATACACCGTCGCAACGATCTCGATGAGATCGAAAAAAGAGAGCTCGAAGATCAAGAACAAGCTCTGGTTCGCGAAGTGGAGGTGATCGGAAACCAGATTAATGGCACCTCCGATTACGTGGATGTCCTGCGAACCCTGATGAAGAAGCATCGTCTTTTGGCGGGGCAGGGCATCACAGTTCAAAGGGAATTCGAAACTCGCCAACAGGATTTCATGCAAACCAGAGCCAGCCTGGCCACGTTGCAACGGCAGCGTACGCAGTTGGATCAGCGACTGATTGAAGTCCACGCTAGACTGGCAAGCAGGCCAGCGCGCACCGCGTCACTCATTAGCGATCTGAAATGTCGATTGTCCGACATCGAAATTCAAATCGCGCAGGGCGAGGCGAGGCGACGCGTTTTCGTGTACGCGCCACGCGAAGGTGTAGTCACAGCTATACTCGCCCAACGAGGACAGTTTGTGCTCGCGGGTGCACCGCTTCTGTTCCTCTTGCCGTCGGGATCAAAGCAGGAGATCTATTTTTCCGTTCCCAGCAGTGCGATCGGCTTTGTGAAAGTGGGGGCCCAAGTGTTGCTTCGCTACGCCGCCTTTCCCTATGAGAGGTTCGGCCAGTATACGGGATCGGTGACAAAGGTATCGCGGGTGACCATTCAGCCGGGCGATGCGGAGTTGGCGCTTGCCGGAGATCCGTCCATGGCCGGTTCATATCGTGTGACCGTCGTACCGAAGACCCAATTCGTTACGGCTTACGGCCAAGCCCGACCCCTTCAGGCGGGGATGCAGGTTGAAACCGATATTCTTCTTGACCGTCGGCCATTGTGGAAATGGGTTTTAGAGCCCTTGTACAGCTTGCGCGGCCGTGCCGCCGACGTTTTCGAAGACCGAACGAAATGAGCGTATTGCGTCGCTTGTCCTTCGGTTTCGGACGGACGATCCCTGTCATCCTGCAAACGGAGGTCGCGGAATGTGGTCTGGCATGCCTGGCAATGGTGGCCAGACATCACGGATACGAGGTTGATCTTGCAAGCCTTCGCCGGCGATTCAGCGCTTCCTTGAAGGGCATCACGCTGGACAGTATGGTTCGAATTGCTTCTTCGTTAGGATTGACAACTCGGGCGCTTCGGCTCGACCTACATGAATTGCGCAATCTGCGACTGCCTTGCGTATTGCATTGGGATCTCCGGCATTTCGTGGTGCTCGAGCGTGTTGCAACAAACCACGCTACGATCGTCGATCCCGCCCGAGGCCGCAGACGTGTGCCGCTAAGCGAATTTTCAAGCAGCTTCACTGGAGTTGCCCTAGAAGCCTGGCCCGGGAGCGATTTTGAAAGGCAAAGCAAGCGTCAGCGGCTCCCTCTTATTTGTCTGTTTCGTCGTATAGTCGGACTGAAGCGAGCACTTGTTCAAATTGTGACCCTGTCCCTCGCTCTGGAAATCTTAGGGCTGATAATACCAATAGGGACGCAGATCATTGTGGATCAGGCCATCGTAGCGGGCGACCTCGACCTCCTCAGCCTTATTGCCATTGGGCTCGGATTGTTCCTCTTCGTCCAAACGATGGTCAGCGTTGCCCAGTCATGGGCCAGCTTGATGCTAGGTACATCGCTGAGTGTTCATTGGCAAATTGGCCTTTTCGATCATTTGTTGCGACTGCCGTTGGATTTCTTCGAAAAGCGGCACATAGGGGATATCGTTTCGCGGTTTGGGTCGCTCACCCCAATTCAAACGACACTAACCGCCGAACTCGTTGTCACCATGCTTGACGTCATCGTCATCTTCGCTTCAGCGGCGATGATGGTACTCTTCGGCGGTCAGCTTGCAGCTGTCGCGCTCGTTAGCCTCGGTCTCGATCTGATCCTTCGACTTCTCGCATACGTCCCCTACAGGGAGGCGAATGAGGCGGCAATCGTCCATAACGCCAAAGAAGACACACACTTCATGGAGACGATACGCGGCATTGCAAGCATCAAGGCGTTGGGTATTTGCGAGCGCCGCCAAAACGCCTGGCTCAACCTGCTTGTTGACACCATCAATGCTGGACTCCGGATCAAGAAGTTGGATCTACTTTTTGGAACAGTTGCGACCTTTGTGGCAGGTGTGGAAGGCATCGTGACGCTCTGGATGGGTGCCAGAGCGGTGATCGGCGGCAATATGACGACCGGCATGCTAATCGCGTTCATTTCATACAAAGGGATGTTCATCGTGCGATCTCAAAGCTTAATTGGGTTTGTGATCAAACTGCGAATGTTGAACCTCCACACGGAGCGTGTAGCCGACATTGCCCTGGCTGAACCAGAAGAAATGACCCGCCGTGACTTTGCCACTCTCGTGAATCCAGTGAGGCTTGGAGCATTGTGCGCGACAGACATATGTTTCCGCTACGGCGACAGCGAACCCTTCGTCTTAAACGGGTTGAGCCTCTCTGTTTCACCGGGAGAGAGTTTGGCGATAACCGGTGCGTCCGGTTCCGGAAAGACAACCGTCCTGAGAATCATGGCAGGGTTGATCACGCCGACGAGCGGAACCGTCAGCCTCGGCGGGCAAGATATCCGGCAGATGGGTCTAAGTTACTACCGGAGTCAGATAGCCTGCGTGTTGCAGGAGGACCGGTTGTTTGCGGGGTCAATTGCAGAGAACATTGCTGTGTTTGATCCGCAGTTCGATGACAAATGGGTTGAGGAGTGTGCCAGAATCGCAGCCATTGACGAAGACATCCTTAAGATGCCCATGGGCTTCGAGACACTCGTGGGGGATATGGGGAGTGCTCTGTCGCGCGGCCAAATACAACGATTGTTTCTGGCGCGGGCTTTGTACCGGCGGCCTTCGATCCTCTTTCTCGATGAAGCAACCAGTCATCTAGATTCCAAGAATGAAGCGACGATAAACAACGCAGTCGGGGCCTTGAGGATTACTCGAGTCATCGTCGCGCACCGGCAATCAACAATCGATATGGCGGATCGACAGATTTCCCTTGCTTGATTTTTGCGGTAGTGGCCTTGTCGGTACTGCAGTTGCCTTCTTCTTTCTGTCACCAATGCCGGCCTTTGACGAATCGATTTCAAGGCCGCAACGTGCTCGCGTCGAAATCTTCGCGGATTGGTCATCGCTCGAAGCCGAGGAACTGTGACGCGTGCTCGATAACCCTTGATTGCGAGGTCCGCTTCGTCTCAAGCCGCACGCGTCACGACGAGCAGCAACTTCTCGTGTTCGACGTTAGATGGCCATGCCAGTGTCCCCGCTGGCTCGGCCGCCCAAGTCCGTTGAAAGAGGCTCTAAGCGGTCAATAGCAGAGTGTACGGAGCATCCCTGCGTAATTGGGCTTTGCCTTGCAGTCAGTCGTGCCTTTGACGCGCCTAGGGCCTGGGCTCCTATTTGCTGACTTCGTGCTGAGCGCGGCATTGCTGTTAACATCGATGGGCTCGGTATGAGGAGCGCACGCTGAAAGGGAGCCTCCTGCAATGGTCACGCAGATGACTAGGAGCAATGAGCGTAACATGATCGCGTTTCTTCCACCAACTATGTTTGCTCGAGCAAGATTTCCTACGGAGGATAATGGTGCGCCAACCACGAGTATCAATCGCGTATCTATATAGCAAATATTAGGGAAGAAGCATGAAGCAAATTCGTTTCCAGAGTGTGGGCGTGCTCGCGCCAAGCAGCATTGATACAAAAAACCTCCTCGCAGCAGGCACGCGGCCGGCTCAATGCACCGCCCTTGCAATCCACCCCATCGCCTTAGCGAGGTTGCACACTCCGTTACTGCGCCGCCCTAAGTCCGGTTTTGCCACGCCTTGTCCCAACCTGATATCGCCTTTGTGATCGCTCAAAGCTGAAATCAAATTCATCCAATATGCTGCCGACTCCAATGTTGCGGCAAAGGACTTACGAGCATTCGCGGGTATTGGACGCTCTCCTCGCCATAGCGCGAGGTAGGTAGCGCGCGCTTTCCGCGGTGATTCGCGCTATACTAGCGCAGATGAAAAAGTCGGGGGGAGCCGATGACGACGTCTGTCAAGTATCCACCAGGACTGGTTGCGCTTTTTCTCGTCGAGATGTGGGAGCGCTTCAGCTACTACGGCATGCGGGCGATCCTCATCCTTTACCTCGTGGATCGGGTCGAAAACAGCGGCCTGGGTCTCGCCACGGCCGACGCCGCAGCGATCTATGGCCTGTATACCGCGTCGGCCTACATATTGGCGCTGCCAGGCGGTTGGATCGCCGACCGCTTCTGGGGTTGCAAGCGCGCGATCGTCGTTGGCGGTGTCGTCATCATGATCGGGCATGTCCTGCTCGCGGTCTCCGGCTCCGCTGCAATCGTGTTCTTCCTCGGCCTCCTCTGCATCGCGATCGGCACCGGGCTTCTCAAGCCAAACATCTCGACCATGGTCGGCCAACTCTATGACAAGAACGATATCGGCGGCCGCGACGCAGGGTTCTCGTTCTTCTACATGGGCATCAACATCGGCGCGATCCTCGGAGGACTTATTGCCGGCTATCTCGGCGAGAACTGGGGCTGGCATTGGGGTTTCGGCGCGGCTGCCGTTGCCATGTTCTTGGGGTTGATCAACTTCCTGCGGGCGAGCCGCACCTCGCTTCGCGACAAAGGTGGGGCGCCCGCCGTGCACCATCACCCCGACGCGGCGACCGGCCGTCGTGACCACCTCTTCACGGGTGCTATCGGTGGCCTCGTCGTCGTCCTGGTCGCCGCAGCAGCGCTAACCGGTCAGATCAATCTGACCAGCGCGCAAGGGCTGGCACAGGCCATGGGCCTGATCATCGTGACTGTGGCCATCGGCTTCTTCCTCAACATCTATTTGGCAGGGGACCTGAGTGGCTCGGAGAAACGGCGCATGATCGTCCTTGCGCTCCTTTTCGTGGCCGCCGCGCTCTTCTGGTCCGGTTTTGAACAGGCCGGCTCCTCGCTCAACCTCTTCGCAAACGACCTCACACAGCGCCAACTTGGCGGTTTCACGGTGCCTGCCTCATGGTTCCAGAACTTGAACTCCCTCTTCATCATCCTGCTGACCCCGGCTTTTGCGGCGTTCTGGATCTATGCCGAGAAACGCTGGACCATTCCCGTTTTCGTGAAGTTTGGACTGGCGCTCGTCGCGATGGGCCTGGGCTACCTGATCCTAGTGCCGGCGGCGCACACAGCGGCAACGGGCGTAAAGGTTACCGGGCTCTTCCTCGTCTGTACCTACCTGCTGCACACAGTCGGCGAACTGATGCTCAGTCCGGTCGGGCTTTCAACCTTCTCCCGCCTTGCGCCAGAGCGCTTCACCAGCCAGATCATGGGGTTCTGGTTTGTCGCCGCGTCGCTCGGCAACCTGATGGCGGGATTGCTGGCCGCAGGTATGGACACCGAACATGCCGCCGGACTTCCGGACGCGTTCACCCGCATCTTCCTGATCAGCGCCGGCTTCGGGATCGTCCTCGTCCTTCTCGCTCGCCCAGTCACCCGGTGGGCGCTCGGCGGAAGCGAGCGGATAGAGGAAACGGCTCCGGCGCAATAGATGCTATTCGTGCTGTCCAGGCAATTTGCCGGGCCGGCAATGGTGCGCAGGCCAGAACTTTCCGTCCTCAGCCGCCGGCCGGCTTGACGAAGAAGCGGCCTGCCGACGAACGACCACGCATCATGGCGGGGAGCCTTTGTGCTTAGAAAGGTAGAAAGCTAGCGCAAAGATGATAAGGGCTGTCGCCACGCCCAAATAGACAATTCTTTGCGACCCATCCCACGCAACAGCCTCTCGAAGAAACAGTACCGCAAGCACGGCAATCACCACGCTGACCAAATTTGCTTTCAGGTCTTCGAGATCTTTCAGCATGAGCCATCGGGGGCGCTCCAAATTCTCGTCAATGAAAAGCGTATAAAGGCCGAGACTGATAATGTAGGCGGCTACGGCGATTAGGAAGACATCAATGCCCTCGACCACTCCGATCGCAAACATTTTGACTGCTTGCGTCGAGATAGCAATGTTCTCCACTGTATCGCGGATACTTAGAGCCATGACCGCAGTCTCGTAAACTATCAGCGATATGGCTCCAATCAACGTCACGACCACTGGCAGGATCATGATATAACGGCTTAGTACCAATAGCCTGGCAAACATCTTGATCACCACTCGTCGATCATTGATTGCTTCAATGAAGCTGTCGGGGAGAAAAGTGGCTGCTAACGGCAAGACAGGCAGCAATTCGCCAGAGAGCGTCTTGCCGCCAAGTTACTTCCCGGCTTCTAACTCTGATTAAACTTATGAAATGTTAGCGGAGCATTAAGATAATTTCGAGGATCGAATGTCTTCGAATTGTCTTCTACGCAATCCGGCCTTTGAACGATTTCTTTGAAAAGCTTTGAAAGTCCGAACGGCTCTGCTGCAAATTTCAAGCTTGATTTCGATGACATTTGGTTGAGGCTCTGATCATCTTGGGGCTTCCCGGGTTTCGAGATTTTGAGCAAGCAATGCCACAACCTTCGTCGGCGATGTCAGGTTTCGTTCGATCGGTGTCGGCCTACGGGAGGGCGGCCCCCCTTGATTTCGAGGGGTAACCCTGCTTGATTGCTACTAGCAGTGGCGACGAAGGTCGATGCTATGCCGGCGGAGAGCGAAACTACCGAACACGGCTTGCCTGAAGCCCTCAAGGGGTTGATCGGCCTTTGGGTTTTGCTGTTCGCGCTCTGGCTGATCGTGAACGCTTCACTCGCTCTGCCGGTCGTGATGACAGGCGCCGTCATCTCCCTTTCCATCGCAGCGATCGTTTCTCGTCGCTATGGACTATGGCAGCAGACCGCGCTGACACCGGGCGCGGCATACCATTTCCTTGCCTTTGCATCGGTATTCTTCATCGAACTGGTGAAGGCGAACGTCAACATGCTGCGCTACGTTTATTCGCCGCGCATCGACATTCACCCCGGCATCGTGAGGATCCCGATGCGGCTGAAATCGCCGATCGGTCGCCTTGCCCTTGCCAATGCGATCGCGCTGACCCCCGGATCGCTGGTCATGGACATCAGGGACGACGCCCTTTTCGTTCATTGGCTCGATGTGAAGACGACAGACCCGGAGCAAGCCGCCGCGATGATCGCCGGACCCTTCGAAAAGCACCTGGGGGCGGCGTTTGGCTGATTTCATCGTTCGCATTGCCGCCGTTCTCATCTTCTTCAGCATCGTTTTTGGGGCGCTGCGTCTGATCATCGGCAAAACCCTCATGGACCGCGTCGTGGCAATCGACATGCTGACCGTGGTCTCGATCGCGCTGGTGACGCTTTATGCGCATCTTTCCGGCCGGTTCGTGTATATCGATGTGGCGCTCGTCTACGGGCTGCTCAGCTTCCTTGCCGTGCTTGCTATCGCTCGTTTCCTGGAAAAGGGGCCGTGACACGATGCTGGAGCTTCTCGTTATGCTGGTGTGCGGGTGCATCCTGATCAGCGGGGTTCTTGCTGTGCGCCTTCCCAATCTCATGACGGCGATGGTGAGTTCGGGGCTCGCGAGCCTGCTTGCGGCCGTCTCCTACGTGCTGCTTGCCGCGCCCGATGTCGCCATGGCAGAAGCAGCAATCGGTTCCGGGCTCGCGACGCTGATCTTTCTCTATGCCATTCGCAGAACCGGCGGCGGAGACGCCGGTAGTGAGAAGGAGTGAGATGTGCAGGAGCTAGTCGGCAGCATCGTCATCCTCGTCGGCGCGTTCTTTCTCTTTTCCGCCGGCCTCGGGCTTTTGCGCATGCCCGATGTCTTCACCCGCATCCAGGCGGGGACCAAGGCCTCGACGCTCGGCAACATTCTTGTCGTCGCCGGGCTTGGCATCTACCATCCCGATTGGTCGCTCAAGCTCTTGATTGTCGCCGTTTTCGTTCTGATAACCAACCCCCTGTCGTCGCACGCGCTGTCGCGCGCGGCCCATGCAGTACGCACGCCGATGGCGGAGACGACGGTTGTGGACGCGCTTCGCGATGCAGATGAGGCGGCCAAGGAGGGCAAGGCATGACAAAACGCGTCTTCAGCCTTCTTGCCATCCTCGTCTTCGCGTTAATCTTCGCCGGCGTCGCAGGCGGATATAGCGAACGCCAGACGCTCTCGCCGCTTGCCCGGCACTATCTCACCGCGGTGCCACAGGATCTCGGCGGAGCGAACGTCGTCACCGGCATCCTGATCACCTTTCGCGGCTTCGATACACTCGGCGAAGTGGCCGTCCTTTTCATGGTGGCTGCGAGCGTTGGCATCCTGCTTGGCGGATCGCCGGCGCAAGACCGCACGAACGAAGCCCCGCGACCAAGCGAGCTCGTGGAAAACGGCGCGAAGATCATCCTGCCGCTGATCTTCCTGTTCGGCGCCTATGTTATCATGAACGGTCACCTTTCGGCCGGCGGCGGCTTCCAGGGAGGGGCCGTGGTGGCGTCGGGCGTGATGCTGCTAGTGCTCGCCCGCCCCGGCACGGGCCTCCATCAAGGCTTTCTAAGCGTAACGGAATCGCTGGCGGGCGTCATTTACGTCCTGCTCGGGATTTGCGGGCTCTGGTTCGCAGGCGGGTTTCTCGACAGCCACATCCTGCCCAAGGGTGAGTTTGGCTCGCTCGCCAGCGCCGGGGCGATCCCGGTGATTTCGGCGCTGTTGGGTATCAAGGTAGGGGCGGAGCTCAGCGTCGTCATCGATCGCTTCAGAAGCTGAAGGAGGAAACATGGGGCTGCCGGTGTCGCACATTCTCATGGTCACGGGCTTCGCGCTCGTCCTCATCGGCTTCTGGGGGATGCTTGGCCATCGCAACATACTGCGCATCATCATCGGCTTTTCGTTGATCAATACCGGCCTGCATCTGGTGATGGTCGCGACAGGCTATGTAACCGGGGGGACGGCGCCGATCATCGACAAGGCGCTTTCAATCTCCGAAGCAACGGTGCGTTCGGTTGATCCCATCCCCGCCGCGCTGGTGGTCACGGCGATCGTCATCGGCTTTTCCGTGACCGCCGTGATGCTCGCCTTTGCGATCCGTATCCATGATGCCAGGAAAACTCTCTCCATCGATGCGCTGACGGAATCGAAATGGTAGGAGGCGTGCTGCAACCGCTGACGATCTTCCTGCTCGGCCTTGGCGGCGGCTTTCTGATCCCGCTTGTCTATCGCATTGCCAAGCCGCTCCCGGCCATCGTCTTCTTCGCTGCCCTTGCCGGTATGACGCTGGTCTCTGTAGTCCAATTGTGGTGGCTACTCCGTGGCGGCTCGACAAACGAGATCTATACCGCCGGAGCGATCCCACCCTTTTCCATTAATCTGCGCTTCGGGCTTTGGGAGGGGTTTTTCGCCGTCAGCGTAAATCTCGCCGCAATGCTCGGCGTCTGGCAGCTGTGGGGCCGGCTGCGTAACTCCTATGCGGCACTGCTGCTCTATCTCATACTGGTCATGGGCATCAACGGCATGGTGATGACCCGCGATCTGTTCAACCAGTTCGTCTTTTTGGAAATCATGTCGATCGCGACCTACGGCCTGCTTGGGATGGAGGGCAGCCCTGCGGCACTTTCGGCAAGCTTCAAGTATATCATGGCGACGGTGCTTGCCTCGTCATGCTTCCTGTTGGGCGCGGTGCTGCTCTACCACGTCACCGGAACCCTCAACATCGACGACATGATCGAACACAGGGCGCTGATATCAGGCCCGATCGGCACGACGGCGCTTCTCTTTGTCCTGTCGGCGCTGATACTCGAACTGAAACCCTTCCCCGCCAATGGCTGGGGTCTTGACGTTTACGAAACCGCGCCCGCCGGGATTGCGGCCCTCATCTCCGGCGGCGTGTCGGCGGGCGTCTTCTTTGCGCTGTTCAAGCTGTTGCCGCTGTTTGCGACCCATTACGACCTCATCGCCTGGGCGGGTGGCCTGACCTTTCTCTTCTCCAATCTCGCCGGTCTGCCGCAGACGAAGGTGCAGCGCCTGCTCGGCTATTCGTCGATTGCCCAGATGGGCCTGCTGATGCTGTCGCTTGCCTTGCTGCGAGAACTCGACGCCGACGCAGCGATGCCGCTTGTGGTCGGCGGGCTGTTCTTCAACCATCTTTTCGCGAAGGCCGGCCTGTTCTGGCTGGTCGGTGCGGTTGGGCTCCCACGCACCGCGGCATGGCCTGCCATTGCCAACCGACCGCTGACGCTCCTCGTCTTTGCCATGTTGCTCGTTGCAATCTCCGGTCTGCCACCTTTCCCCGGCTTCTGGGCAAAGTGGGAACTCGTGGTGCGGCTTGCCGCGGGCGAGCGCTACGGTTGGGTGATCCTCATTCTGGCTGGGTCGCTTCTCGAAGCTGCCTATATGTTTCGCTGGTTCAAGCAGTCGACACGGGCGTCGGCCGAGATTGCCGAAGCCTGGCCCAGGATCGCTGCACTCGCGCCGTCGCTTGTCTGCGTGATGTTACTGACTGCGGGAGGTTGGATCGCATCACGCCTTGCCGGGGTTGCCTCGCTCCAGCTTTTCCTGCCGCTCCTGGCTGGTCTTGTCGTCTTCTGCGTGGACGGGCTTCCCGGCCGGATCAAATGCGTGCTGATGCTCGCGCTCGTGTTCTTTCTCGGCATGGCACAAGTCTCTTTGATGTCCGGGCTCAATCAGCTGTTCGCCGCCCTTCTGCTTGGGGGCGGGCTCGTCGTTGCCATGGCGGGGCTTTATCGCACCGATCAGCGTCCCGGCTACTATCCATTCATGACGGTCCTGCTGCTTGCGATAGTCGGACTGCTTTGGGCGCCCACCAGTCTCGAGTTCTTCTTCAACTGGGAACTGATCACACTGTCGACCTATTTCCTCATCATGCAAGGGCGAAGTGCGCACCCGCATGCCTTGCCCTTCCTGATGTTTTCCCTGATTTCGGCCTTCTGCATTCTTTCCGGTTTCGGGCTTGCGGCTGCAGAGAGCGGCACCATCTCCCTGGACGCGCTCGTTTCATCCAGCATGGCGTCGATGGCATTCACCCTCTTGGGGATTGGCTTTCTCATCAAGGCCGGCGCGATCGGCCTGCATGTTTGGCTTCCCGGCACCTATGCGGAAGCCGATGATGACATGTCGGCGATGCTGTCGGCCGTGGTCAGCAAGGTCGCGATCGTCGGCCTGTTTCTTGTCACCTATCTGGCGATAAGGGCAAACACGGGGTTGGAGCTTGCACATGTGATGGCCTGGATCGGCCTTCTGACCACGCTTGGCGGTGCAGCGATGGCGCTCAAGCAGGATGACGTAAAGCTCATGCTCGCTTATTCGAGCATGAGCCAGCTCGGCTATATCATGACGGCCATCGCCATGATGAGCCATCTTGGCTGGGTGACGGCGATGTATCTCATCGCCAACCATCTGATGGTCAAGGGCATTCTCTTTCTCGTGGCAGCTGCCGTCATTTTGCGAACCGGCACGCGCCGCTTCGACGAGATCAGCGGACTTATGACGGCAATGCCGCTCACGTTCGTGCTTGCCGTCGTCGCGCTGCTGTCAATGTCGGGACTGCCGCCACTCGTCGGCTTCGGCGCCAAATGGCTGCTCCTCAGTGCCATGATCGATCGTGGGTGGTACGGGCTGGCCGCGCTTGGGGTGGCTGCGACCTTGCTCGGTCTGCTTTACATGTTCCGCTTCGCCTACGCGATCTTCCTAAGCCAACCGAAAGGAGACCGGCTATATCTGCGTGAAGCCCCGATCAGCCTGCTTGCGCCGCAAGCGCTGCTTGCGGTCGCCATTCTGGCACTCTCATTCTTCCCGAAACTCGTGATGGGTCCGATTTCGGCAGCAATCGACCCGCAATTTTCCTCAAGGCTCGTCTGGCAGGGAATGTCGCTCGAAGAGGTTTATGCGCACTGGAATCCACTGCCAGCGATGACGGTCGCACTTATGCTGTCGGCTGCGATCTTTCTCGTCGCCTGGCTTATTTACCGGGGCAATCTCGGCCGCTTTTCGAGAACGGGCATCGACGCCTTCTATCGCTTTTATAAACCGGCGTTGGCAGCGGTCACCGAACCCCTAGCCAGGGCCGTCTGGAACGGGACTAGCGCGGCGGTCATTGGAGCGGCGCAGTGGGTTCGCCAGGCCTATACCGGCAATGGCCAGACCTACTCACTGCAGATACTCTGTTACATCATCGTCCTTTACCTTTTCGGGACCTATGTACGTGGTTGATTATCGGCATCCAATACAGGCGCGGCCCGTGCGTGATCCTGCAAACGGGACCGGAGGCGCAGTTTCTGGATTTCTTGCTGAGCACTTTGCGTCAAAGGACGCGCTAAACTTCACCCATCCAACAACTCGGTTTGTGTCATGACCTCCCCTTCTGAAGGAAAGTTTTCGATTTGGACCCTGATGGCGATGTGTGTGGGCTCAATGGTCGGCGCGGGGATATTTTCCTTGCCACAGGCCTTCGGCCGCGCAACCGGACCGTTCGGTGCCATCATCGCCTGGACGATCGCCGGCGTCGGCATGCTGATGCTCGCCTTCGTCTTCCAATCGCTGTCGCGGCGCCGCCCCGATCTCGACGCAGGCATCTATGCCTATGCCAAGGCCGGCTTCGGCAATTATCTCGGCTTCCTCTCGGCTCTTGGCTACTGGTCGGCGGCGCTCCTGGGCAATGTTTCTTATTTTGTGCTCATCAAATCGACACTTGGGCTGTTCTTCCCGATCTTCGGCGATGGCAACACGATACTCGCAGTCGCAACGTCTTCGATCCTCCTCTGGTGCATGCATTTCGTCATCCTGCGCGGCATTCGCGAAGCCGCGGTAATCAACACGATCGTTACGTTTGCGAAGATTGTTCCCATCTTGCTCTTCATCGTCTTCGTGATTGCGGGTTTCAGATACGACCTGTTCGCCGCCAATTTCTGGGGCGGCGGTGACCCGACCTTCGCCGATATTGCCAGCCAGGTGCGCGCGACGATGCTGGTCACGGTCTTCGTCTTTGTCGGTATCGAGGGCGCGAGCGTTTATTCGCGTTACGCACGCAATCGTGCCGATGTCGGTATCGCGACGCTGACCGGCTTTCTCGGCGTGCTTTCGCTGATGGTTCTGATTACGCTCCTGTCCTACGGGATAATGCCGCGCGCGGATCTCGCAACGCTCAGGAATCCTTCGATGGCCGGCGTGCTCGAAGCGGTGGTCGGACCATGGGGTCGGCTGTTCGTCAGCGCCGCTCTGATAATCTCGGTCGCCGGCGCCTACCTTTCTTGGGTGCTGCTCGCCGCCGAAATTCTCTATTCGGCATCGAAGTTCGACACGATGCCGCGCTTTCTTTCCAAAGAGAACGAAAGCGGTGTTCCTTCGAACGCGCTCTGGCTCACCAACATTGTGGTCCAGGTGTTCCTGATCCTCACTCTCTTTGCGCAATACGCCTTCACCCTGGCGCTGGAGCTGACGAGCTCGATGATCCTGATCCCGTACCTCTTAGTTGCGGCTTACGGCTTCAAGCTCGCCTGGACCGGCGAGACATACGAGCGGGATTCGTCCGGTCATCGTGGCGACTTCGTGCGGGCCGGTATCGCGCTTCTCTATACCGCCGGGCTGATCTATGCCGCGGGCGCCAAGCACCTGCTATTGTCGGCCGCCATCTATGGACCTGGAACCATCCTCTACTTCATGGCCAGACGCGAGCAGGATAAGCGCACCTTTACTCCGGCAGAGACCGCCATATTTATGGTTGCGGCGGTTGGCGCAGTTGCCGCGATTCTCGGCATCGCGACAGGACGTATTAGCATTTAGTCGATCGCGCAACGCGATGAGTGGTCGCTCATTTACAGCCAGTGGTCGCAGAAAATTGCAAGCATCGCATATTCGTGGTACTTCATACGGATCACAGTCGCAGGGAAACGAATTATCGTTCCAGAGCAAATAATTACACGACGTGCATAAGCTTTAAAAAGCAACATCAGTTGGCATGAGAGGGCGACATGGCATCTCAATCCACGCAGAAATTTTCCCGTTTGGCACTCACTGGCATGGTTGTCGGATCCATGGTCGGGGCCGGCATTTTCAACCTGCCGGGTCGCTTCGGCGCCGCCACAGGACCTTTCGGAGCCATCATCGCCTGGGCAATCGCGGGTACCGGCATGTACATGCTCGCGCGCGTGTTTCAGGCTCTCGCCGAGAAACGGCCGGACATCGACGCGGGCGTGTTCGCCTATGCCAAGGCTGGTTTCGGCAACTACATGGGCTTCCTTTCGGCCTTCGGTTACTGGCTCGGAAGTTGCCTCGGCAACGTCTTCTACTGGGTGCTCATCGGGTCGACGCTAGGGCGCTTTTTCCCGGGCATCTTCGGCGACGGAAGCAGCGCGATTGCGATCATCGTGTCGCTGCTGGGCGTCTGGGCCTTCCATTTCATGATCCTGAAGGGAGTGGAGCAGGCAGCGTTCATCAACACCGTCGTCACCGTCGCCAAGATCGTGCCGATCCTCGTCTTCATCCTGCTGCTGATCTTCTTTTTCAACTACACGCAGTTCTCCGAGAACTTCTTTGGCGGTGCGGACATGCCGGCAAAGCCGCTGGTCGCGCAGGTCCGCGATACCATGTTGATCACTGTGTTCGTGTTCATCGGCATCGAAGGCGCAAGCGTCTATTCACGCTTTGCCGAAAAACGCTCCGATGTCGGCGCCGCAACCATACTGGGCTTTGTCGGCGTCACCGGTCTGATGGTGGCGGTGACCATGCTTCCCTATGCGGTGATGCCGCAATCGGCGATTGCCGCGGTCCAGCAACCTTCAATGGCCGCGGTTCTCGAAGCCGTTGTCGGGCACTGGGGCGCCGTATTCATCTCGATTGGCGTTCTGGTCTCGGTGTTGGGCGCTTATCTCGCCTGGTCGCTGATCTGCGCCGAAGTGCTCTTCGCCGCGGCCAAGTCCGACGACATGCCGAGGCTCTTTGCCGCGCAGAATGCCAATCGCGTACCAGCCAACGCGTTGTGGTTGACGAACTTGGTCGTGTCGCTGTTCATCATCTCCACCTACTGGTCACGCGACGCCTTCAATTTCATGCTCGACATGACGAGCGTCACCTCGCTTCTGCCCTATCTCCTCGTCGCCGGCTACGGCGTTTTGCTTGCCCGCAGCGGCGTGGGCTATGAAACGACGCCCAATGAGCGCGGTCGCGACCAGATTTTCGCCTGGATCGCCGTCATCTACACGATCTTCATGTTCATTGCCGCCGGTCTCAAATATGTGCTTCTCGTCGCCGTCCTCCTGGTGCCTGGCACCATTCTTTATGTCTGGGCGCGGCGTGAGCAGAAATTGCAGCTGTTTACCTCCACCGAGCTCATCATCTTCGCCGTTACATTGATTGCCGGCCTGATCGGGGCCTACGGCCTGTTGACGGGCATCATCACACCTTGAACAGAAAGGCAGGAGCGTCATGACATCAGACATCCCTTTCGGCGTGCATTCGGAAGTGGGCCAGCTTCGCAAGGTGATGGTCTGCGCGCCCGGCCGGGCTCACCAGCGCCTGACACCGAGCAATTGCGACGATCTTCTCTTTGACGACGTGCTTTGGGTCGACAATGCCAAACGCGACCATTTCGACTTCATGACGAAGATGCGCGATCGCGGCGTCGAAGTCGTTGAGATGCACAATCTGCTCGCCGAAACAGTTGCCATCCCGGAAGCGAAGAAGTGGATCCTCGATAACCAGGTCGCGCCGAACCAGATCGGGCTCGGATTGCTTGACGAGGTTCGCTCCTATCTGGAGGGGCTTTCCAACCGCGAGCTCGCCGAAACGCTGATCGGCGGCCTCTCGACCTTTGAATTTCCGGAATCGATCGGTGGTGAGCAGCTCGCGCTGATACGCGACGCGGCGGGTGTCAACGAATACCTGCTGCCGCCGCTACCGAACACGCTCTACACCCGCGACACCACCTGCTGGATCTACGGCGGGGTAACGCTCAACGCACTTTACTGGCCGGCCCGCCACGAGGAGACAATCCTCACCAGCTCCATTTACAAGTTCCATCCGGATTTCGCCGGAAAGGTGAACGTCTGGTGGGGCGATCCGACCAAGGATTGGGGGCTTGCCACGCTCGAGGGCGGCGACGTCATGCCAATCGGCAAAGGCAACGTGCTAATCGGCATGAGCGAGCGGACCTCGCGCCAGGCGATCAGCCAGGTTGCCCAGGCGCTGTTCGAAAAGGGTGCAGCCGAACGCGTTATTGTCGCGGCCATGCCGAAGCTGCGCGCGGCCATGCATCTCGACACGGTCTTCACGTTCGCCGACCGTGATTGCGTCCTGATCTATCCCGACATCGTCGACAAGATCGATGCCTTCTCCTACCGCCCGGACGGCAAAGGCGGCGTCGAGCTGCACAAGGACAAGGGCAGCTTCGTCGAGACGGTCCGCGACTCCCTCGGCTTGAAGAAGATGCGCGTCGTCCAGACCGGGGGCAATGACTACATGCGCGAGCGCACCCAGTGGGATAGCGGCGCCAACCTTGTCTGCGCTTCCCCGGGCGTCGTCTATGCCTATGACCGCAATACCTACACGAACACGCTGCTTCGCAAGGAAGGTATCGAAGTCATCACCATTACCGGTGCTGAACTTGGACGCGGGCGCGGCGGCGGGCATTGCATGACCTGCCCGATCATCCGCGACGCGGTCGATTACTGACCTTTTACGCGTGCTCCGGTCGCCCGGGTTACCGATCGCTGACGCGGTGTAAGCCGCGCCAACTTGTGGGTGTGTTCGAGAAGTGAGAGGCCGCCATGCCGTTGCGTTCCTTGATGTCGAGACACAAAGCGATTTTCGTTTACGCGGGGCTTACCGCCCTTGTCCTTTCCGGCTGCCAGAGAAGCGAGGAAAAGGAAGAGCTGCCGACGCGGCCAGTCAAGACGCAGGCTGTCTCGTTCAATCCCGAGGATACGTTCGGCTCCCTGGTTGGCGAGATCCAGCCAAGGGTCGAGACCAGCTTCGGCTTCCGCCAGGGCGGGGAAATCCGGGAGCGCGACGTCGAGGTCGGTGATCGCGTGGAGGTCGGAATGGTGATCGCCCGGCTCGATTCCGAAGATGCCCAGGATGCGCTCCGCAAGGCGGAAGCCAATCTGTTTTCCGCGCAGTCGACCTTCCAGAACGCCGAGATCGAGCGCAATCGCCAGCAGCAACTCTTCCCGCGGACGTCGACCCGTCAGCAGTTAGACGCGGCCATAGCGCAGGCCAATGTTGCCCAGGCCGGTGTCGATGCCGCTGAGGCGGCGTTGCGGATTGCCCAGACCAACCTCGACAACCGTACGCTGAAAGCCAATGGTGCCGGCGTCGTCACTGGCATTGGCGGCGAAGTGGGCCAGGTGGTCGGCGGGGGTCAGATGGTCGTCCGCGTGGCGCAGGTTGGTCCGCGGGATGCGGTGTTCCAGGTGCCGGAGGCGACGATCCAGACCGCCAACAGCAATGCCCACGTCGAAGTTCGGTTGTTAAGCAATCCAAATGTGACGGCGAGTGGATCCGTCAGGGAAATATCGCCGACCGCCAATCCGGTTACGCGCAATTTCACCGTCCGCGTCGGCCTGGACAACGCGCCTGAAGAGTTCCGTTTCGGCAGTTCGGTGCGTGGTACGATCCAGATCGCAGGCGCGCCCGTCGCGCGGCTGCCGATGACGGCGCTGTTCAACCAGAACAACCAGCCGGCCGTCTGGGTGGTTGACCCGGCAAGCAACACCACCAAGCTCGTGCCGGTAGAGGTCCATCGATTCGATACGCAGGATTTCCTCGTGAGCAAGGGGCTGTCGAGCGGCGATCAGGTCGTCGTCGCCGGCGTCCAGCAGCTGCGTCCCGGCATGGCGGTTCGCCTGCTTGAAGGAAGCGTCCAATGAACGGAGGATTCAATCTCTCCGAATGGGCCATTCAGCGCAAAAGCCTGATCGTCTTCCTCGCATTTCTGAGCGCTGTCGGCGGCATTCTCGCCTATTTCAATCTCGGCCGCGACGAGGACCCGGAATTCACCTTCAAGACGATGATCGTGTCTGCCGCGTGGCCGGGTGGCACCATCGAGCAGACTACAGACCAGATTACGGACCGGCTGGAGCGGACACTCGAGGAGGTGCCGCATCTCGATCACCTGAGGAGCCTGACCAGCGCCGGCCAGTCAGTGATCTACGTGGTGCTCGACGACGCAACGCCGCCCGACCAGGTCGGCGAATCCTGGTATCAGGCCCGAACCAGGGTCGGCGACATCGTCTCGACGCTTCCGGCTGGCGTCCGCGGGCCGTTCTTCAACGACGATTTCGGCGATACCTTTGGCATCATCTACGGTTTCACTGCTGATGGCTTCGGTGACCGCGAGGTGCGTGACTGGGTCTACGAGGCGCGCAACCGCCTGCTCAAGCTCGACGATATCGGCAAGGTTCAGCTTATTGGCACGCAGGACGAGACGATCTTCATCGAGTTCTCGACCAATCGGCTCGCCAGCCTCGGCCTCAGCATGCCGAGCGTGATCTCGACGATTCAGGCGCAGAACGCCGTTCTTCCCACCGGCCAGCTGACGACCGAGCGCGATCGCACGGTCTTGGAGGTTTCGGGCAGTCTCGCCAGCGAAAAGGATCTGCGCGAGCTCAATATTCCGACCGCCTCCGGCTTCGTTCGCCTCGGCGACATCGCCGATATCGTGCGCGGCACCGTCGATCCGCCGCAACCGCGCTTTCGCGTCGATGGCAAGCCGGCGATCGGGCTTGCCGTCTCGATGGCCTCCGGCGGCGACATTCTGCAGCTTGGCCGAAACATCGATAGCGTCATGAATCGTTTCGAGCACGATCTGCCGATCGGCATTGATCTGACGCGGGTCGCGAGCCAGCCGACAGTGGTGCAAACCGCCATTCGCGGCTTCACGACTTCGCTGGCGCAGGCTGTCGTCATCGTCCTTGGTGTCAGTTTCCTGGCACTCGGCGTGCGAGCGGGCCTTGCCGTCGCAGTCTCGATCCCGCTGGTGATGGCGCTGACCTTCCTCTTCATGGACATCACCGGCATTGCATTGCAGCGTGTCTCGCTCGGTGCGCTGATCATCGCGCTGACGTTGATGATCGACGACACGATGGTGACGGTTGAGATCACCATGGCGAAGCTCGAGGAAGGAATGGACCGCGTGAAGGCGGCAGCGTACGCCTATACATCCACCGCCTTTCCGATGCTTGCGGGAACGCTTGTCACCATTGCAGGCTTCATTCCGGTTGGCTTCGCCCAGAGTTCCTCGGGCGAATACGCGCGCTCGCTGTTCTTCGTGATCGGCTTTTCCCTGATCGTGTCCTGGCTGGTGGCGGTGCTTCTGACGCCGATCGTTGGCCTTGCCGTCCTGAAGCCGAGCGAGAAAGCCGGCGAAAAGACCGAGAGCAAGCTTATCCGCGGTTTCAAGAGGCTGCTCGGCGCCTGCGTCCGCATGCGCGTTCTCGTCATTCTGGCGACCGTCGCCCTGTTTGCCGCGTCGCTTTTCGGCTCACAGTATATGCGCCGGCAATTTTTCCCATCGTCAGATCGTCCGGAACTGCTTCTGTCGCTCGTCCTGCCACAAGATGCCTCGCAAGAGGCGACTGCCGCCCAGGTAAAGCGGGTGGAGGAAATCCTCGCCGCCGACGAAGGGGTTGCCAACTGGAGCTTCTACGTCGGCTCCGACCCGATCCGCTTCTATCTCTCGATGGACCTCAATCCGCCGGCCCCCTTCCGCGCGCAGGCAGTTGTCATCAGCAAGAGCGTTTCCCAGCGGGATGCCCTGCAGCAGAGGCTGCAAAAACTCCTCGACGAGCAGTTCCCAGATATCATCGCCCGTGTCTCTCCGCTGGAAATGGGCCCACCAGTCGGCTGGCCCGTTCAATATCGCGTCAGCGGCCCTGATATCGTCGGTGTGCGCGATCTCGCCTGGAAGGTTGCTGACGTTCTCCATACCGTCCCAGGCGCTGTTCAACCGCACCTCGACTGGAACGAACCTATCCGGAAGGTCGTCATCAACGTCGACCAAGACCGCGCCAGGCTGGTCGGGTTGAACTCGTCCGTTATCGCGCAGACGCTGTTTGCGACCTCCTCGGGCTTGCCGATCACGCAGGTGCGCGATTCCATCTATCTGGTCAACGTTGTCGCACGCGCGACGGAGGATCAACGCGTCGACATCAATACGCTGCGTTCGCTGCAGATACCGGTCGGTCCCAATCACACCGTGCCGCTTTCAAGCATCGCGACAGTGGAATACCAGACAACGCAGCCGTTGATCTGGCGGCACGACCGCTCGACTACGATCACCGTCCAGGCCGACGCGGAAAAAGGCGTGCTGGCGACTGACATCGTCGACGCCGCCACGCCGCAGATCGCTGCACTCATTCGCGACAATCCCAATTATCTGATCGAGGTGGGTGGCTCCGTTGAGGGTGCGGAAGACGGGCTCGCAGCAGTCGTAGCGATGCTGCCGGTCATGGCTGTCATCATCCTCATCGTCCTGATGTTTCAGCTGCAGAGCGTGCAGCGCCTTATCCTGGTCGTCAGCGTTGTTCCGCTCGGGCTGATTGGCGTCGTGCTGATCATGCTTATCACTCGCGTGCCAGTCGGTTTCATCGCCGTCCTCGGGATGATCGCTCTCATCGGCATGATCACCCGAAACTCGGTGGTGCTCATCGACCAGATCGATAGACGGATGGAGGAGGAAGGCAGGAGTTGGCAGGGCGTCATCGACGTCACCGCGCAGCGTCTGCGGCCGGTTTTCCTGACCGCCGGTTCGACGATCCTCGGCATGCTGCCGATCATCCGCGATCCGTTCTGGTCGCCGCTTGCCTTTACCGTGGTGGGGGGTCTGGTCGTTGCCGCGGCGCTGACGTTGATCTTCCTTCCGGCGCTTTATGTCCTGTGGTTCCGGATTCCACCTGAATTGGAACGACGACCCGCTCCGATTGCCGAGGCCGTGGCGCAGCCCGCATCCTAGGATAGATTGTAGGGTCGTAACTGTTTGCCGGGCCATAGTATTGCCGAGGCATGTCACATGTTGCATTTCGTGTTGTAGTGCCGTGCCAGACCCGCCTCGGAATCCGACGCCACAGTCCGGATCTCCTCGTCGGAAAGGCGGCCACGAAGGTAGAACCGGAAGATATCCGCGCGTGGTTTCTCGTCCGGAAGCCCGATTTCGAAATGGCGCTCGAGACGGCCAGAGCGCAGTAATACGGCGTCGATCAAGTGCGGATAGTTCGTCGCGCCGATGACGATGACCCTGCAAACCGCACGCGCTGTTTCGGATATGTCTCTGGCTGAGGACATACTAGAGGCGGGCATCGAAGCAGCGTTGGTGCTTGCAAGGAAATCGGAGCCATAACCTCCGTTTAGACGCCAGCGAAAATGGGCGGCAAATCCTCGCAACTGCCGGATTGTTGTCTCGATGAGGCGTGCCGACTAAAATCCGACTTCGGGTCTGGGGGCACCATAGGGGCAATCGCGTTGATGTCGGCCGTAGTGCAGGTTTGTAGAGTTTGATAACTCGCGTCATCCGTGAGCGCTCCCCACCTGCCGTTTATCTCGCAGCTAAACAATCTAGGAGACTCGAGATGGGTAATACCGAGGTTCGCAGCGAAAATTCACCCCGGCCCACGCGCGATCGAGGCGTCGACATGAAGCTGGAAGTGGTCGTAATCCCCGTAGCCGACGTCGATCGGGCCAAGAGCTTCTACGCGAGCCTTGGCTGGCGGCTAGACGGCGACTTCACCGCTGGTAGCGAGTGGCGCGTAATCCAGTTCACGCCGCCCGGTTCGGGATGCTCGGTCATCTTCGGAAAGAACGTCACTTCGGCTGCGCCCGGTTCTGCGCGGGGCCTATATCTGATCGTCTCCGACATCGGCGCGGCGCGCGAGGAACTTCTGGCGCGCGGTGTACGGATCAGCGAAGTGTTTCATGCAGGCGAAGAAAAGATTGGTACCGACGAGCCGTACCTTTTCGGGAGCCGGAGAGTAAGCGGCCGCGACCCTGAGCGCCGCACCTATAGGACCTACGCCTCGTTCAATGATCCTGATGGGAACGGCTGGTTGTTGCAGGAGGTCACCGGCCGCTTGCCGGGTCGCATAGACACGGGCGGGGCAGCCTTCGTTTCTTCCGCCGAACTCGAGGCCGCGCTGCGGCGCGCGTCAGAGGCCCATGGTGAACACGAGAAACTGACCGGGCAACACGATGAAGGTTGGCCAATCTGGTATGCGGAATACATGGTAAAGGAACAAACGGGAGAGCCGTTGCCTACCTAGCCATGGCCGCAGGGGCGAGGCCACTTACTCGAAAGCCTTGCCGCGTATCGGCCTTCGCTCCATGTTCGCGCGATGGACCAGCCGGATCGACATTTCTCGAAGCTGACGCCTTACACGCACAGGGTTTTTGCAGGCGACCTGGCGGAGCAGGTCGGGGCGCTTTGCTATCGGAAATCTCTCCGCGGTATCGACATACTTCTGATCACGACCCGCCAAACAAAGCGGTGGACCATTCCCAAGGGATGGCCGTGCGCTAATTTGAAAGCGTACCAGGCCGCAGAGCGGGAAGCGTGGGAAGAGGCCGGCGTCCGGGGAAAGATCAGGAAGAAGACCTTCGGTCATTACACGTATACGAAGTACCTGAAGGACAACGAGCACGTAACTTCGATCGTCGGCGTTTATCTGCTCGAGGTCAGGCGGGAGCGCTTAAAGTTTCCAGAGCAAGACCAGCGCGATTTGATTTGGAGACATCCGCGAGAAGCAGCCGTCTTGGTGCAAGAGCCAGAGCTGAAGGGGTTGATCCTAAAGTTGGGTCGGAAGTGGAAAGCTAGCGCAAGATCAGTGGCCTGATACGTGTTGCCAGCTTTGCGGCCGAGTTCGATACTCCGGTCGCAGACGCCGCACACCAAGGTATGATTGAGCCGCGATACTTCCGCGAGGTTCTCTCGTCGCAGGAATTTTTTCTCATCGTTAGATATCGTACGAACTTGAATTTCGACCGGCTACGGCATTGGATTCGTTCGCGGATCATTTTCATGCCACCCCTAGAAAAGCCGAGCTGCCCATGGTGACCGCAGATAGCCCTATTGACTAGACTGCCTTACCGGAACACATGTAGAACATAATCGCTTCCAAAGCGAGATGGAACCCATGAATTGACGAAGGCTACAGATGGCGCATGCGAGCGCAAACCCCGTTATTTCCGAGCTTCGCGAGCGTATTTCTCATCTTGATGGCGCCCTATCGCGACGGAAATGCGCCCTGCCATTTGGTGTGCCGGAAATTGATAGCCATCTGCCTGGTGGGGGGCTGGCATTGGGAGCGATCCACGAGTTCGCGGGCGGTGGTGCGGGGGCCGTGGATGGGGCAGCCGCAGCCCTTTTTGCAGCCGGGGTCGCCGCTCGCACGAAAGGGAAAGTGATTTGGTGCCTTACCCGACCGGATCTCTTCTTTCCTGCGCTGGCGCAGGTCGGCCTTCACCCGAACCGGGTAATATTCGTCGAAGCGGATCGAGAGGAGGATGTTCTCGCGTCGATGGAGGAAGCCCTTTCCTACGGTGCACTAGGAGCCGTCGTTGCTGAATTGGTTCGACTGCCGATGACGGCGTCCCGACGGCTGCAACTGGCGGCGGAAAAGTCCGGCACACTGGGATTGATTATTCGGCGGTGGCGCCGACAGAGCGAGGCAACGGACTTCGGTCAGCCAACGGCCTCGGCCACGCGATGGAGGGTAAGCGTTATGCCATCGGAAGAGCTTCCTGTTCCTGGTGTGGGGAGGGCTCGCTGGATGCTGGAGTTAATGAGAGTGAAAGCTGGCGAGTGTGCCGAGTTCGAAGTCGAAGCTTGTGATTTGTCCGGTCGCATTGCGATCCCAACGTCGGCTGGAACTTGGAGTACCGGAGGAAATCGATCCGCCCATGCCAGTTGAGTTTACCAGGATCACTCATCTAATCCACCTTGCTGGTACACGCCGCATGACGCGCATGTTCGCCGAGCAGTGACGCCGGGTGACCTTAACAAATCCTGTCCGATGAAACCGAAGACGACAAAGGAAATGTCATGTCTGCGATGAAGCAAGTGCGCGAGGAAATTAGTCCAGTCGATCAAGCTATAGAGTGGCACGATGGCGATCTGCATGCCACGATTGCCACACTGATCGACGACTGCCGCTTCCTTCGAGACCAGCTCGATACCGCTCAGAAATGCATGAGCAGCGGTCTAACGCGGGGTTGGAAGCCAAGATCTGAGCGATGATCAACTGTGGGAACTGAGCGCAAAAAGGACCTGCCAGTTGGTGCGCCCGGGAGGTACGGGAATCCAGCGCAGATTGATGCACCATTGCTCGCTGGGCAACGACACAACGCTCTTTGATTTAGTGATGACTGATATAAAGAGTTGAGCAATCCCGCAAAAAGCCACATCAGAGTGGACCCAGAGAAGTGTTTTCCAAATGGAAACGGCTATCCTTCAGGGGAAAGGTTAACTCCCATGCGACGCTTTTGTTCCGCTGGACTTATATATTTTCACTCCCCTAGACAAACGAATCACTTGGCATTTTAGTGGGCGGAGATATGTCAAGGAGTTTCGCCATGGCCGTCGATCTTCCCGTGTTTATTAAGCCCCTGCAGGTCGAAATCGATGGCATGGGACGATATCGAAAAGCGGAGACCGTCGACCAACTGGCGGCCATGCTGCTCAGCGGCAAATGGCATCATCGCGGCGGCGAGAAATTTCACAGTGCGCTGATGCGATCGGTGGAGGCCTTGGAATTTTATACCGATGCCGATACAGCCAGGGCCGCGTTCGTCGATGCTGCCCACGAGGCAGGCATGCTCGTACTTCCCGACGACATCGCCGAGATGAAAAAGGCTGGCTAATGGTGAAGGCTCCTCGTGAACGGCCGTTGCTGGCCGACTACCAGCCAATCCGTTCCCGTCCACGAGAGCCGCGCGACCCCAAGCAGCCTCAGCTGCCATTCGACCCAATGCCCGACCGGATCGAGCCGTGCCTGGCGCTTTTGAAGCCGCGCCCGCCGGTCGGCGACGAATGGTTCTATGAAGTAAAGTGGGATGGGTATCGGATCGCGGTCCACCTCAACAAGGGTAACGTTCGCATCCTGACGCGTGGCGGACACGACTGGACGCATCGCTTCCCACACATTGACCAGGCGGCTAAGGCACTGGATGTTGGGAGCGCCATCATCGACGGGGAGGCGGTAGTCCTCGATCCCGAAGGTCGCCCTCACTTCGGAATGCTGCAGAACTCGCTCGGGGGACGAGGAGGCAAGCTTCGGTCCGGCCAGGCGATGATGATGGCTTTTGATCTGCTTTATTTCGACGGTCACGATATCCGCAGCTTGGAACTGACGGCGCGGCGCTACTTTCTGGAGTCACTCTTGCGAAACGAGGATGGCGCTATCCGCCTGTCCGATACCATTGATGGTGATGGCCGTGAGATTTTTGCCGCTGCATCCCGGCATGGGCTCGAAGGGATAATCGCCAAGCACAAGGACAGCAGTTATCGATCAGGTCGCCTTGGCGATTGGGTCAAGATCAAATGCGTCCAGCGCGACAGCTTTATCGTGGTCGGATACGAGCCATCGCCTGTGGCGCGAGGAGGGATCGGCAGTCTGCTGCTGGCTGCTCGAAAGGGGGACGCGTGGATTTATGTTGGCAACGTTGGCACGGGTTTCAATGAAAATAGCGCGGCCGCGCTTCGGAAACTGCTGGACCGCATCGTCAGAAGGCGGCCGCCAGTCGTGTACGACGGCCGCCAGAAGGACATTGTCTGGGTGCAGCCGACCCTCATCGCCGAAGTTGAGTATCGAGCATGGACGCATGATGGAAAGCTTCGGCACGCCTCCTACAAGGGGCTGCGAGAGCACCAGGACAATGCGGCGGTGCTCGAAGTCGGCTGCGATTCATGACCTGGAAAGTAGACATGACCAGCACATGCGACTTTCTCATTGGCTGTAAGCTGGGCGACAATGCGCAAAAGGCGGAGGGGTGCACCGCGTTCGAAGAACGACACCTGGAGAAGAACCCATCGCTCGCAAAGCGAATGAGATTACCGCATTTCAGAGAGGCCGACAAAGCGCCGGAAGTGGTTCCGCACGCCGATGTCCGAGCGGCCGGGAGCTGGCAGGTTACGGCTGCAGGTGAAAGACGAGCCGCATGGGCTCCTACCGCTTCTCCATAGGTGGCGTAACCATAGGCTGCCGGACAATAGGCGGCATCCGGAGAACTTGCCAATGTTCGATCGGTTGCAGAGGCGGAACTAAAGTACGCCGGCAATCAAGTTCTGATGCGCGGGTAATACCTCATTCCCGATTGTGCGTGCAGCCTATACCTATCTTGCCGCTGGCGATGGGATCTACCCGAAGCGATTTGCCCTTCGGCCGCGCTTTCCCATGTTAATGGCGAGCAGGGCGCCTTCGAGCGGATTTCCCCTTACCTCTTCGTCCGTCATCGAAAACCGGGCGGAAGTGACGAAAAGAGTGGAAAGGTCATGGCCGCCAAAAGTGCAGCTTGTTGGCTGGGAAACCGGCAGGTCAACGACCCGGTCCACGCGTCCCTTTGGATCTAAGCGGACGATGCAGCCACCACGGGCGACGCGGCAATTCCAGATGAACCCCTCGTCGTCTAGGCACGAGCCATCTGGAAGGCCTCGCTCGAAGCCGGCAAATACTGGAACGCGGTTGCGGAGCATAGAGCCGGCGATCTCATAAGAGTAGATCGTGTTTTGAAGCGTGTCCGCCGTCAGCACGGTACCGTCACCCGGCCAGACCAAGGTGTTGGTGATGCCGAATAGATCGTTCGTCAAGGGTAGCACCCTGCCATCGGGGGTGTAACGGTAGAGCCGACCCTTCTCGCCGTTCATTGCCAATGGCGTGCCGTCAGCGGCGATGTTGTTCTGCATTGTGCCGACCCAAAAGGCGCCATCCGGACCGACGACGCCTTCATTCAATCGATTGCCGGTCGTCCCGGGCTCTACTGTCGCAACCGTCCGGAACACGTCTCCGTAATCCCAAAGCGCAATCGTGGTGGCGAGGCCGACAATCGCTCCGCCGTCTTGCCTCAGTCCGATCGAGGTTGGCATGTCAGGCGTCGGCCAGCTTTGGTACTCACCCGTTGCCGGCGTCAGGGCATGGATGGCTCGTCCAACAATATCGACCCACAGCAGGCGCTGCCTGTGGTCATCCCATACTGCGCTCTCCCCCACGATGTTGGCCGCCGTCAGAGCCACCTCAACATTTATTCCCACAG
The DNA here is from genome assembly GCF_012932765.1 of Rhizobium sp. 57MFTsu3.2. Lineage (NCBI taxonomy): Bacteria > Pseudomonadati > Pseudomonadota > Alphaproteobacteria > Hyphomicrobiales > Rhizobiaceae > Rhizobium > Rhizobium sp. 57MFTsu3.2. The sequence goes on from NZ_JDWI01000013.1 coordinate 145,133, forward strand.
AAACCCCCGGTCCGAATATTGACTGTTGACAGACAGGGTAATCATAAAATACGCATAAATCAATGAAAGCTGTCATACAGGTTTTGAACTTTTAAACGGAGTTATCATGGCGACTGTTTCGGAGGTAGTCGGAAACGCGGGGCTGGTCAGCAATGCGATTGGAGCGATCACCGCTCATATCCGCATGAACGAACTGGGCCCGGGCGATCGCCTGCCAAGCGAAGGAGCGTTGTCTAAAGAGCTCAGCGTATCGCGCACAGTGGTGCGCGAGGCATTCCGGTCGCTTGCAGCAATGAGGCTCATCGACCTGCGTGTCGGCAAGCGAGCGATGGTCGCGCAACTGGATCATGGTGCGATGTCGCTGATGATCGAGCATGGCATTGACACCGCACAAATCAATGTCCAGCAAATCTATGACGTGCGCCGGACCATTGAAGTGCGGACGGCAACACTCGCGGCGCTGCGCCGCTCCAATGATGAAGCCCGTGCGATTCTTGAGCATGCCGAGGCGATGCGTACAAATTTCGATGCGGCGGAACGGGTCATGGAGAGCGACCTGGCATTTCATCTTGAGATTGCTCGCGCCTCCAAGAACCCGATCTTCGCGATGATTGTCGGCGCATTTCAGGGTGTCTCGAGACAGACATGGCCAATCGGATGGCGCAGTCGATCATCTGACAATGAGCGGCATGCCATGAACGACCTGCATGTCGCGATCGCCGAGGCGATTGTTGCGGGTGACCCCCAGGCTGCAAGCCAATTGATGGCCCAGCATTTTGAAGAGAGCGTGAAGGCGTTGCTGGCAGCCGGCGTCGCATAGGGAAGCATCTTATGAAAATCACGAAACTAGAGACCGTGCGTGTCGCGGAACGCCAGAACCTGCTCTGGGTACTGGTCCATACGGATGAAGGAATTACCGGTCTCGGGGAGACTTTCTTCGGTGCAGAGACCGTGGAAGCCTACATTCACGAATACGTAGCGCCACGCGTTATTGGACGCGACCCGCTGCAGATCGATCTCCTGGCCGCAGATCTCGTCGGTTATCTCGGATTTCGGTCGTCAGGGGCTGAGGTGCGGGGCAACTCGGCATTTGACATTGCACTGTGGGACATCTTTGGCAAGGCAACCGGACAGCCGATTGCACAGCTGTTGGGCGGATTCAGCCGTCGCGAAATCCGCACTTACAATACCTGCGCCGGTACGGAATACATCAAGAAGGCAACCGGCCAAACGACGGCTAACTACGATCTGGCGACATCTGCGACCAACGCTTACGACGATCTGAATGGCTTCCTTCTTCACGCCGACGAACTCGCCCACTCCCTGCTTGAAGAAGGGATAACGGCCATGAAGATATGGCCCTTCGATATCGCGGCGGAGAAGGCCCGCGGCCAGTACATTTCCTCACCGGATCTCAGGCGGGCGCTGGAGCCGTTCGAGAAAATTCGTTCGGCCGTGGGCGACAGGATGGACATCATGGTCGAGTTCCATTCGATGTGGCAACTGCTGCCTGCCATGCAGATCGCAAAGGCGCTGACGCCCTACCAGACATTCTGGCACGAAGATCCGATCAAGATGGACAGTCTCTCCAGTCTCGGACGCTACGCGGCCGTGTCGCCCGCACCGATTTCGGCATCGGAAACGCTGGGTTCGCGCTGGGCCTTCCGCGATCTGTTGGAGACCGGGGCGGCTGGCGTTGTGATGCTCGACATCAGCTGGTGCGGGGGACTGTCGGAAGCAAGGAAGATAGCTGCGATGGCGGAAGCCTGGCATCTGCCGGTCGCGCCTCATGATTGTACCGGGCCCGTCGTGCTTTGCGCCTCGACGCATCTTTCGCTCAACGCGCCCAATGCGCTTGTCCAGGAGAGTGTGCGGGCCTTCTACAAAACCTGGTATCGCGATCTCGTCACGGCATTGCCCGAGGTGAAAAACGGAATGATCACCGTGCCGCCTGGTGCCGGATTGGGCATGGAACTGCATCCCGATCTCGATAAGGCATTCACGGTGTCTCGCCGCATATCGAACTCCGTAAGCATCTGACTTTGTAACTGAAGTAACACGCAAACCTGGGAGGAAAAGGCATGAGAAAGAGCATTATCTGCGGTGCATGGGGGCTTGCCCTTTTAGCCACTACGAGCATCGCACAGGCCGAACCGCTGAACATCGTTTTTGCGCACCATTCGTCGGCATCAAATACCTTCTGGCAGGCGGTCAAGAAGGGCTTCGACGACGCCTGCGAGAAGATCGGCGCGAACTGCCAGATGGTCTTCACGCAAACCGAAGGATCGGTCGAGCAGCAGCTGTCGAACATTGAAGCAGCACTTGCTCGCAAGCCTGACGCGCTCTTGACCTCGATCGTTGACGACAAGGCGCTCGACGACGTGATTGATCGCGCGGTCAAAGACGGCGTTGTTGTGATTGGCGTCAACGTTGATGACAGTAAGGGGGCCGACGGTAACAAACGCGCGGCGTTCGTCGGCCAGGGCTTCCGGCCGGCCGGTCATTCGCTCGGCAAGGCGATCTCCGAGAGTTTTCCGAAGGATGGGCCGGTCAAGGTTCTGGTTGGCGTCTCCGCGCCTGGGCAGAACTGGTCGGAGGCGCGCGGGCGGGGTGTCATTGATTTTCTTGAAGAATATAAGGCTGCCAACCCCGCGCGGGATATTTCTTGGGACCGCATCGACAGCGGAACTGACCTTGCTGTGACCGCAGACCGTGTCGGCGCCTACCTCAACGCGCATCCCGAAACCACCGCCTATCTCGACACGGGTTTCTGGCATGCATCGGTCGCACGAGTTCTGAAGGATCGCGGCATTGCGCCCGGCAAGGTTCTGCTCGGCGGTTTCGACCTCGTTCCTGAAGTGGTCCAGCAGATGCAGGCCGGCTATGTGCAGGCCGAGGTCGACCAGCAGCCATACATGCAAGGTTTCATGCCGGTGATGGAAGTTTACCTCGCCAAGAAGCTGGGTCTTGCGCCGTCGAACATCGATACGGGCCAAGGCATCGTGCGCCCGGCGGATGCAGGCATGATCATGGATCTGTCCGCTAAGGGCCTGCGCTAAGTCAAAGGCAGGAAGGGGATCACTCATGAGCCCCTTCCACTCTGGAGATTGCTTAATGAAAAGACTTCTGAAGATTTATATGGAGAAGCCAGAGCTTGCCGCTCTCCTTCTGCTGGTCGTTTTGATCTTCCTGTTTCAGAGCCGGTCAGGAGGACTATTCATTACCGCTGGCAACCTGCGAGGCGTGTTCGGAATCTTGCCCGAGATGGCCTTGGTCGCCATCGGCGTGACCGTCTTGATGATATGTGGCGAGTTCGACCTCTCGGTTGGCGCGGTGTTCGCGTTGATGCCGATGACGGTCGCGGTCCTAATGACCCATGATGTCCCCTTTTCCGTGGCGCTGGCGGCGGGATTGCTAGTGTGCGTCGCAATCGGCTTCCTGAACGGCTTTCTCACGATCCAGTTCGCCATCCCGAGCTTTATCACGACGCTCGGAATGATGTTTGTGGCGCGCTCGCTAACGGTGGTGGTCTCCGGTGGGTTTCCGCCGTTGCTGTCGGCGGATCTACCGACCTGGCTATTTGTCAGTTTCGTCGGACCGGGTGAGCTCTTCCGTATGTCCTTTATCTGGTTCGTCGCTGTCGCAATCCTCGTGTCCTTGCTGCTGAGCCGCACGAATTTCGGCAATTGGGTGCGTGCGACTGGCGGCTTTCTTCCCGCAGCAAATGCGATGGGCATCCCCACGGCGCGCGTCAAAATTGCCTGCTTCATCCTATGCTCGGTTCTGAGTGGATTTGCTGGGTTGATCCAGGTCTTGCGCCTCGGCTCTCCCTTGCCATCCATCGGGGAAGGCATGGAATTGCAGGCTGTCGCGGCTGCGGTCATTGGCGGAACTGCATTGACAGGCGGCATCGGCGCTGTTCTCGGAGGGATTATCGGTGTGGCGCTAATCCGCGTCATCGACAATGGCCTCATCCTTAGCCAGGTCGACGCCAACTGGTTCAAGTTCGCTATCGGATCGCTGACGATCTTCGCGGTTATTGCAAACTCTTGGCTGCGCAAGCGCGCCAAGGCAATCAAGGTGGAGGTGTGAGCCATGAACGAACCCATCGTTTCGGTTAAAAACCTGCACAAATGGTATTCGGGTGTTCATGCCGTCAAAGGTGTTTCGATCGATTTCGCGCGGAACGAAGCTGTCGGGCTGATTGGCGACAACGGTGCTGGAAAGTCCACCCTGATCAACATCTTGTCAGGCGTCCAGCGACAGGACGAGGGCGAGATCTTCGTGGAGGGCCAAAAGGTCGCCATTTCTGGCCCTCGCGACTCGATGCGGCTCGGCATCGAGACCATCTATCAATACAACTCCATGGTCCCGACCATGTCGATCGCGCGCAACCTCTTCATCGGTCGGGAGCCCATGCGGTTTTCGATTGCAGGCGTCGGTGTCATGGACATGGGCAGGATGCGTGAGGAGAGCGTCAAGGCCATCAGCAATGTGGATTTGCATCTGAGATCGCCGGATGCCCTTGTCGGCGAGCTGTCTGGCGGGCAGCGGCAGGGCGTCGCCATTGCGCGTGCCATGCACTTCAAATCGAAGGTGATGATCCTTGATGAGCCGACCAATCACCTTTCGGTCAAGGAAACCAACAAGGTCATCGGTTTCGTTCGTTCCCTGAAAGAGCAGAACGTAACCGGCATCTTCATCAGTCACAACATGCACCATGTCTTCGAATGCTGTGATCGGGTTGTCGCCATGGCCCGTGGCCAAGTCGTGCTCGACAAGCGGATCGGCGACACGACGATCGAAGAAGTTCAGTCGGTGCTCTGAGGAAAAGCCAATGGGAATGCTAGAAGGAAAGACGGCCCTGATAACAGGAGGCCTCGGAACTCTGGGAAGGGCTCAGGTGCTACGGCTTCATGCCGAAGGCGCTTCCGTGATCGTTCTTGATCGGCCAGACATCGAAGACGGCGCGCAGAAAGCGGCAGAACTTGGAGCCGGCGTTCGGTTCCTCGGTTGCGATCTCAACCAGCTGCAGGTCACGGAGGAAATTGTCAGCGAGGAAGCCAAAGCCCTAGGTGGCATCGACATCCTTATAAACAACGCCGCCTTGATCATCAACAGGCCGTTCGAGGCGTTTAGCCTGGAGGAATATGAGGATCAAATCCGGGTCAACTCATCCGCCGCTTTTGCGGTGGTGCGGGCAGTCGCGCCGTTCATGAAACCGAAGCGAAGCGGAAAGATCCTCAATTTCACGTCAATCACCATGAACGGGCAGTGGGACGGCTATGTGCCTTATGTGGCGTCGAAAGGCGCGATGCTCGGTCTGACCAAGGGGCTCGCCCGTGAACTCGGTCCGTATGGCATCAACGTCAATGCCGTCTCGCCGGGCGCGGTGGTTTCCGAAGCAGAAGAGCGCGTGTTCGGGGATCGGCTGCAGCAATATAGCGACTGGGTTCTGGACCGTCAGTGCCTGAAGAAGCGCATCGAGCCCGACCATGTCGCGAGCCTCGTTCTCTTTCTGGTGTCGCCGGCGTCCGATATGATCTCGGGCCAGAATTTTGCCATCGACGGAGGCTGGTAATTGCATCCGCAGGAGATCGTTCTGGAGAACGACAAAGCCCGCGTCGCCGTTGTTCCCAGCTTGGGTGGCGGTCTGGCGCGGCTTGATGTTCGCGACGCCGAGGGGAGGTATCGGCCTCTCCTGCGGCCGTGGAGCGGGCGGATCACTGATGGTCCTTTCGCTCTGGGCTGTAATGTTCTGGTTCCCTTCTCCAACCGGATATCGCAGGGAGGGTTTGTATTCGGCGAGCACTTCCACGCCGTCAGTCCCAATTTGGGCGGTCAAGAGCTTCCGATTCACGGAGATGCGTTCATGCGGGAGTGGCTGATCGCCGGGCGGGATACATCGACGATCACGCTGCATTGTCCTCACGGTAGTATTGGTCCGTTCCGATATGATGCAAAGCAGACGCTCGTCTTGTCGCAAACCCGGCTTGTCGTGCGTTTGGAGGTGACATCGACATCACCGACGGCCTTGCCTTTCGGCATCGGGTTTCATCCCTGGTTTCCGCGAAGCGCACGAACAACAGTTCGGTTTTCAGCGAACAAAGTCTGGCTGGAGAATGAAAGACATCTGCCGCTGACATTGGTCGATATTGATGCGGACGGTTGTTGGGATTTCTCGGCGCCGACCCCTTTGCCGGCCGAGTGGATCAACAATGCGTTCACTGGCTGGCTGGGCTCCTGCGATGTCGAACAAGGCCCTGATGCCGTCTCCTTTCGCTTGAGCGCATCTGACAATCTCGACGTTACTGTCGTCTATTCGCCCGGGTCGGATGCGGATTTCTTCTGTTTCGAGCCTGTTTCTCATCCGGTGGATGCGCACAATCTTCCCGGTATGCCCGGGCTGACGGTTCTTCAGCCCGGCAAAACCCTCACAAGTTCGATGACTTTGGACTGGAGTTCCTCATGGCACTGAATTCGTTCGAATGCGGCACGTTTGCTGGCCGGATATTCCGCTCCGAGTTTGGCGGTCCGTCCGTGGTCGTCGTGCGCGACGGAATGGTGTTCGATATCACCTGTGCCGAGGCGCCGACGATGCGCGACCTGCTGGAGAAAGACGATCCGGTCTCGTTCGTTCGCGCGCAGCCCGGCGAAATCGTCGCGTCGCTGGGAGCGATCATGGACCCGGATCTACCCGACCATGCCCCATTTTCGATGCTTGCACCCTGTGACCTGCAGGCGGTGAAGGCGTGCGGTGTCACCTTCGCGAGATCGATGCTCGAGCGGGTGATCGAAGAAAGAGCTGCCGGAAACCCGGACATGGCGCGCTCGATACGCGAACGCGTGACGGCGGTTATCGGGGATAGCTTGCGCGACCTGCGTGCCGGATCGGAGGAAGCAGCAAAGGTCAAGGAGGCATTGATCGAGGTCGGCCTCTGGTCGCAATATCTGGAAGTGGGTATCGGACCAGACGCAGAGGTCTTTACCAAGGCGCAGGTGCTGTCCTCCGTCGGCTGGGGCGCCTCCGTTGGACTTCATCCGGTGTCGAACTGGAACAATCCCGAGCCCGAGATCGTGCTGGCCGTCGACAGCCGGGGGCGCGTGAAGGGGGCGACACTCGGCAACGATGTCAACCTGCGCGATATCGAGGGTCGTTCGGCGCTTCTTCTCGGCAAGGCAAAGGACAACAACGCCTCTTGCTCCATCGGGCCGTTTATCCGCCTGTTTGACGAGACTTACTCGATCGCGGACGTGCGCAACGCCGAACTGGAACTACGGATCGAGGGCAGGGACGGTTTCGTCCTTGATGGCAGCAGTTCGATGAAGGAGATCAGTCGCGATCCGCTCGATCTCGTCGCCCAGACGATTGGTCGCCACCATCAATATCCTGATGGGCTCATGCTGTTCATGGGAACCCTTTTTGCGCCGGTCGAGGATCGCGATACACCCGGCCAGGGCTTTACGCACAAGATAGGCGACAGGGTAGCAATTTCGAACGCTGAGTTGGGCAGCTTGATCAACACGGTGGCCTTGTCGACCGAATGCCCGCCCTGGACCTTCGGGACGGCCGCGCTCATGCGCAACCTTGCCACGCGCGGCCTGCTTGGCAACTAGGGCATGACAATTCATCGGCCAACGCCGATGGTGGCGCCGAGCGCGCAATAGCCCACATAGATAGGCTCCGGCTAGAGGGATTGGCCGGAGCGAAGGTGTCGGATCAAACCGACGCGTCACGAAATTTCGGAGCAATGAGTGACTGCAGGTTCGGCAGTTCCACGCCATTGGCTACGGAAATGATAGTGCGGGCCAATTCGTTTCCGGCCGCACGAATATCCTCGTTTATGGCGATAATCTCGGGCCTGATCCACTCGGTGAAACGCGTCGGCTCTTTCGCAACCATGTCAAAATCGACCTTGATCCGGGCTCCGACGCTTTCGAGTCCAGCAAGGAGAGCGACACCAGTACTTGCGCTGCCGGCGACAAAGCCGTCAACCAAGCCGCTCTCGAATGGCCAGCGTGTCCCCTCCTTGAAAATATCCTCCAGGGGGCTGTCGAGATCGACGTTGCCAAACGGTACTTCCACGCATCCAAAGTCACGGATGCCTCGGCGGAATCCGTCCGACATGTGCTTGCAGAACATCAGATGCGACGGTGGCGCCAGGAGCGCGATATTTCGCCGCCCGTTGTCCGCAAGCCGTCGAACGCTCTCATAAGCGAAGGTCTCATTGTCGAAATCGACGGAGGCGTGAACACTCCGTAGCTGCGTTCGACCGAAGGTGACGAACGGAAACTCTTCGTTCGTCAAAAAGATAACGCGCTGATCCATCGGTTGGGTACGGGTGATGATCAGTCCATCGGCCATGCCGCTGTCGAGAACCTCTCCGACGGCCTTCAACGGGTCCTCATGCGGGCTATCCGGCACCACCACCATGCCATAGCCTGAACGGGAGAGCACCTCGGCGACGCCGTTTACAAGCGGCCCGGCTATGCCAAGGATTTCATCTTCCATGTTCAGCACCAGGGCAATAACGCGTGACTTGCCCGTACGAAGTCTGAACCCTGCGCGGTCCGGGCGATAGCCTATCTGGCGTGCCGCGAGCCTCACGCGCTCTTTCGTCGATGAGCTTATGTCGTCGGCATCGTTGAGCGCACGGGAGACGGTCGCAGGGGTCAGCCCAGTGAGCTGCGCGATCGTTTTGAGCGTTGGTTTTGGCTGGCGATCAACGCGACCACGATTGCTCCTCATGGAACTCTCCGAAAACGATATAGAGATTACCCCTAATTCTCTCGACGAACAGTGTCAAACATATCTGATTTTACAGCACTTGTGGGGTCTTGATATTTTGTGTATTCGCTTACGTAATCGATTTCGGAGATGTGTTTTGGTCGGTTTGGCGAATGATTCAATCAAGCTCTTTCCTCAGGGGGGCTTGGCACTCGGATGCAACTACTGGGCATCCCATGCGGGGACGAACATGTGGCAGGATTGGCAGCCGTCCGTCGTTGATGCCGACATGGCTGCCCTGGTTAAGCATGGGGTCCGTTGGTTGCGGGTCTTCCCATTGTGGCCCGACTTTCAGCCGATCAAGCTGCTTCGAACACATTCCGCCGCCCCTTATGAATATCGGCTACGCGAAGAGCCTCTTGGAACCGATGCCCTTGGCCGGGCCGGACTGTCCTCGACAATGATCGGCCGGTTTCGGGAAATGTGCGCTCTCGCCGAAAAGCACGATCTCAAACTCGTTGTCGGTGTGATTACCGGATGGATGAGCGGCCGCCTGTTTGTTCCGCCGGCACTGGAGGGCATGGATCCTATCAGTGACGCGAGGAGCATTGCCTGGCAGATACGATTTGTCCGAGAATTCGTGAGTGCCCTGAAGGACGAGGGTTCGATCGCGGTATGGGATCTCGGAAACGAATGCAATTGCATGGGCGTCGCAGATAATCCGGACGTCGCCTATACATGGACCGCGGCCATTTCGAGTGCCATCAAGCGCGCCGATCCTTCGCGGTCGGTCGTCTCCGGCATGCATACCCTTTCTTCGCGGTTGAAAGGCCATAAGAACCCGTGGCTGATCGAAGATCAGGGTGAGTTGACCGATATCCTGACGACGCATCCGTACCCGTACTGGGTTCGCCACGCCGAACTCGGCCACGTCGATGACTTCCGAACGACATTCCACGCGACCGCAGAAACCAGCTTCTATCGCGATATCAGCGGCAAGCCCTGTATCGTCGAGGAAGTCGGGACAATGGGTCCGATGATTGCCAGCGATGAAGTTTCGGCGAAGTTCGCTCGGGTCAACATGTGGTCCTTGTGGGCGAACGATTGCCGAGCCTTTGGATGGTGGTGTGCCTACGATCAAACCGGTCTCGGTCATGCGCCCTATGATTGGTTCGCCGTCGAAACCGAGCTCGGATTGGTGAAGACCGACCACACGGCGAAACCTGTCTTGGAGGAGTTCGCAAAATTCCAGAAGGTGATGGGGCATGTTCCAAATGGCACGCTACCTGCTGCAGCGATCGATGCTGTCTGCATCCTGTCGGACAATCAGGACGATTGGGCGGCCGCCTATGGATCGTTTGTCCTTGCCAAGCAAGCAAAGTTGCAGCTCGCCTATTGTCACGTTCATCAAGAGATTCCCGAAGCTGGCATCTACATCCTGCCTTCGATGACTGGTCCCAACTGCATACCGAAGCGCGTATGGCTCGAACTGCTGCGGCGGGCCAGGGAAGGGGCGACGCTTTACGTGTCCTTCAAGGACGGCATCGTGCCCCATTTCGTGGAAACGTTTGGTGCCGAGATAGTATCGCGGTCTAAATCACCGATGGCGGCGTCCGCAACGATCCTGGATGGTGGCCATCAGATCGAAATACTCGGAGCTGGCGAGACACGGGTGAAATTGACGTCAGGCGAAGCCATTGCAACGAGGGACGATACTGGCGATCCCGTCTTCTGGAGCAATCGCCTCGGCAAGGGTAATGTTTACGCTTTGGCTTTTCCAGTTGAGGTCGAATTTGCCGGAACCTTGTTTAGTGAGGACAATCCCTATTGGCGGCTCTATGCGCAGTTCTCGAAGGCGAACAGGAAGTCGCGCTTGATAGAGGTTGCCGATCCGGCAATTGCCGTAACGGAGCACGCGTTCTCGCCCGAACTTCGGTTTGTCGTCCTGATCAATCATAGCCGCGAAGTTCGATCGATTGAGTTCTCGGTACCAGACGAATGGGAAGTCACAGATATCTGCAAGGATGAAGAACGCGTCGACGGTCGGACGGGGATCGAGGTGCCGGGTCTGGATGCTGTCATGCTTCGAGTGCGGCCGAAGCACTGCTTGACCGTTGGCGGGGCTGTAGCTCGACGTCCTAAAGCTTGTCGCGTCTAAATCGCCTCATACCCTGCGGCCCTGAAGTAGTTTCGACATTCTTCGACGGGGAACAGTGCACAGATGTCGCTCAGGGCATTTGATATTGCGTCGAAACTCCTTGCGGCTTTCTTTCGTAGGAGCGTCTTGAGTTTCGAGAAGGCCATTTCGATCGGATTCAGATCGGGCGAGTACGCAGGTAGAAAGAGCAGCCAGGCACCTTTTTGTCTGATGAGATTTTCGGCCTTTTCGCTTTTGTGGAAGCGAACATTGTCGGCAATCACGACGTCGCCCTTGGATA
>NZ_JDWI01000014.1:0-152683 GCF_012932765.1 Rhizobium sp. 57MFTsu3.2
TGGTTGTCTAATCGCATCCCGTTAGTCAAGGTGGCCTGGGCAAGCGACATCGTCCGATCGTGTCCGCCAGGTGGTGTGTAGCTCGGTGGTAGCGAAGCCGCTCGCGAGCGCGCCCCCAAAAGCGCCGTAGGGAGCGGGCGGCGTAGCGGGCGGTCATATGGCGCGTTCTCGGTGTTCGCTCAGTGCTTCATTTTGACGTGAGGCAATCGTATGTCGGGAACATGGTTGTCTCCGCGGTCGGTACAAGCCCGCCGCATCATGGTCCTCGCAGGCAAGGTCTTCCTATGTTTTATGCGCAGTCTCTAGGAGCTGCCGCCACGTGAACGGAATGACCCGACCTACGTCCACGACAGGGACGCCTCGTCGCGTCAGAAGGATGACGCGCTGAGAGAGTCATCGGCTGTCAGAGCTTCATTATACGATGGCGCTGGCCGATGGGTTGAAGATTTCCCCTGTCTTGAGCATGGTATGCATGATGACCGCGAGTTTCCTGGCGACAGCCACTGCGGCGCGCTTGAAGCCAAGCCGTTCGCGCAACTTGAGCCCCCAGTCTTTGAGGCGGCTTTCAGTCCTGGCGCCGGTTCGTGTCAGCATCACGGTCGCGGCTTCGTAAAGCAGCGCGCGCAAATGGTTGTCGCCTCTCCGTGAGATATGACCATCATAATCGACCTCGCCCGACTGATAGCGGCGTGTGGTCAGCCCGAGCCAGGCGCCGACTGAACGCGAAGTCCGGAAGTTTTGCGGATGCTCGATGGCAGCGACGTAAGAGATCGCCGTGATGGCACCTATGCCGGGAATTGTCGTCAACAGCTTCGCCGACTGGCTCTGCCGCGCCGCTGCGAGCAGTTGGCGATCAAGAATTGCAGCACGCTTGCGGATGTCGCGCCACGCATCGAGCAGCGGCAAAATGATCCGTGCAAGGTTGTCATTCCCAGCGACAAGCTCTCTCACATTGCCATCGAATATCCGACCTTTTCCTTCGGGGACAATGAAACCGAACGTCTTCATGACACCCCGGATCTGATTGCCGAGTTGCGTTGAGATGTGCACGAGCTTATCGCGGGCCGCCACCAAGGCGCGGGTCGTCATGGCGTCGAACGACTTGACGCGAACCGCTTTGTAGAAGCCGGCTTCGGCCAACTGGGCCAAGCCATCCGCATCATTGGCGTCAGTCTTGTTGAGCGTCTCGTTCAATACCTTTTGCGCGTGCCGCGCTTCTATGCAGATCGCCGGAATCCCCTCGTTCGTTAGCGCATGATAGAACCAAGTCGACAACGGCCCTGTTTCGAAGACGACACGCCTGGCATGCGGCGCATGCTTACGGATCGTCTCTGCCAGGAGCTTCGGGTCCGAAGGACACTTTCCCCGCCAGATCCGCTTTCCGTCCTCTCGGATCGAAATCGCGGTATCTTTCAATGAAACATCAAGCCCGATATATTGATTCATGGTTGCTCTCCGTTTGATGTTGGGCCCGGTTCGAATCGAGAGCCCGTTTTTCCATCTTATCGGGGGCAACCACCCCAGCCAGCCATCATCTATAGAAATAGCCTGGGACGATCGCGCCGCGATTACCCCATGTTTTCTGCGCAACCTCCTGCAATACAACATGGCCTTAAAGTTGATTTTCGCTCGCCAACGACCGAAATTAGGAGCATAATTTGGGGAGTAGGGCTCTTCCGAAATAAGCATCATAGATGCGAGATCGGCTGTGCTTCCGCTTTTTTCGGAAAACTCTCGCAACAAGCTGGGCCCCAGATATCTGGTAGGCGCACAGCTTCTTTGGCAGCATGATCATCGGCTGCCCGGATTCCAGAGTTGAATCGACGTTCTCAAGTTTGAATGAAGCGCAACAGTAGGAGGGAACAATGATCAGACTAATTGCTGTTCTGGGGTTTGTCTTCGCCATCGCTTCGACGCCGCAGGCAATGCCTCGCTCGCCAATTCAATCAGAGAGCATGATCACGCCTGTCGTCGCCGGTTGCGGCGTGGGCCAGACAATGGTCAATGGCAAATGCGAGTCCAGAGTCGAGAAGCGCCACAACCGCCGCTGCTTGCGCTGGTCGGGAAACACCTGCCAGAAGTACCAATGAAACGCCGCCGAACTGGCGTCTGATCAGTTCGAACCGAGCGCCAGTTCGGGTCATCGGCTCCATCCTCGTCGGGACCTGGGGCTCATCTTCCTTGTGTTGGCGTAGCCGGTGGGGCGGAGAAAGATAAGGCAGTGATTTGTCTTCGGCTTTGCGTGTGCATGTGACAATTCGCACGTGGGAGGGTGGACGATGGCCAACGCCGCTGTGGCACCTGCAGCTCATAGATATCTGCCTATTCTGGATTGGGCTCCAGGCTATCAACCCGACTGGTTATTGCCGGATGTTCTTGCCGGCCTCGCGCTCTGGGCGGTCATGGTGCCTGAGGGCATGGCCTATGCGGGCATCGTTGGTGTACCGCCAATCATGGGCCTCTATACGATCGTGCCGGCGTTAATCGCTTATGCCCTCCTTGGCACGTCGCGGCAGCTTGTGGTCGGACCAGACACGGCGACCGGGTTGATCTCCGCGGTGACCATTGGCGCCATTGCGTCTCAGGGAACGGCGGAATTCAACACGCTGACTTCTACGCTTGCCGTGCTGATCGGTTTCTTCTTTCTCGCTTTTGGAATCATGCGCATGGGGTGGGTCGCGAGCTTCATCCCAACGCCCGTGATGCGTGGCTTCATCGAAGGGCTGGTTTACGTCACCATCATCGGCCAGGTGCCTCATCTGCTCGGAATCAGTGGCGCGTCGGGCAACTTCTTCACCAAGCTTTGGCACATCTTGCAGCATTTGCCGGAGGTTTCTGCGGCGCCGGTCATAACCGGTGTTCTATCTCTCGGCGCTATGCTGCTGTTGCGCCACCTGGCTCCGAAGATACCCGCGGCCCTCGTCGTCATGGCCGTTGCGACAATCATTATCGGACTACTTGGCGGCGAGGCGACTGGAGTGCATGTGGCTGGCCACCTCCCATCCGGGTTGCCCCACCTAACTCTGCCCAATCCGGAAATCTCCACACTAAGCGAGCTTGTGCCGGGCGCGCTTGCAATCGTGATGGTCGGCTACGCAGAGGCGCTTGGGGCGGCAAAGGCGGCCGCTCTACAGAGCGGTGGTACGATCGATCCTAATCAGGAGCTTGTGGCACATGGGCCTGCGAACATTCTGAGCGGACTTTTCGGTGGCTTTCTCGTGGTCGGCAGCCTATCGAAAACCTCGGTTGCCACCGCTGCTGGCGCTCGCAGCCAGATCGCCAATGTGGTTGCGGCCGTCTTTAGCTTCTTGACGCTGATCTTTCTGACCCCTCTGTTTCGAAACATGCCCCAGCCGGCGCTGGCGGCTATTGTCATCGCGGCGATGCTGCATCTGACCAAGCCAAGCTATTTGCTGGAGTTGCTGGCTCGAAGCCGCTCGGCGTTCGGCAGCACTGCCATTGTCATCGTGGGCGAGTTGACGCTGGGGGTGCTGCAGGGAATCGTGCTGGGTGTCGTGCTGTCGTTGATAACCTTGATCTATCTGACCAGCCATCCAAAAGGGGCCGAGCTTGGTCAGCTGCCGGGCACGGAAGCCTATCGGGATGTCAAGCGCCATCCGGAGGCAGTACGTTTCCGGGGCTGCTGATCTGGCGGGTCGGCGGCGACCTGTTCTTCGCAAGCATAGGCCACGTGAGCACGGCCCTGAAGGCGTCGCTCGCGACGCGGCTCGACGTGAAGCGCGTCCTTCTGGATTGTGATTCCGTCGACTTCATCGACATCAGCGCCGGAGATGAACTGCTTGGTCTAGTCAAAGAGCTGCAAAAAGCCGGCATTGCTGTGGGCTTTGTCCGCGTGCGCGACGCCGTCCGCGACGATATGCGGAAAGCCGGTATCGAGACAGCGGTAGGCCCACCAAACTTCTTCGAACGGACGACCGATGGCGTGCGCGCCTGGCAGCAACAAAGTCCCCCCGAGGCCTGAGTTGATATCATGACTGGTTCTCAATCCTCAGTGAAACTGTCGGCTTTCTGAACATGGTACACGCAGAAGACGCCACCAAAACCTCAGTCTCGTCTGGCTCTGGGCATTCCGCGAATTTCGTGACGCCGAACGCCCGGCTTGCGGAGGGTAAGGCGCTGCGCGACAAAATCCTGCGCGAGCAGCAGGGGCGATGGAATGAGATCCAGCGACGGCGAGATCCGATCGACCTGTTGCGCGAGTCGGATGACGGTCGAATGAAGAAGCTCATTCCGATCCGGTATGGCCGTATGCTGCCATCTCCCTTTGCGTTCTATCGTGGGGCGGCCGGCGTCATGGCCGCCGACCTGGCACAAACGCCAGCCACGGGACTGAAGGTCCAGGCATGCGGCGATTGTCATCTTGTCAATTTTGGTGGGTTTGCCACGCCCGAACGCAGCATCATCTTTGACATCAACGATTTCGATGAAACGGCGCCAGCCCCTTGGGAGTGGGACGTCAAGCGACTTGTCGCATCAGTCGTTCTTGCAGCCAGATCGAACGGAATCTCGGACCACCGGGGCCGGGATAGTGCCGTCAATTGCGCGCGCAGATATCGCGAGCACATGCGCAAACTCTTCAAAAAGAGCCCGCTTGCAATTTGGTACGCGAAAACTCGGGCCTCAGACTTTGTCGAATCGTTACCGACGGCCATGCAAGGGAGCACCAGGAAGCGGATCGAGAAGGCAGCAAACCGTAGTGGCTCAGAATCTGATTTTCCAAACCTCGCGGCTTCCGTCGGCGGGCAGATCCGCATTACGGACCAACCGCCACTGATCTTTCATGAGCGGGCGACCAGCACTCCCGAAGCGGAGGTACCCCTCGAACAGCTTTTGCACATTTACCGCCAATCGCTGGATGAGGATCGTCGGATGCTGCTCGATCGCTATCAACTCGTCGATGTCGCCATCAAGGTGGTTGGCGTCGGTAGCGTTGGCCGGAGATGCTGGATCGCGTTGATGATGTCCGAGGGGAACCACCCCTTGTTTTTGCAGTTCAAGGAAGCGGTGAACTCCGTCCTTGAGGCCTATGCTGGGAAGAGCAAATATGACCATCACGGGCAGCGCGTCGTGATCGGACAGCGCCTGATGCAGCCGGCCTCGGACATATTCCTCGGTTGGGTCACCGCGCCAAACGGGCGACAGTTCTATGTGCGACAGTTACACGATGCCAAGATCAAGCCTTTGGTGGATACATTCGATGCCGAGATGTTGGACGCCTATGCCCAGGCGTGTGGCTGGGTTCTTGCTCGCGCTCATGCAAAGGCCAGCGAGATATCGGCAACGATTAGCGGCTACCTCGGTTCCTCAAATGACGCATTCGACACAGCAATGGGAAGTTTCGCGTTGGCTTACGCGGACCAGACGGAGCGCGATCATGCTTTGCTCAAGGCTGCCGTGCGCGAGGGAAGGATTGCAGCTATCAGAGACGCATAGCCATGCAAATTGGATAAGGCGAACGTTGGTTTTTCGTTGCACGCTGTCTGCCGGCGGATCTCGCCTTTGCCTATTGTGAAATATGCCCGCAATTGGCAACGGTCACGATGCTCAGGTGACAGGCAGACTGGCGGAGCCGGAGCTGCCATTCGCCAAGCGAGATGATCGTATGACTGAACTCAGGTACCGGGCGTGCGAAGACTGCCCATTTTCATTCGCGCTTGGAATCAAAAGGTGGCGGAGAAACTGAAAATCCTAATCATCGCATCCGCGCTCTCGTTGGGTCTGGCCCTCATGGCAAGGGCCGATGACGTGGCTGACCTGTTCTTTGCAGTCACCAATATCTATGGGATGAAGGTCGTTGACTACAGGAACTGCGGCCGGGAGGTTCCCAACGATAGGGACACCATTCTTCGTATAATGGCCAAGGCTCCTGGTGTCGATATGGTTGAGGTCGGCAGGCGGTTGGACGAAGCCGCTCACAACGCGGAGAGTGAGATCGGCGGCGAAGGCTGCCGCGGGAATAGCATTGAGGACGACGAGCGGAGAATGACGGAGTACATATCGCAGCTCCGCAATGCCGTTGCCAAGAAATACGGCGGGAAATGATTGTTTCCCGTCGGCTATGAAGCCGAAGGCGGCGTACGCACGGCCAATCGTCAAGCGTCTTGGGGTTCATGGGTTTGAGGCGCGTCCGCCGTCGTAAAGCCCAAAGGGTGGGATCTGTAAATCTGTTCCGCCCGCTGTCGCCCGGCGGGCATGGTTCCTCCACGTGCAATAAGACGTCTTCCCGACTGAACGCGGACAAGCGTCTCCGATGCTTCGCGGACAAGCGCGGCGGTTTCCTTAGTGCCGGTTAAGGAGCGGGCCTTTTCCATAAGCGCGTCATCAAGCTATGCTTCATTTGCACTCTCATGCATTGGGGGCGGTCCTATCGTCACTGCTGTTAAGCGGCGCCGGCCCTGCAGGTGAATAGCCTCCAAACGCTCACCGGGGGCCGTCGCTAATGTGTGCCACGGTGCCGGCCGCTATTCACACTTGATGACATCTCAAGGGCTGGAGGTTCCTCAAAATCCGCGGCTGACTATTCAGCTGGCTTTTGCGCTATGATCGCGTAGCGATGCTGAAGGCCTCGTGCGATGGCTTTGAAGAAGCCGAAATACTGCGACTGCGCCTTATGGATCTTCCGCAGGTTAGTGTCGGCCGCAACGGGGGAGAAACCGGTTGCTGTCAGCATGCGGGAAACCGTATCAACTCGTGCGCCTCCAGAAAAATGGACGCGCGACAGGATACTCTCATGCATGCTGCCCATGGTGGCGGGGGCATGGGGTGCCTGTGTCTTGATGAGGTTCGTCCGTTCGAGGAAGGTCGCGAGACGCTTGATGAGCCGCTCAGCAAGGCCCGTGTTGACGAAATCCCCGTCGATGATCAGCAGCTTCCCGCCCGGCTTCAGGACGCGCAGCCATTCCGCAAAACAGGCTTCGGGGTCAACCAGCGTCCACACAAGGTGGCGGGTGATGATAACGTCGTAGCTGTCATCGGCTTCAAGCGTGTTCTCTGCATCGCCAACGTGAAAGCGGATCGCCCGTCCCCGCGATGCCGCCTTGGCGCGTGCCCGCTCCAGCATGGCTTCCGACCAGTCGATGCCGGTGACTTGGTAGCCGAGATCGTCCATCAAGTGGGAGATCACACCGGTGCCGCTGGCAAGGTCGAGAGCCTTGCGGCCATCGCCGCGGCCGAGATGCCGCCCGATCAGTGCGTGCCAGGCCGCACGCTCCTCCTCGGAGAAAATTTCGTGGCCGGGCGACTGGTCGAATGTTGCCGCGCGTTCGGACCAATAGGCCTTGATCTCATCGCGCAAGGTGAAATTGGCGCTGTCTGCCATTCGATCGCTCTGCATGTTCCGTCCTTATCTCAGCTTCGAACACTTCTAAAAGATAAATCTTGACTATGAAAGTCATCAAATAATAAGTGCCGGTCAGTTTCCACCGGAGATTCAACCATGCGCTTTTCTGGCAAGTCGGCAATGATCGCCCTTGGCGTTCTCGTGTCCAAAGTGCTGCCCGCGATTGCCGACCCCGTCGTCGTGAGGGACGTGACGGGCCGCGACGTCGAAGTCAATGTACCGGCAAAACACGTCATCCTCGGCGAAGGCCGGCAGATCTATTTCCTTGCCGGGCTCGACAAGGACAACCCGTTCCAGCACGTCGTCGGCTGGCGCGACGACCTGCCGAAGGCGGACCCGGAATCCTACGCGGCCTATCTCGCAAAATACCCTGGCATCGCCAAGCTGCCGACCTTCGGCGGTATGAAGGATGGCACGTTCGATATCGAACAGGCAGTAGCCTTGAAACCCGACGTCATCCTGATGAATGTTGACGCCAAGACAGCTACGGAAGAGGCCGGCTATATCGACAAGCTCGCCAAGGTCGGCATTCCCTTGGTCTATGTCGACTTCCGGGAAAAGCCTATGGAAAACACCGAGCCTAGCATGCGTATCATGGGCACGCTGATGGGCAAGGAGAAGGTTGCCGAAGACTTCATCACCTTCCGCGCCGACGCCATCAAGAAGGTCACGGATGTCCTGGAGAAGAGTAACCCCGCAAAGCCGGTCGTCTTCATGGAGCGTGCGGGCGGCTATTCCGACGATTGCTGCATGTCCTTCGGCAGCGAGAATTTCGGCAAGATGGTCGAGCTGGCCGGCGGCATCAACATGGCAAAGGACATCATTCCAGGCACCTTCGGCACGGTGAACCCGGAACAGATCATCGCCTCCAATCCTGATCAGGTCATCATCACCGGCGGCATGTGGGAAGGCTATGTGCCTGGTGGCAAGTGGGTCGGCGTCGGCTATGGCGCAGATATCGCCGAAGCGCACCGCAAGCTGGAAAACCTGACGAAACGCCCGGCCTTTACCGGCATCAAGGCAGTCAAGGATGGCAATGTCCATGCCATCTGGCACCAGTTCTACAACAATCCCTATCAGTTCGTCGCAATCCAGCAGATCGCCAAGTGGCTGCACCCTGACCTGTTCAACGAACTCGACCCGGAAGCGACCTTCAAGGAGTTGCACGCTCGCTTCCTGCCGCTCGACTACAAGCCAGGCTACTTTGTCTCGTTGAAGGGCGAATAGGCGATGAGCGTTGCGACGATCGAAACGAAGGTGACGGGGCGCGATCAATATCGCGCCCTTGCCTTTCGGCGCATCCTTATCCTGGCAGGTCTTGTCGTCGCGCTTGCGGCAAGCATGGCTGCCGACATGGCATTGGGCCCCGCGAATTACAGCCTTGCCGAGGTGCTGTCGGCGCTCGCTTCCCCGGAGGCTGCCGGTGACCAGCTGCGTGTCGTCATCTGGGATATCCGCATGCCGATTGCGCTGATGGCGATCACGGTCGGCGCGTCGCTCTCGGTGGCAGGTGCGCAGATGCAGACGATCCTTTCGAACCCGCTCGCCAGTCCCTTCACGCTCGGCATTTCGGCGGCCGCCAGCTTTGGCGCGGCGCTGGGGCTCGTTGCAGGTGTCGCCATTTTTCCGGGCGCGGTTCAATACATGGTTCCGGTCAATGCCTTTGTCATGGCGATGGTGGCCGCGCTCTTCATCCATTTCGCATCGACGCTGCGCGGTGTTACGGTCGAGACGATCGTGCTGCTCGGCATCGCCCTCGTCTTCACGTTCAATGCCGCCCTGTCGCTTCTCGAATACCTCGCCTCCGAACAGGCGCTCGCCGCAGTCGTGTTCTGGACCATGGGAAGCCTGACCAAGGCGACGTGGGACAAAGTCTTCGTCACCGGCGCAATTCTCGTCGTGACGCTACCGCTCTTCGTGCGTAACGCCTGGGCGTTGACAGCCCTGAGGCTCGGGGACGACAAGGCTGCAAGTATGGGCGTCAATGTCCGGCGCCTGCGCCTTCACACCATGCTTGTCGTCAGCCTGCTTGCCGCCATTCCTGTCTCCTTCGTCGGGACGATCGGCTTTGTCGGCCTTGTCGGCCCCCATATCGCGCGCATGGTCGTCGGAGAGGACCAGCGGTTCTTTCTGCCCGGTTCCGTGATCTGCGGTGCGCTGCTGCTCTCGGCGACGTCGGTCGTCAGCAAGGTGCTGATCCCCGGCGCCATCCTGCCGATCGGCGTCATCACCGCGCTTGTCGGCGTTCCCTTCTTCTTCGTCCTGATTTTCTCGAACCGGAGGCGTGCATGGTAAGTCTGGTGCTTAAGGATCTCGGCGCCAGCTATGGCAGCACGACGGTTCTGTCAAAGGTCGCAATCGAGCTCTTGACGCCCGGTTCCATCACGGCCGTGATCGGCCCAAATGCGGCCGGCAAGTCGACGCTGTTCAAGCGAATCGCCGGTCTAATTTCCGGCCCCGGTGTCGTGCAGCTTTCGGATGCGACGCGCGGCGACCGGGCGATCTGCTACATGCCGCAGGACACCGGCTCGAATGCCGTGCTGACGGTCTACGAGTCGCTCCTGCTTGCCACAAAACAGGGCGGCGGCTGGCAGGTAAAGGACGAAGAGCTTTTCGAGATCGACGCGATCCTGAAAGCGTTGCATATCGAGGACCTTGCCTTCCGGGGGCTAGACGCCCTGTCGGGCGGCCAGCGACAGCTCGTCTCGCTCGGCCAGGCGCTGGTGCGCAAACCCGAGGTCTTGCTGATGGACGAGCCGACCTCGGCCCTCGACCTCCATCGCCAGATCGATGTACTGGAATTCGTCGTCGATCTCGCCAGCCGCACCGGCATGATCGTGCTCATTGCGCTCCATGATCTCAATCACGCCTTGCGCTATTGCACAAACACGATCGTTATCGCCAATGGGGAAATGACCTCGAGCGGCGCGACCGCTGACGTGATCACATCGAAAATGCTGCGCGACATCTATCGTGTGGATGCCCGCATCGAAACCTGCTCGCGCGGGCGACCCGTAGTCGTCGTCGACGGTGCGCTCTGATCGAGTTGATGCTGCCGCGATAAGCCGGAGCGATTCCGATCGCAAATCCAGAATCGCTCGCTTCGCGCAGGCACGATGACTCATTTTCGCTTCAGGCAGGCTATTCGACGACCTGACCTTCGAGTCAGCTGCGTGCCGCGATACCGATGATCGCAGTGTCTGGTGGCAGGTCGTCGAAAATACCTCCAGCATGGTGCTGATGTCCGGCCTTGAGCGCATCGACACAGGCCGCGGCGTTGGACCGAGTTCTCAAACCTCGCCCAGTGTGCCGAGGTATATCCCATTGCCATATCCCATTCGCAAAACTAAGTGGGATATGGCTTTCGTATATCGCGGAGGATAGGAAATGGAACAAGGTGCAGTGTTTCAAAGCAATCGCAGCCAGGCCGTTCGGTTGCCGAAGGCCGTCGCTCTGCCTGATGATGTAAAGCGCGTCGATATTGTCGCAGTTGGACGCACGAGGATTATCGCCCCTGCCGGAGAAGTTTGGGACAGCTGGTTCGATGGCGAAGCGGCTACCTCGGATTTTATGAACGAACGTGATCAACCGGCCCTGCGGGAGCGTGAAGCATTTTAATGCTGCAGTACATGCTGGATACAAACGTCTGTATCTTTACGATGAAGAACCGCCGGCAGCAGGTGCGCGAGGCGGCAGTTCGTATTCTATCAAGGGCTTTTGCTACGCTCCCCCCGATCGAGTAATCGGCGCGAGTTTGATTGTGTGCCCGGCTTACGCGTCGAGGACTGGACTGGCCAACTCGCACTCATGAACGCTGTACGATTGGAAAAAGCGAATCGAGTCGATCATTCCGATCGTCGTTTTCCGCTGCCGATGAAAGCCACTCCTGACGTCGTTCTCAGGATGCGTACTCCCGACTATGAATTTAAAAGCTGTGTGTTTGCCTACGTTTTGGTAGGAAGGGACAAGGGCGCGAGCTCGGATAGCGACCTGCCGCGCGGGTCGTTCGCAGCAATACGGCCTGTCGTGAATTTCAATGCTTCCCGCATGACCTGAACCGCGCCGTCATAGTCCAGCCCCTCAAGCTTCCCGTCGCTGGCAATGCGCCTTCCGTCGACATAGACAGCCTTGACTGCCCGCTCGGCTGCGCAATGGAGAAGATTGCGCAACGGGTCGTAAACCGGTTGCATGGCGGGGTGATTGAGGTCGATCAACGAGAAATCCGGTTTGGCACCGACTGCGATCCGTCCGATATCCTTTCGGCCCAGCGCATTCGCACCCGCAAGGGTCGCCATGTCGAGGATGTCGGATGTCTTGATGTCAAACACGCTTTTGCCGGCGACGCGGGAGCAGATGAGCGCCCTGCGCATCTCTTCCAGCATGTTGTAGGGATAGCTATCCGTGCCGATGCCGACATTCACGCCGGCGCGGCGATAGCGGCCGATGGACTCCAGGATCATGCCGCTGCGGGAGAAGGTAACTGGGCAGTGTGCTACCGTTGTGCCACGTCGTGCAAGGAGCGCCATATCTGTCTCGGTGCGCTCTCGGGTCCAGGAATGGCTGTCGATGAAGATGCAATGTCCGAGGATCAGTCTTTCATCGAGAATACCGATGCTTTCCAGATATTGCACGGCGGTCATGCCGGTTCGACGCACCAACTCTTCATGTTCAGCCATGGTTTGAGCTGCGTGGAGCGTGATCGGGACGCCGCGGTCTTTTGCGGCGGTGGCGGCTTCGATAAGTAGATCTGGCGAGCAGGTTTCGACTTGGGACGGCGAAACGATGCCGCCGAGACGGCTTGATGGGTGAGCTTGTGCCGCGTCGACGCAGGCAAGTGCTTCTTGAAAAGCCTCCCGCCCACGGCGCCGGTCCCAGTGATAATCGAGGCGGTGGCTGTCTGCAACATGCCACCTGGCCTCGCGAAAGCCCGGCGCGGCGTAGGCGCGGGCTCCACTTTTGACGAGCGTGGGGAGCCAAGCATCGTGCGGGCCCGCGATATCCACCAGCGTGGTGACTCCGCTGCGGATCAAGTCTCCGAGCATGACGGTCAGAGAGGCTTCGCGGGCCTCCTCACTGATCTCGATCAGTGTCGAATATTCATACATCGCCTGCCCCCAGAGGGCGGCGGTACCGACGTCGTCGAAAATGCCTTTAGACAAGGGCTCTTCGTCGGAATGGCAGTGAATGTTGATCAGGCCCGGGAGCAACATGCGACCGTGCCCGTACTCTTCCCGGTCGAAGGGACCATTGTAGCGACCGCCAACATGCAGGATCGCAGTCTCATCGAAGGCGATATCGCCATCGGACATATAAGCATGGGTGCCGGTCTGGTCGTCATGGGCGACGATGGTTTCGACTTTTCTGATGACATGAACTGGCCTAGTCATGGGTGGTCCTGAAATATCGCTCCAGGAAGCGGCTATAGGCTCCCATCAGCGCGCTAAAGATGAAATAGACGACAGCGGCGAAGATATAGCCCTCCAGCACCGCGATGCCTTGCCATGATGGGTCGCGCATCGCCGAGCGCACCGTATCGAGAAAGTCGAGCAGACCGACGATGGTGACGAGCGTTGTGTCCTGAAAGAAGCCGATGAAAAGCGCGACAAGTGGAGGAATAACCTTCTTGATTGCCTGCGGCAGTACGATCTTGAACATGACGAGCCAATAGCCCATCCCCAAAGCCGCCCCGGCTTCGAGCTGGCCCTTCGGTACATCCTGCAGGCCGCCGCGAACGATTTCGGCGATGTAGGCAGCCGCAAAGATGATGATGGCGATCTGGGCGCGCAGCAGCTTATCCACGGTGATGCCATCTGGCATGAACAGCGGCAGCATCACCGTTGCCATGAAGAGAATGCTGATCAACGGTACGCCGCGCACGATTTCGATGAAGCTTGTCGCCAACACCCGGATGACAGGCAGATCAGAGGCGCGCGATAAGGCAAGCAGGATGCCGAGCGGCAGCGCGCAGATAAGACCGATGAAGGAAAGCATGAAGGAGAGCGGAAGGCCGCCCCACTGTGTGGTCGGGATCGCAGGCAGGCCGAAGATGCCGCCGGCCATCAAAACCCAAAGTCCCGGCAGGATAACGACGATCCAGAGCAGTAGGAGCCTGCTGCTCCACAGCCGCGGCACCATCGAAAGGAAGGAGGCGCCAAGGAAGACGATGAGTGCCAGCAACGGCCGCCATTGCTCTTCGAAGGGGTAGAAGCCGAATGCCATGTAGCGAAGCTTCGTGCTGAGAAACGGCCAGCAGGCGCCGCTCGCTGTCTTGCAGGCTTCCGGCGTGCCGGTAAACGTCGCGTTGAGAACGAGCCACTGGGTTGCGAGCCAGCCTATTGTGGCAAGGACCACGACGCAAAGCACCGTTATCAGCGCATTGCCCGGTGTGCCGAACAGATCGCGCCGCCAGCCGGATTGCCGCGGAGGAGGGGCTTGGCTTGTGGTTGTTGTGACGAGCACGAGTTGAAGTTCCGTCACGGTCAGCGATCCTTTAGAGCTACGTGGCTGTTATACCAGTTCATGAGCAACGAAATGGCGATCGACAGGCCGAGATAGGTTCCCATAAAGATCGCAATGGTTTCCATCGCTTGACCCGTCTGGTTCATGACGGTGTTGGAGACCATCACGAGATCGGGGTATCCGATGGCAATCGCCAGCGAGCTGTTCTTGAAGACGGTAAGATAGGTGTTGGTGAGCGGCGGAATGATCAGCCGCAGCGCTTGCGGCAGGATGACCAGACGCATAGCGCGGCGCCGGGGGAGACCGAGTGCCATCGAGGCTTCCCATTGCCCCTTGTTGACGGCCTGGATGCCCGCGCGCACGATCTCGGCGACGTTTGCCGAGACGCTAAGCGCCAACCCGAACAGCAGCGCGACGAATTCGGGCTTCACCTGCAGGCCGCCGCTCAGACGGAAACGGCCTTTTTCCGGAAGATCGAATGTCATGGCGATACCGCCAAGGAAAAGCACGAGCGCGATCGGTGTGATCGCGGAGATCCAGGCGAAAAGTACGCCGTGGTTCGGCTGGCCGGTTGCAACCCGGCGGCGCATGGCGACGTGCCGGATGACAATGGCACAGGCTATGCCGATGACAAGAGCGGCGGCCCCCAAGGCAAGGCCGCGTTCGAAGGTGACGGAGGGGATAACGAGGCCGCTGTTCGACAGATAGACATGTGGCGCTAAAGTCAGCGCTGCGCGCACCGGCGGCAGCACATTGATAATGACGGCATACCAGAACAGCAGATAGAGCAGTAGCGGAACATTTCTCAACGCCTCGACATAGGCGAGCATCAGCCTTTGCAGCAGTGGATTACGCGACATGCGGCCGATACCGACCAGAAGCCCCAGAATGGTGCCGAAGAGGGCGGCAAAGATGGAGACCTTGACGGTGTTGGCGAACCCGACGAACAACGCTCGGGCTACCGTATCGGTCGGCTGATAGGATATCGCGGCGTCGCTGATTACGAAGCCAGCCTGCCTCGAAAGGTAGGAGAAGCCGGTTGCGATATCGTGCTTAGCAAGATTTTGGCTTGCGGTCGCAAACATCGACCAGGCGATGAGAGCGATCACGCCGATCGCCAACCATTGATAAAAAAGCGCGCGGTAGCGCGCATTGCGCAGCAGAGCCATTCGAGCCCTCCGTCGAGAGAACCGCGAGAGGTGGTCGCGCCCGCGCGGGGGCGGACGCGAACCTTATCTCAACGGAAAGGCGGCGCGTAGAGCAGGCCGCCCGCGTTCCATTGGGTATTTGGACCGCGGGTCATGCCGAGACGGGTTTTCTCGCCGACGGCGCGTTCGAAGACTTCGCCGTAATTGCCGACAGACTTGACGATGTTGTAGCCCCACTTGTCGTCGAGCTTCAGCATTTCACCGAGCTTGTCGGTAACGCCGAGCATGCGCTGGATTTCCTGATCGTCGCTCTTGAGCTTCTCGTCCACATTGGCCTTTGTGATGCCCTTTTCTTCGGCCGCCATCAGCATCCAAACCGACCAGGAGACGACATCGCGCCAGTTGGAGTCATTCTGACGGACGGCCGGCGCCAACGGTTCCTTCGAGATCGTTTCCGGCAAAACGACGTAGTCATCAGGATTATTGGAGACCGCGCGGATCGAGGCTAGGTCCGAGCGGTCAGACGAGATCGCGTCGCACCGACCGCTGAAAAAGGCAGCGCGGTTTTCATCCGGGCTTTCGAACACAACGAGTTCGAACTTTGCACCCAGCTTGCCGAAGAAGTCGGTAAGGTTCTGCGCCGTGGTGGTGCCCGGCAGGGTGCAGATCGCAGCGTCCTTGAGTTCGGCGGCACTCGTCACGCCGAGCGACTTCGAGACCATCAGGCCCTGGCCGTCATAGAAGACGACGGGCGCAAAATCGAGGCCGAGCGAGGCATCACGGGTATAGGTCTGCGTGGTCTGGCGCGACAGGACGTCGATTTCGCCGGACTGCAGCGCCTGGAAGCGAGTGTTGATGTTGGTCGGTACGTACTCGACCTTTTCGCCATCACCGAAGACGGCAGCTGCAACGGCGCGGCAGATGTCGGCGTCGAAGCCTTCCATGCGACCCTGGTCGTTAGGGGCAGCAAAGCCCGGTGTCGCAAGGGAGACACCGCAAACGAGCTTGCCGCGCTGTTTTACGGTGTCGAGTGTGTCTGCATGCACTGTCGTGGTTCCCAGTAGTCCGAGAACTGCACCAAGGCAACCTGCCAGAGTCCGTCTTTTCATTCATTCCTCCCTTTTGATTGATGCATGATCGCCGGCAGCTCCTCTCCGCCTCGAGGGCCATAATGCATACACGATTGTGTACAATACCTTTCAATTATTGGCAACACGGACTCTGATAGTTGATGCACGAAGAATGCACGTCACCCGGCGTATGGCGGGATGCACGACTTCCTGGGTCAGCACATGGGGGGTGAGGCGGCAAAACTGGCTCGTCGAAGGTGCGCAGCAGGCGGCCCCAGCCGGGGTCGTGCATATGGGCTTCAAGACCGGCACGCGCCGCCAATGCCAATGCTTCCGCCTGGCCGAAGGAAATGGCCGCATCAACGTCGACGGTCCTTACCTGGCCACCCTCCATCAGGACATTGCCATCGACAATAACCATATCGACGTCGCTTCCGAGCGCTTGGTGAACGAGTCGGTGAACGGGCATCCACATCGGCATTAGATGTGGCTTGCGCATGTCGATGATGGCGATGTCGGCCTTCTTGCCGACTTCCAGCGATCCGATTTCATGTTCCATGCCGATGGCGCGAGCCGCGTCGATGGTTATCATCTCGAAGACCTTGCCCGGTGGCAGCAAGTAGCGATCGTGGTTGTGCAGCAGGTGCTGGGTGAATTGCGCCAGCCGGGCGGTCTGCAGCATGTCGAAATGACGGCTGGGTGCTGCGCCATCCGTCGTGATGGCAACCCGGATACCCTTTGACATCATCTCCATGATTGGTGTTGAGCGGCCGGGCGGGGCGTGTGTAACGTGGGTGCCGGTCTCGGCCAGGATATCGATTTCCTCATGCGAGATGCCCCAGCAGTGTTGGAGGTGGATATCCGGTCCGAGAAGGGCATTTTCCTTGTCCTGAAACGCCATGCGGATTTGACCGGCAAAGGCGTCGGAATGCAGCCGAACGCCCCACTTTCGTGCAGTTTCGCGGATGCGACGAGCTTGCAGGCGATCATTTTCGGTGAGTCTCACGGCCTGGTCCGGCGTGGAGGCATTCGAGGGTTCGACGGAGGGAACGATGGTGAACGGTGTGAGGAACACCTTGATGCGGCCCTGCGCGCTGCCGTCCAGCGCCTCAATAACGGCTTCGCTGCCTTCGATCATTTCGTCGAAACTGACGTGACGTCGCTCTGGTGAGCCGGTTTCCCAGCGCGTGACAGGATGCGGCCAGGGCAGGCCGGAGGGGCCGACGCAGATGATTTCCCGCAGTCCGATTTCGCTGTAGGCACGAGCGTGATTGATCGCAAATACCGGATCATCGGCACGCGGCATCGAGGTGATGATGCTGGCCGACGTCGTTACCCCTGCGCACAGGCGTTCGATGCCTGAAACGAGGCCGTCGGCGTACCAATAGTCTCGCGTGACGTAGTGGTAGTAGGTGGGCGTGACGACTTTCATCCACATGGAGTTGGTATCGGCCGCAATGCTGCGGATCAACGCATGGCCCGCATGTCCGTGGGCGTCAATGAGGCCGGGAATGATCAGTTTGCCGCGGCAATCGATAACCTGTTTGTCCGTGTGTCGTTGCTGAAGCTCATCTGCCGTGCCGATATCGACGATCCGGTCGCCCTGGATTGCCAGAGCGCTGTCCTCGATAATCCGCCTCTCGTGATCCACGGTTACCATGGTGCCGTGCAGCAGCAGCAAATTTCCCATGCTCTTTCCTCCGCTTTTTCGAACGTCGTAATATTGGTAACTTTAATCGTTGTTTTTGGGTACGATAATTGTCAACAATATAATTGACAATGACGACGAGCAAAACAATACTCCGCTTTGCCTGGGGTCTAGGCCGGTCAGGCTTATCAACGATCCATAAGGGGGGAATCATGTCCCGTGTGAAAAGCTTCATCCTCGCCGCGATGGCCGCGGCTGCCATCGCCGTTCCTGCCAGCGCAGAAACACTTCGCTGGGGCGGACGCGCCGATCTCTATTCGCTCGACCCCTATTCGGTGCCGTCGACTTCGAACCTCGCTTTCCTCAATCACATCTATGAGGGCCTGGTGCGCTATGGGCCTGAATTCCGGATCGAGCCCGCACTTGCCACCGAATGGAAGCTGGTTGATGACAAGACCTGGCGCTTCACCTTGCGAAAGGGCGTAAAGTTCCATGACGGCGCCGATTTTACGGCCGACGACGTGGTTGCATCCTTCACCCGCGTTTCCGATGCGACCTCACCGCTACGTGGAAACATTCCGCTCTATGCTGGAGTGACCAAGGTTGACGACTATACTGTCGATATCGCCGTTACTGCGCCGACCTCGCTGTTCCTCAACGACATCACCAACATTTTCATCTTTGATGCCGGCTGGCTGAAGACCAACAATAGCGAGAAGCCGACGGACGTTGCCACGAAGACCGAAGGCTATACCACCATGCACACCAACGGCACGGGCCCGTTCAAGCTCGAAAGCCGTGTGCCGGACAGCAAGACGGTTCTCGTCGTCAATGACGGGTGGTGGGATGAGAAGAAGCATAATCTCGACCGTATCGAATTCGTGCCGATCGCCTCTGCCGCAACCCGTGTTGCTGCGCTTCTCTCCGGGGAAATTGATCTCATCGATAGCGCGCCGATCCAGGACCTGCCGCGGCTTGAGTCGTCGCCGGGCGTCACCGTCAAGAAGCGCACCGAGCTGCGCACTGTTTTCCTGAACTTCAACCGCAAGGAAAAGCTGGAAGACGGTCGTCCGAACCCCTTCAACGACATCCGCGTGCGTCAGGCTGTCGAAGCCTCTGTCGACCGTGAGCTCATCAACAAAAAAGTCATGCGCGGCCTTGCCCGCCCTTCCGGTTCGTTGATCGCGCCAGAAATCTCCGGCTACGACAAGGCACTCGATACCTATAGTCCGGCTGATCCGGAACAGTCGAAGAAGCTGCTGGCCGAAGCCGGCCAGACGGATCTCGCCTTCACCTACACTTGCATGAATGACGAAAGCATCAACGAGGAAGATATCTGCTCAGGTATCGCCAACATGATGAAGCGCGGCGGTTTCAAACCAACGATCGATATCGCTCCGCGCGCCGTCCAAACCCCGAAGCGCAGCGCCGGCAAGGCCGACATGTTCAACCTCAGCTGGGCGAACGAGCCGACGCTAGATGCCTACTCGATGTTGGCGCAGGTGCTGTCGACCAAGAAGGGCGCAATGGGGGTTTCCAATTACGGCAACTGGTCCAATCCGGAACTCGACAAGCTCGTTGCTGCCGCTGCCCAGGAACCGGACAATGCCAAGCGACTTGCGCTTGAAGGCCAGGCCCTGAAGATCGCCAAGGACGAAGTCATGCTGATTCCGCTGCACCAGCAGCCGATCGCCTGGGCCATGCTGGGCACGGTCAAGAGTATCGACTTTCGCGCCGATAACAAACCGCGCCAGTGGTTGACCAAGATGGGACAGTAACGGCCAGACATTCTCGTGTGACAATAGAAGAGCGTTTCATCGAGCCATGAAACGCTCTTTTCATGTGGGGTTGCACGAGTTCCACCGGTCACAGCTTAGCCAAAAATGTTGGTAATAACGCAATTTTTAATCACCAATATTGTCTACAATTACGTTGACAACTTTTTAAAGCCTGTCTTAATAGGCAAAGACGAGAGCAAGGGAGGTTGTGCGCGGAGGAGTGCTCGTCTCGCTACGATCGGCAAGCTGCAGCGGCGGGCGCTCGGCTTCCCGCGAGCCGGTCTCCCAGCTCTTGATGTGATTGATCGAGCCGTCCGGCCTTTTGCCGGGAGTGGCGCGCACCTAAGGGGTTCCCATGCTGGTTTTCATCATCAAGCGCCTCGGGAATGCGATCCTGGTGATGCTTGCCGTCGCCATGCTTGCCTTCCTGATCTTCAGGTTGGCGGGTGACCCCGTCGAGCTGATGGTCGGAGAGCAGACCTCGCAAGCGGACAAGGATGCGCTGCGCGACCGGCTGGGCCTTAATGACGGTCTCATCACCCAATATGTGCGTTTCGTCGGCGATGCGGCGCAGGGCAATTTCGGCGTTTCCTACCGCAACGGCCAGAAGGTGCTGCCGCTGATCGCCGAACGCTTCCCGGCGACACTGGAATTGGTGCTGGTCGCAACATTTCTGTCGCTCGTCGTCGGCCTGCCGCTTGGGGTGATTACGGCCATCAAGCGCGGCAAGTGGTATACTGAAGGCCTGCAGTTCCTGTCCATTGTCGGGGTTTCACTACCGAGCTTCGTCGTCGGCATCCTGCTCATCCTCGTCTTCGCCGTCATCCTTGGCTGGGCGCCATCCTTCGGGCGCGGGGACGTGGTGCAGATCGGCTGGTGGTCGACGGGGTTCCTGACGCCGTCCGGGCGCGCCGCCCTGATCTTGCCGTCGATCGCGCTGGCACTCTATCAGATCACGCTCGTCATGCGGCTGGTGCGCGCTGAAATGCTGGAAGTCCTTCGATCGGATTTCGTCAAGTTCGCCCGCGCCCGCGGTATCCCGCGTTGGCGCATCTATTTCCGCCATGCCTTGCGCAACTGTCTGATGCCGGTCGTCACCATGACGGCCATGAATGTCGGTTCGCTGATTGCGTTTGCGTTGATCACCGAGACCGTCTTCCAGTGGCCGGGTATGGGCATGCTGTTCATCCAGGCGGTGACCTTCCTCGATATCCCTGTCATGGCCGCCTATCTCTGCATCATCGCCTTCATCTTCGTCGTGCTAAACACGCTGGTCGATATCACCTATGCGGTGATCGATCCCCGTCTGCGTTCGACACGCTAACTTAAGGGGACCGGTTCGATGACCCTTCCACAAACGACCATGCAGCCAACGGCAAAGCCGACCCGTCCCTCGATCCTGAGGCGTATCCGCAGCAGCGACATCTGGTGGTCATTCACCCAGAGCCGCTCGGCGCAGATCAGCGCGCTCGTGCTGGCGATCCTCGTTCTCGCGGCGGTCTTTGCTCCGCTGATCGCCCCGCAAAATCCCTATGACGGCGCTTCACTCGACATGTGGAAGGCGGAACTGCCACCGATCTGGGCTCCTGAAGGCGAATGGCCCTACCTGCTCGGCACGGATACGCAGGGCCGCGATATGCTCTCAGCCATCCTCTACGGCACACGCATTTCCATCGTCATCGGCGTCGCCTCCGTGGCGCTGTCGCTGGTGATCGGCATGGCTGCTGGTTTGATTGCCGGCTATTTCGGCGGCTTCACCGACAACCTTTTGATGCGCATTGGCGATATCACGCTGTCGATCCCGACCATCCTTGTCGCCATCCTTGTTTCGACGGTTGTTCGGCAGATGCTCCCGGAATATCTGCGCGACGCCGGAGCTTCGGCGGTGCTCGTGCTTGCCATCGCGCTCTCAGCCTGGGTGCAGTATGCACGAACTGTACGTGCCCAGGCGATCGTGGAAAGCGGCAAGGACTATGTATCGGCGGCAAAACTCATTGGTGTGCCGGCCCGCCGCATCATGATGCTGCACATCCTGCCCAACACGCTGACACCGGTCATGGTCGCCGCTACGCTGAACTTCGGCATGGCGATCCTGACGGAAGCGACGCTGTCGTTCCTCGGCATTGGCATGCCACCGACCCAGCCGTCACTCGGCACGCTGATCCGCATTGGCAACCAGTTCCTGTTTTCCGGTTCCTGGTGGATCGTCCTGTTTCCGGTCATTCAACTCTGCCTGCTTGTCGTCACCGTCAACATGCTCGGCGACTGGTTGCGTGACGCCCTTAATCCGAAACTGAGGTAAGTCCCATGCACGATCTGCTTCTCCGCAATGTCAGGCCTATGGCCGGCGAAAGCTGCGACATCCTGATCAAGAACGGAAAGATCGCAGGCCTTGGTACCTATCAGCCCGAGACCGGCATGGCCGTGGAGGATGGTCACGGTGCAATCGTTTCGCCAGGCCTGATTGATGCCCATACCCATCTCGACAAGACGACCTGGGGCATGCCTTGGCATGTCAACAATCGTGCCGCGATCCTGCGTGGCCGCATCGACTTCGAACGCGAAAATCGCCTGGACATCGGCATCGATCCGCATCGCCAGTCGATGCGACACGCAATCGGCCTTGCGGCCCACGGCTCAACCCATATCCGCAGCCATGTCGATATCGACACTACGCACGGCCTGTCGATCGTAGAAGGCGTCTGGAAGACACGGGATGCGCTGAAGGGCATCATCGATATCGAAATTGTCGCCTTCCCGCAGTCCGGCGTCATGGTCATGCCGGGCACAGTGGAGCTTCTGGACGAAGCCCTGCGTCAAGGCTGCGAGGTGCTAGGTGGTATCGACCCCTGCGGTATCGATCGGGACCCCAAGGGGCAGCTCGACATCCTCTTTGCGCTTGCCGTCAAGCACGGCGTCGATATCGACATCCATTTGCACGAGGCAGGCGATCTGGGTGCCTTTACGATGGAACTGATTTTCGAGCGCATCCGCGCCAACGGTATGGAAGGCAAGGTGGCGATCAGTCACGCCTTCGCGCTCGGCATGAACGACTATCTCCGCGTCGGCAAGCTGATTGAAGAAATCGCCCGCCTCGATGTCGCGATCCTGACCACCGGTGCGCCCTCGGCCACCGTGCCCTCGATCATGCGGCTGAAGGAAGCCGGCGTGCGGGTCGGCGGCGGCTGTGACGGCATTCAGGATACCTGGGGTCCGTGGGGCCAACCGGACATGCTCGACCGCGCAAAGATCATCGGCATGAAGAACGGCCTGCGCTCGGATATCGAGCTGGCCCACGTGCTGCACGTCGTCTCCCAGGGGGGCGCCGATGTCATGCGACTGGAGGGGTACGGCCTCGATGTCGGCTGCAATGCCGACTTCACGCTCTTGACCGGCGAAACTCTCGCCCATGCAGTCGTTGACGTCGCGCCGCGGCCGCTGGTCGTCAAGGGTGGTCGCGTCGTTGCCCGTCAGGGCAAGGCCATCGTGGAGATGCCATGATGAGCGATCTTTCCCTCGATCTTGGCCGTCGCCCCGAAGGCCGCACGCTCATTACTGCAAGCTGGGTCGTCGGCCACAGGGACAGCGCCCACCGCCTGCTGCGCAACGGCGAAGTGGTGTTCGAAGGTGGCGAAATCCTGTTTGTCGGCCATCGCTTCCCTGGCGAAGTCGCCCGCCGCATCGACTACGGCAATGCGCTGATCAGCCCCGGCCTCATCGACCTCGATGCCTTGTCGGATCTCGACACAACCATCCTCGGCATCGACCATCATCCCGGCTGGGCCAAAGGCCGGGTCTGGCCGCGCTCCTATGTCGAGGCTGGTCCCTATGAAATGTATAGCCAGGAAGAGCTGGCCTTCCAGAAGCGCTTCGCCTTTGGACAACTGCTCTTGAACGGCATTACCACCGCTGCTCCGATCGCCTCGCTGTTCTATCGCGAATGGGGCGAAACGGTCGCCGAATTCGATGCTGCCGCCGATGCTGCCGGCGAACTCGGTTTGCGGGTCTATCTGAGCCCCGCCTACCGCTCAGGCGGTATGGTGCTGGAACAGCCCGGCCGCATGGTACCGGTGTTCGACGAGGAGCGTGGTTTCCAAGGCTTGAAGGAAGCCATCGCCTATATCGAGCGTCAGAACGGCCGCCATGGCGATCTCGTGCGCGGTATGCTGGCGCCCGACCGGGTAGAGACCAGTACGCTCGCGCTGATTCAGCGCACGGATGCGGCAGCCCGCGATCTCGGCTGCAAGTTCCGCCTGCACATGGCCCAGGGTGCGATGGAAGTCGATACGGTGCGGATGCTGCACGGCACGACGGCGCCGGTCTGGCTGGCCAATGCCGGCCTGCTTAGCGATCGGTTGATCGCGCCGCATGCGACCAATGCGACGGAAGAGGACCTGGGACTCTACGCGGAAAACGGCGTCTCGATCGTTCACTGCCCCCTGGTTTCCGGCCGTGGCGGCAGCATCCTCAATTCCTTCTCCGCCTGCCGCAAGCGGGGCATCAACATCGCGATGGGCACGGACACGACACCGGCGGACATGCTGATGAACCTGCTCGCCGGCCTGATCACCGGCCGCATCGCCGATGGTGCACCCGACAAGCTGCGTACGGTCGATCTCTTCGATGCGGCCACGATCGGTGGCGCTCGCGCGCTCGGGCGCGATGATATCGGCCACCTGTCGCCTGGCGCCCGCGCCGATATCGCCGTCTTCGATCTCGATGACGCGGTGATGGCGCCGTCGATTGACCCGATCACGACGTTGGTCACCGGCGGTTCGGGCAAGGTCACCCGCGCCGTCTTCGTCGATGGCCGCGTCTCGATGCTGTCGCGCAAGGTGGCGGGCATCGACATGGAAACGGCCCGCATTCAGGCACAGGTCCAGTTTGACAGACTGATCGCCAAATACCCCGAGCGAAGCTGGGACAATCCCCCGGTTTCGGAAATCTTCCCGCCGAGCTATCCAATCGAGGTGGACGCAAATGGGTGAAGCACAACAGGCGGTCATCGATGTCCGCAACCTGAAGGTCGAGTTTCCAGGTCGCCGCGGCACGGTGACTGCGCTGTCTGATGTTAGCCTTTCGATTCGTGCGGGCGAAATTCTCGGCGTGGTCGGGGAGTCCGGCGCCGGCAAGTCGATGACCGGCCTTGCCATCCAGGGCCTGCTCGAACGTCCCGGTCGGATCGCCGCCGGCGAAATCTGGCTTGGCCAACGCCGAATCGACGCGCTTAACGACAAGGAAATGGAGCGCATCCGCGGCCGCGAGATCGGCGCGATCTTCCAGGACCCGCTGACCTCGCTAAACCCGCTGTTCACGGTCGGCGCGCAGCTCACCGAAACCATCCGCCAGCATCTCTCGCTCGGTAAGGCCGAAGCGCGAGCACGCGCCGTTCAGCTCTTGCGCGATGTGGGCATCCCCTCGCCGGAGGAGCGGGTCAGCCACTATCCGCACCAGTTCTCCGGCGGCATGCGCCAGCGCGTGGTGATCGCGCTTGCACTCGCAGCGTCCCCGAAGCTGGTCATCGCCGACGAGCCGACGACGGCGCTCGACGTGTCGATCCAGGCGCAGATCATTTCGCTGCTGCGCCGTCTCTGCAAGGAGAAGCAGACTGCCGTCATGCTCGTGACCCACGACATGGGCGTCATAGCAGAAGCCGCCGATCGCGTTGCGGTAATGTATGCCGGCCGCCTCATCGAGATCGGCCCGGTCGAGCAAGTGCTGCATGCCCCGTGCCATCCATATACGCAGGGGCTGATGGCCTCGATCCCGTCGCTCGGCGCGCGGGTGCAGAAACTGAACCAAATCGACGGTTCGATGCCCCGGCTAGACGCGATTCCGCCCGGCTGCAGCTTCAATCCGCGCTGTCGCTCCGCCGGGGCGCGATGTCTAGACCA
The DNA here is from genome assembly GCF_012932765.1 of Rhizobium sp. 57MFTsu3.2. Classification (NCBI taxonomy): domain Bacteria; kingdom Pseudomonadati; phylum Pseudomonadota; class Alphaproteobacteria; order Hyphomicrobiales; family Rhizobiaceae; genus Rhizobium; species Rhizobium sp. 57MFTsu3.2. The sequence goes on from NZ_JDWI01000014.1 coordinate 25,358, forward strand.
ACGTCCCGAACTCACCGCTGTCGGCGATGGTGCAAGTGCCTGCTGGCTGAACGCAGGAGGAACTGCATGACCGTATCCGCTCAGAAAGTACCGGCGCTGACCGTCCGCGGCCTGTCCATGACCTTCGACGTTTCCGTCCCTTGGCTGAACCGCGTCATCGAGCGCAAGCCCCGTCAGTTCGTGCAGGCCGTAAACGGCATCGATTTCACTGTGCCGGCCGGCGGCTGCCTCAGCATCGTCGGCGAAAGCGGTTGCGGCAAGTCGACCGTGGCGCGGCTGGTGACCGGCCTGTTCAACCCGAGCGCGGGCGAAATTGGCTTCGCGCCGGGCCGCAAGGGGGCGCCGCTCTCCGCCCAGATGATCTTCCAGGACCCCTATGCCTCGCTCAACCCACGCTGGCGGGTGAAGAACATCATCGCAGAACCGCTGCGCGAGCTGAAGCTGCGGGAGACGCAGGCCGAGATCACCGAGCGCGTGGAAGACCTGCTGCGCACAGTTGGTCTTTCCGCCTCGGACGGCGAAAAATTCCCGCACGAATTTTCGGGCGGCCAGCGCCAGCGTATCTCCATTGCACGTGCGCTTGCGAGCGAGCCGGAATTCCTAGTCTGCGACGAGCCGACGTCGGCGCTCGATGTTTCGGTACAAGCGCAAGTTCTGAACCTCATGCGCCGGCTGCAGGATGAGCTGGGCCTGACATATCTCTTCATCAGCCATGACATGAGCGTGGTACGGCACATGTCGGATCGCATCGCTGTCATGTATCTCGGCCGCATCGTGGAAGAGGGGGAGACGGAAGAGCTCTTCGCGAACCCGCGCCATCCCTATACGCAGCTTCTGTTGCAGACCATTCCCAACATCGACGCGCCGCAACGCGATCGGGAGCTTTCGGGCGGCGAAGTGCCGAGCCCGCTAAAGCCGCCGACAGGGTGCACTTTCCATCCGCGCTGTCCGATGGCGACCGCGCGCTGCTCGGCCGAAGTGCCGGCCGTGCGCACGCTTGCCGGTGGCACGCGCGTTTCCTGCCATCTGGTAAACGATGAGGTCGTTCCGGCTTGAGTCGGCATTCATACTGCAAGGTGCGGCTTGCCACCTTCGCCGCAGCCGGGCGGAGGGGCTAGACGGACCGGATAAAGGGGAAGGCTTCCTCAGGGTCGTGGAGACAACCTCTCATCGCCTCGCATTCGCTCGGCACTACTCTCCGTCAAGCGGGGGGCTCAAGATCGAGCTTCGATTGTCACGCCAGCGCGGCACGCAGGTCGTGAGAAAGGTCGCGGATCTCGCTGAGGTCGAGCTCGGATTCAACGTGTTCGAGATGATGCGCCATCAGGTGGGTCGCCTTGTCTGCATCGTTGGCAGCGATCGCCTCTACGATCTCGGCGTGCTCGTCAGGTCCGCAGTTGAAGCGGTTTGTGTTGCGATAGACGGCCGTGATCAGGGAGGAACGGGAGATCAGGTCCCTCATGGTGGTGAACAGGAAGTCGGAACCGACGGTTTCGGCAAGCAGCAGGTGGAAGCCGCCGGAGAGCTTTATGATATCAGTGGTGACATCCTGGGTATTGGCGATGCGCTCCTTGGCAACATGCTCGCGCAGGCGCTTCAGGTCAGCTTTGGAGACGGACTTGCACAGGCGCTCAACAACGCAACGCTCCACCGTGCGACGCACGAAGAACACGTCGCGCGCCTCTTCGACGGAGGGCTTGGAAACGAAGGCGCCGCGATTGGGAATGATGGTGACGAGACCGTCGCGTTCCAGGACTGTCAGCGCCCGGCGGATGCGGGCGCGGCTGACATTGAAGATCGCGGCCAGTTGCTCTTCCTTCAGCTGTACCCCCGGACGCAGTCGGCGCTCGGCGATGGACAGCCAGACTTTCTCGACAATCTGCTGCGTAGAAGGACCGTTTTGCTCAGTCATCAAGTTGACTCCCCATTGGCCGTAGAGAGCGTGATGCCGCAGAAAAAGTCAACCGTAACAATGGGATTTTGATTGCAAGATTGTGAACAATATGAAACGATATTGTTGATTAAAATATCGGAACTCGATCATGGAATTCGACTTCACCCAGCTTGAGCCGCAAAGCCGCTACCGTCTGCTGACGAACTTCATCGGCCCGCGCCCGATTGCGCTTGTCACGACCCGGTCCGAAGCCGGCCACAACAATGCAGCGCCGATGAGCTTCTTCAACGTCTTCTCTCACGATCCGCCCATCGTGGTGCTCGGTATTCAACCGCGCCTTTCCGGCGAAGAAAAAGACACGATGGCCAATATTCGCCGGACGCAGGAATTCGCCATCTCCATGGTGGATATGGCCATTTCCCGGCAAATGCTGGTGTGCGGACTGGGGTTTGACAACGAGATCGACGAACTCTCCATGGCCGGGCTGACGGCGAAGACCTGTAGCAAGATCGACGCGAGTTATCCTGCTGAAGCACCGTGCGTTTTCGAATGCCGGATCGAGCGGTTGATCGACTACCCGCGTCGTACCCTCGTTCTTGGCGAAGTCGTTCACATGCACGTCCGCCGCGAATGCCTGGATGAAGAGGGGCGCTATGTCGACCCTGAGCGCTACCAGCCTATCGCTCGGTTGCACGCCGACAATTACATCACGTCGGACCGTCAGTTCGTCCTGACGGCTCCACCGATTGCCGATTTCATAAAGCCGCAAGACAAATAAGGGCTTTGAAAGGTTCGACCATATGCACATTCGTTTGATCAATCCGAATTCAACCGCGTCCATGACGGCCCAGGCGCTGGCTAGTGCCCTGCGTGTGAAGCAGCGGGATACGGATGTCTCCGCCGTCAACCCCTTCGATGCCCCGGTCAGTATCGAGGGTGGTGCGGATGAAGCGATGGCGGTACCGGGCATGCTGGATGAAATACGCAAGGGCGAGCATCTGGGCGTCGATGCCTATGTCGTTGCCTGCTTTGACGATCCGGGGCTCCATGCCGCCCGTGAGGTAGCGCGGGGACCGGTGATCGGTATCTGCCAGGCCGCCGTGCAGGTCGCCATGACCATCAGTCGCCGCTTCTCGATCATCACCACGTTGCCGCGCTCCATCCCTATAATCGAGGATCTGGTGAGCGATTATGGCGCCGAGCGTCATTGCCGGAAGGTGCGAGCCATCAACCTGCCGGTGCTCGGGCTGGAGGAAGATCCGGTTGCCGCCGAGCAGTTGTTGATCCGCGAGATCGAGATTGCCAAGAAGGAAGACCGGGCCGAAGCCATCATCCTCGGTTGCGCCGGCATGTCGGCACTCTGCGATCGGTTGCGCGAGGCCACGGGCGTTCCTGTCATTGACGGCGTAACATCGGCGATCAAACTAGCCGAGGCTTTGGTCGGTGCCGGGTATACGACGTCGAAGGTCAATGCCTATGATTATCCGCGCGTCAAGGAGACCAAGGTGGCTGCCTGCGCTTGAATTGGAAACCAGACGACGACAACAGCAAACCGCCTAACCACGGCCGCGCGGCAAAAAGTGATCGTCGAGTAACGGCCTTCGACGCGCCAGCACGTTTCCCGGTCTGTTGGCCACGGCGTTTCTGAGAATCGCTCTCTGCACGCGTTCGCGGCTTTAGGGTGGCAGGGTACGCGACTGGGCCTACCGCTAGCAGCACGTTGCAATGGGCTATGTCGCTCTTCGGCGTCCTGTTCCGGCCAGGCCACACGGAAGCTGCCGTCGACCTTTCGAGGCTTGCAGGACTTGCTCCGTCGGGCGTGATCTGCGAGGTGGCAACGATAGCCCACTTTCCAGACTTGGAAGTATTCGCGAAGCGGCACGGTCTTCAGGGCCAAGGCTGACCGGGCCCGCCGGCGATCGCGTTCAACGCAATCGGAAAATGTAGCGCTCCGGGAACGTCTCTAAGCGTGGCACATTTGGTACCATCATGGGAAGCTCAAGTCCAAACCGAGCATCCTGCTAAAGGTGAAGGCGACTAGCCCCACGCCTATTAGTGCTAACATGAAGACTGCAGCCATCTTGCCGCCGGTGCGTAGCATAGCTTTCGTTTCCCCCTTCTCCCCCTGATCGTAGTGCCACTTGATGGCGAAGAACATGGCTATGCCTAACGCCAGTAGCTTAAAAGTAACGAAGACTATAGGTACCCAATCCATATTGAAGGCTCTCTTGTGCATCGTGACGACCAACTTTGAAACCGTGCGCAAGCACCCCGGCTTCCGGCTTGACGCGTCAACGCGTTTTCAATTCGGTCTGCGATTGCTGGTGTCGATATCAACCGCGCTCGGTGTGCGATTGCGTGGCTCCCGTCGAACCTAGTCGGGGTCGATCATTCCCTCTTTTGCGTTGAAGCAGAACCGGCTGCTGATAAGCCGGCCTTTCAACGCCCGAAGGGGCAGAAGACAAGCGAGAAGCACGGGCGGGAAAGCGGCGAAGAGGTGGACCCAGATAGAAGGCGAATAAGCAACCTGGATCCGGCACGCCAGCGCAACACCTGTTACCCATATGAAGCAAATTACAAAGAACGCCAGTCTATCCGCCGGCGCGGCCAAAGAACGATCGGGGCCACAAACTTCGCATTTAGGCTTCACAGTTAGAAAGCCAACATAACGCTGGCTTTGCCCGCACTGGGGACACAGCCCTCGCAATTCAGTTTTGATTGACGACAGCGGAGGCCATTGGTTGGTCATTTTCGTGCGTTCCAAGAATTGATTGGATGTGTCTATGCCCGCAGGAGCCGACGTCAGTCGTGCTCGATTTGCGGCTCGGGTGCAGTAGGCCTCACGTAGTCGCGGTCGATTTTTCCTTCCTCTGCCTTGAAGAAGAACTGACTGTTGATCAGCCAGCCCTTCAATGGCCGGAGCGGCAAAAGACATGCCAGCAGTACCAGCGGGAGAGAGGTGAATAGGTGCACCCATATTGAGGGGGAATAGGCAACCTCAATCCAACATGCCACCGCGACGGCCGGCACGCATGTGAAGCAGATCACGAAAAACGCCGGCCCGTCTGCGGGATCGGCGAAGGAGTAGTCGAGGCCGCAAACTTCGCATTTGGGCCTGACAGTCAAGAAGCCGTCAAAAAGGTGTCCTTGCCCGCACTGGGGACACAATCCGCGCAGTCCCGTTTGAATGGGTGGCAGTGGAGGCCATTCCTCCGTCATCGCGTTACACTTCCATAATTGATTGAATTAATGTATGCATACAATAATCCAATCAACTCCTACAGTTTACAATTTGTCGCAGCTGTCGGCGCGTACCTGAAAGTGATTGACCGGTTCAGATTTCAGCCTGAACACCGCCGCAACCTCGACGCATCTGGGAGCTGCCACTCGATCACCACTCCGACAAAACATCATTTCTGTTATTATGGCTCCGAAATTCTGGGAGTCGTTCATCCCGGCCAAGCTCCTTGACAATCAGGAGAAATATATGGAGCTTATATGGATACCATGTAGTTACATTGAATGGAAAATCGATGACCGCGGCATCTTGGACACCCTACCTTGGCACCCGCGAGGGACCCATTTATCTATCGATTGCGGATGCTTTGGCCGAGGACATCGCAAGTGGTCGATTGGCCGAAGGGGTGCAACTTCCAACGCAGCGCAAACTCGCTGACGACCTCGGCATCGACTTCACCACAGTCAGCCGAGCCTACTCGGAGGCCCGCAGCCGTGGCCTGATTGAAGGCAAGGTGGGTCAAGGAACATACGTGCGATCAAAGCGTGGCGCGCGACCATCACAACAGCCCTCTGGCGTCGTCGACATGAGCATGAACCTGCCGCCGCGGTTTCTCGATCCCGTCCTGGAACAGAGAATGTGGGATGGGGCGAAAGACCTTCAGCAACAGGGCTTGGACCTCCTGCTAAGGTATCAGGAACCCGGCGGCATCATGGAGGATCGTATCGTCGGCGCGTCTTGGCTTTCAAGGCGGCTTCCGGGGATATCGCCTGATCGTGTGGTCGTCGCCTCAGGCGCGCAGGGAGCGCTTCACGCCATTCTCAGCGTCTTGACGGAGCCTGGTGATATCGTCTGCGCAGAAGAACTCACGTACCCCGGATTCCGCTCGATCGCATCCCATCTCAGGCTCAAATTGGCACCGGTTGCAATGGACGATCACGGGCTTGTTCCGGACGCCTTTGCGCAGGTATGCAGGGAGGCGAAGCCGAAAGCGCTCTATTGTATGCCAACGCTTCACAATCCGACTACACGGACACTGCCCGTTCATCGAAGGCACGATCTCGTAAATGTTGCGCGGACATATGGCGTGCCGATTATCGAGGACGACGCGTATAGCGCCCTTGTCCCGGCCCCGCCACTGCCACTCGCAGCACTGCTGCCCGAGGCGGTCTATCATGTGGCGAGCTTATCCAAATGCCTGTCTCCCGCCCTTCGAGTCGCATATGTCGCCGTGCCTGAAGGTCGTACGCAGAGGGTGGCCAACGCGATCCGGGCGTCGGCGTCAATTGTTTCTCCGCTCACGAGTGCTCTCGCGTCTCAATGGATAGAGACGGGAGTAGCGGATGTTGTCAGAGGCGAAATAGTCAAGGAAACAGTGAAGCGCCTGGATTCCGTCAAGGCGCTCCTTCCGTTCGATGTCGAATCCTCTCCGGGCGGCTTCCACGTGTGGCTTAAGGTTCCTGAACCTTGGACGCGAGGCGAACTGGTTTCCAGATTGCGTTCGATAGGGATCGGTATCGTCACCAGCGACGCCTTTGCAATTGCGTCCGCGCCCGAAGCCATACGACTTGCGCTTGGCGCTCCGGTGAACCTGGAGGAACTTACACGTGCCCTCCGGATTTTGGCAGACCTTCTAGCCCAGCAGCCCGCGTTCTCGACGATGGTGGTCTGACCGAAGAATCGCAAGGCCTCGACCATCCTCACCGTCGTCCGCTTAGGCCCCTAGCCGTGTCTCTGCGTAATTATCGTCGTAGTCGTCGTTTGCGTGCCCGATCTCATGCTTGGCAGCTCGGACCAAGAAGCCTGATCGGGTCAACCCATGGGCTTCGGCGAACGCATCGATTGCCTTTAGGACATCTTCTGGCAGAGTGATATTTACGCGAACCGCTCTTTTGGCTTCCGTCTTGACGCCAACTAGAATTGCAACGCCGTCTTGGTTCTCCGCGTCTGCCATCACGGCCTCCAGTGTGGAGGGTTCGGGAATTGCTTCGCCGTCTTCGGCTAGACCTTCAATGTGTAGGGCTAAGGCTTCTTCGGCCATAGCTCGCGCATCGTCGAGGTCCGTTCCAGCAGTGATCAGGCCAGGAAAATCGGGAAAGGACACGCCGTAATCACTGTCAGCGTCCTTATGGATCAATCCGATATAGTTGCGCATGTTCGCTACCTCAGTTTAAGTCCGGCTTGTTTCTCGATACTCTTCAGTGTTCCGATTGGGATGCCCCTTTTCGGGTGTAGAACAGTGACGCGTGCAGGTTTCTCGAAATGCATGCCTAAGCTGGACATGGCTGCCCTTGGTGGCGACCTCGCACCAGCCATCCTTTTGCAAGGCCACAGTGATATCACCGCTCTCCATTCCCAGACGATACACACGAATGTGTATAGCGACAAGCGCAACATAGTATGCCTCCTGATCCTCAGTGAGTGAAGGTGAGGTTCTCGCCACCAATGCGCGACGGACCCTTCACAATCGAAACATGTTCCCGTTTGTGCTTAGAAAGTCGTGACATATCGAAGGGAACCGGCGCCACAGACGAACAAAGAAGATAAGCTTTAGCAGGTACATAGCTATTCGCGCAGATTGTTTCTGGTTCGATCCTGTTCACGACCTTAGAATTTGCTACGGGTGGCGACTGGGTGAGGAGACCTATCCTTGCCTAGAGCATCGCCGGTCACGTGCGGTGGAATAATTGCTCACCGCGCCGCGACCGTCAGGGGCGGCGCGGAGCCGACAAGCACTTATCCGATTGCTACCGTCTCCAGGACCCATGCCGTTCGCTCAGCGAGTTCAGGAATCTTGCCGAGATAAGCTTGATAGTGGGGTGTCATGCGATGCGCCTCGACGGCGGCTGCGTCCAGGTAGAGTTCGTCCAGTATGTAGCGCTCGCCATGCGCTCGGTCGCACCATACATCCCAACGTAGATTGCCAGGCTCGGCTCTACAAAGTGGCGCCATGCCAATGAGCAATGCTCGCAACTCGGGCGCCTTGCCAAGGTGAGCGGTCAGGATAGCGATGATCTTGGTCGGCGTTTGCGTCATGCCGAAAGCTCCTGATTGACCGCACGTGGGCGAGTCGTTGGGGCATATGACAGGTTGTGGGTCTGGACAACGGCATGGAAGGTGCACCAACACCTTTCATGCCGTACTTCATCAATTCAGGCCGAAACCGTCACTCGGTCGAGGGCGGCGATCAATTTCGTTGCAAGGGGATGATCCGATCGTGGATTCTGGCCCGTGATAAGCTCGCGGTCTTCCACCACATGCGGGGAGAAGTCGATGGGGTTCGTTATGACTTCGCCACCCGCCATGCTCAGCGCGTCGGGCATCGTGAAATAAAGCTTGCCATGGAGAATCTGCTCTTCGATTGGTTTCTCTTCGCTGGCTGAGAACACCGTCATCTTATAGCTGGCATACTGCCAGCCCCTAGCGAGTTCGGACGCTTTGGAAATGTCGCCGGCAATCAGGGCCGCCCGATATTCCCTTGCGTGGGGTAGCGCGGCGAGCGAGGCAATTGGCCCGTGGCAAAGGAGGGCCGTTGGCTTCCCGCGTGCGTGAAAGTGCCGCAGGATTTCGCCGAGATCAGGGTCCTGCATGAGATCGACGACCGGTGCCTGGCCGCCAGGCACAAACAGGCCAGCATAGCGATCGAGCCCGCCCTCTATCACCGATCGCAAGGTCCTGACATCGTTCATCGCTCGATGGTCTTTGAAAAATGCGTGGCCGCGCTTGTAGGCAGCTTCGTCGCCGTCAAAATGTTGCACTACGTCCGACACGGGATCGATGTGCGGTTTGGTGCCGTCGGGGGTAGCCAACGTGATCTCGTATCCGGCATCAACAAGGGCCATCGCTGGCACCACTGTTTCGTTTAGATATTGGCCGGTCGGACCGGTGCTACCTCCCTGAATTTCAATCCGGGTGGCGTTTGAGCCAACGACGAGAACGTTACCTTTGCTCATGGCGATCTCCTGATCTGGTGCGGTTTAGATCTGTGCGCCGGCGGACGGCCACAGTGGTTGGGCTCGCCAGCGATCGGAATTTCAGTACTGCTCTGCCTGTGCCGTTGTCACGATTGCCAGTCTATTGAGCGGCCCTCACAATGAGATCCGCAACCTCCTTCGGATAAGACAGCATCGCGACGTGACCAGATGGCACTTCGACCATCTCGGCTTTCGCGGTTTTCACTTGATCCCTCTGTAACTCGGGAGCGATGATCTGATCCGCAGTCGCCACAACCATGAACGACGGTTTGTCGCGCCAGGCGGCATGGCTGACGGGCGTGGTGGTGGCGTTCGCGTGCAGCCGTCCTTGAACAGCGGCAACGAGCCTCTGCTCTTCCGGAGGCAGCCCGGCTGCGAAGTATCTGGCGATACCGTCATCGCTTATCTTGAGAAACCCGTCCTCGTCTTTGATGTATGTTTTCCTGCTTTCTTGGGCCGGATATTTGGAAGCGACGTCGACCAGCGATTTTCCGACATCAGGCGCATAGGCAGCCACATAGACCAATGACTTGACCTTCGGAGCATCGCCCGCTTCGGTGATGACGACGCCGCCCCACGAATGACCGACGAGCACGACGGGCCCTTCGGCATCACGGATCGCTCGCTTCGTGAAGGCCACGTCGCTTTCCAGAGATTCCAGTGGATTTTGGACGGCGATGACTTTCAGTCCGGCTCGTTCCAGGAGAGGGATGACCTTCTGCCAGGACGATCCGTCGGCGAAAGCGCCGTGAACAAGGACGACGGTCTTGGCTTTGAGATCCGCCGCGACAGCGTCGGGACATGTGGTTGCGAACGCCACCAGGGCGCTGAAGAGAAGTCCAAGAGTTCGGGACATCCGACATCCTCCGATAGGTGCTCTCAATGGCGATACCGGGAATAATCATCCAAGGGAGGCTCGGACGCATATTAATTGCGGTTAAATCCTGCGATTATTGCGTGGTTAGACGTGCGTATGCGTCTTCTCAAAGTCTGTGTCTGGTCCCGATGGAAAATTGGTCAATCAGAGACCGGCGGCGCCGAGGTGGGCCGCCGGTAGCGCGTGTCAAATAGGTCGGGCAATCGTAAGTCGCTGCCCGAACGCTGGAATTGCAAGAATGGTTCACTACGCTTGGAATTGAATCGCCCGTCCGTTATGCGAAGAGACAGCCATGCTTCCGCGGCGCTGTCGGGGCGCTTGGGCTTGGTACAAAGATCGGCGTTCCTCGATGAGGGCGCGCTCCCCCGTGGCAAGGAGCTTATACGCGGCATAGGTCCTAGCGATCCCCGTCAACATGAAGTGCGCGGGTCCTGTTCCCGGATGAGGTGAAAGGAGAGATTTGTCGACAAGGTTGCCGATCGATTCAATGATGTCTGCGTGCCCGTGGCTATCGTCTTCCAGGATCGCGATGGCAGCATCAACGGAGAATTCGCCCGCAAATACCGACAGTCGCCTGAATACCTGTTGATCGGGTTCGGACAGGAGAGCGTAACTCCAATCCATCATCGCTTCAGCTGTTTGATGGCGTGCGCTGGCGTGGCGGTTGCCTCTCCATCGTAAGGTGAGCTGATTGTCCAATAGTTCTGCAACTCTCTCTAAGCCATAAGGTCCCATGCGGCTTGCCACGAGTTCAATCGCCAGCGGATTGCCGTCCAACCGTCTGCAGATGGTCGCTATTGTTGCTACTTCCTCGGTGCCCATAGGCTCCAGGTAGCCGCTATCGATCGCACGGTCCACGAAGAGCTGGATCGCCGGCCAAAGCAGCGCCTTTGCGAGGGTCAACCGACCTGCATGAGGAGGAACCGCAAGTGGGCGGAGAAGGTAAACTCCTTCGCCGGGCAAACGGAAGGCTTCCCGGCTCGTGGCGAGAATATGCGCATTGGCACTATGCCGCAGAAGCGACCCCACGATATCTGTCACGGCGTCAATAACGTGTTCGCAATTGTCAAGAATCACGAGGGCGCGCTGTGACGACAGGTGGCCGACAATGTCGCCTATGGTATCCTCTTCTGAATGGGGAATTCCCAGAGCCGAGGCTACCGCTCCCAATACCGCCGTTTCATCATCGATCGTGCCAAGATCGACAAAATACGCATACTCGAACGTGGGTAGCGCGTGCGCCACCAAAATGGCGAGTGTTGTTTTGCCGACTCCGCCCGTCCCCACAATTGTGACGAACCGGCGCTCCGCCACCATCTGCGAAAGTTTGGAAACGTTCTCGTCGCGGCCGACCGGATGGCTCAACGGAGGCGGAAAGGCGGTTGTCGTTGCGACGGATCCACTGTGGTTCAGTTGTGTATAGACGGTTTTTTCGAGTTCGGCAGTGTCCTCCCATTTGACCGGAGCGACGAAACTGTAACCGCGACCTGCCACGCTGACGATATAGCGATTGCCGTTTTCGCCGCAGCCGATTTCGCGCCTCAGATGTGTCATTTGCACTCGTATGTTTGAGGCCTCGACATTGAGGCCGGGCCATGCAAACGCCATAAGTTCCGCTTGGGAAAGGACGCGCCCGTGGTTTTGGACCAGAGCAACAAGGATGTCGAAGGCGCGGCTACCAATTGCAAGCAGATCATCGTCTCGCAACAGAACCCTTGCCGCCGGATTCAGGCGATATGGCCCAAAGCCGAAATAGCCATTCCTGCCGTGAAATCCCATTTCGGTTCCCCTCAATGGCCTTGCCCTCGTGGGCACGGTGAAATCCACATAAGTTCACACACTGATAATACAGGACATCGCCGGCAACGGAGGTTAAATGCGGTAAATAATCGGCTGGGTTCGTTTCCCAGGATGCGAGCGCTTGCGCGCGATGGAGATTTCACGGGCTTTGACAATATTTTACGCGCGACGGAGACGCTGCCGGCGTAGTTTTTGATCTTGTCGAGGAATTCGATCGCTGATGGCCGGTGAGAGTGACGACCCCTCCAAATCCATTTGCAAGTCGGGGGGCGGGTCGAGGTCGTTTCTGTTGGTCGGAGCTACCGCAACCGCACGCGAATTCCGGGCGAGGCGGCTCCCGATCTTGGGGTGCCGAGCCTCAAACTGCAGTCTGTCGCAAAGCGCATCGACTGACACGGAGTGAAGCTAATGCCCACAGCGTCTCTCTTCAAACCCATTAAAATTGGGGGCCTAAACCTACTTAATCGCATAGTGATCGCCCCGATGTGCCAATACTCGGCCGAAGAGGGCTGTATGAACGAATGGCATCTCATTCATCTTGGGAAGCTGGCGTTGTCCGGCGCGGCTTTGCTGACCATAGAGGCAACCGCCGTCCTTCCTGAGGGACGTATAACCTATGCGGATCTCGGCTTGTGGAACGAGCGGTGCTATGCGGCGATGGGACTTATACTTGAGAGTATCCGTCGCTGGACGGATATGCCCATCGGAATTCAGCTCAGCCATGCGGGTCGGAAAGCGTCGACTGAAGTTCCCTGGAAGGGTGGAGCACAGATTTCACCATCCGAAGCGCTCGGGTGGCAAACATTTGCGCCGTCGGCACTTCGGTACAACAAGGGCATGTTCAATCCCGCGGCCCTGGACAAGGAGGGATTGAAGCTTGTTCGGAATGCGTTTGCGGCGGCAGCAAAGCGCGCCGTCAAGCTCGGCCTTGAACTGATCCAGGTCCATGCGGCTCACGGATATCTCCTTCACCAGTTCCTCTCTCCACTAAGCAATCGCAGGGACGACGATTACGGCGGATCGCTGGCAAATCGGATGCGCTTTCCTCTCGAAATATTCGATGCCGTCCGCTCGGTGGCACCCGCTGAGATGCCGGTCTCGATCAGGCTGTCCGCCACTGATTGGGTCGAGGGAGGCTGGGATGTGGAGCAAACGCTTCACTTCGCCGCGGAACTGCAGCGGCGGGGTTGTGATTCCATACACGTCTCCAGCGGCGGCTTGCATCCTGCCCAACATGTTCCGATCGGGCCGGGATATCAGGTGCCGTTTGCCCGCGCGGTCAAGAAAGAAGTCAAGATACCCGTGGTCGCGGTTGGGCTTATTACAGGTTTTGAGCAGGCTGAAGCTATCGTCGGAACGGGTGATGCGGACATGGTGGCGCTTGCCAGGACCATCCTGTTCGATCCAAACTGGCCCTGGCATGCCGCCGCGCAGCTTGGCGGCAAGGTACAGGTCCCGAAGCAATACCTTCGGTCACAGCCCAGTCGATTCAATAACCTGTTCGAAAACGAATGACATACAAGGTGGGCTTGGGGTTGCCACTTGGTGGAGGTGACTCAGTCTCATCAAATGAGTTAATACTACGACCGCCCGACTGCTTTCGGGAATACCGAGCCGCTGGTTAGCCCAAATAGCGGCGGGGCAATGGAATTAGAGCAAACGACACGGCATTGAGTTGCATCGGCAGAATTTGCCGGCGAGCGATGGTGGTGATACGCAAGAACCAATTGCGGTAGATTGGTCTATTTGTAGCATCCATTGGCAGACAGCCCACTGCGTGGCGAACTGAAATTACCGTATCCGCTCGCGCGATAGTGACCTCGACATATTTTTTTGTGCGGCCGACCAAAGCGCGCGAAGAGGAACACATGGCATCAACGGAACCGTACGAGGTGGTCGCTTTTGGCCCCTTTAGCCTTCACAGGGAGCAGCGTCGCTTGTTCTGCGGCTCCGAGGAGGTTCAGCTTGGCGGTCGGGCAATGGAGATGCTCGTAACCTTGGCCCGGAAGAAGGGCGAGTTGGTTCGCAAGGAAGAACTCTACGACGCTGCGTGGCCCGGCATCTTTGTCCATGAAGCCAATCTGAAAGTGACAATCGCCTCGCTGAGGCGAGCGCTGCGGGAATATTCTCCCGCGGAGGACTATATCAGGACACTGATAGGCCGCGGCTACTGGCTAAGCGATCAGATACCGTCCGGAGAGATGCAGAGCATCGCGGATCTCCCTGTTGTGGCCAACACCCGCTTTCCCGAGTTGGGTACGGTGATCGGGCGCGATGCCGAAATCGCCGAGCTGCGAGACAAGATTGCCGCTAACCGTCTGACGACGATCGTTGGCCCCGGCGGCATTGGAAAGACAACGTTGGCCGTCGCCACCGTGCAACTCATCGAAGACGAGGAGGGAGGCCTCGTCACCTTCATTGACTTCTCTCGGGCGACCGGCGAGGAATTCGTCATTCCCTCGGTTGCCGCCGCACTTGGCATAAGCTCAACTCAGGATCGACTTGAGGCGATATCATCGATCCTCGCTCGACGGAAGGCTTTGCTCTTGCTGGACACCTGCGAGCATGTGCTCAACGCCGTCGCGCATCTTTGCGACGTCATCCTCGCAAACACGAGGGACGTCAGGATCGTCGCAACGAGCCGCCAGGCTCTCCGGGCGAAGCGAGAAGAGGTCTTCTGGCTTTCTCCTTTGGAGGTTCCGCCGACTGGCCGGACCTACACGGCCGAACAGGTCGTTCGATATTCGGCACCGCAACTTCTTGTCGAACGAGCGTCCGAGAAGGGGAAGTACACGATTGAGGATGAATATGCTTCTGCGGTCGCCGAGATATGCAGGCGGCTCGATGGATCGCCTCTCGCAATCGAGCTAATCTCGTCTCGGCTCACAAGCCGAAGTGCTGCCGGCGTTCTCAAGGAACTTGATGATCGCTTTGCCACACTGGTTGGAGCTGAGCAGGATGGTCCTCTTCGTCAACAGACCCTGCTCGCGACGCTGGAATGGAGCTATGGGCTCCTCTCCAAGAGCGAGGCGGCCGTGCTGCGTTCCATCTCGATCTTCATGGGAACGTTCGATATGGACGCGGTTGTGAGCGTCGTTGCTGACCTCGATCCAACAACCGTTTTTGACGCTGTTGCCGGGCTACGCGCCAAGTCGATGCTGAGTGTCGAACAGATTGCAGGCGGGATGCGATACCGCCTTCTCGACAGCACCCGGGCGTTCGCAGGCAATCTGCTGGAAGCCTCGGGGGAATTGCCGGCTGCGTCGAAGGCCCACGCCCGCCTTATGCTGGCTAACTTCGCACGTGCGAATGCAGACCGGGCGAGGCTTCCGGCGCGACAATGGCACGCCGCCTATGCCGGCCATGCCGACGATTTGCGCAGAGCCATCGGATGGGCGCTGTTTCGGCGTGGCGACCCGATGCTCGGCTTGCAACTTGTCGCATCGGGGGTACCTCTATGGCATGAACTGTCGTTGAGCGAAGAGGCACGCAGGAATTGTGAACAGGCCCTTGCCGAATTCGATCGCATCGGCTGCGATGATCTCGCCCTGAAGCTCAAGCTGATTGTAGGGCTGGCTGCCGTGAGCAGCTACATATCGGCTGATGCCGAGAAAGCGACAGAAACGTTTGAGACGGCAATCCAATTGTCACGACAGATCGGCGATACGAATGCCGAATGCCAGGCCCTGGGGGCCTTCGCGAGGTATCGGCTCCTGCCTGGCAACCAGACCGAGGTTTGGAAGATTCTCAAGGGGTTGAAGCGGGTCGCAATGCGATCGAACAATCGTCCTGCTAAGTGGGAGCATGAGTTTCTCCTTACTGAAGTGGATATTATCCACTGCCAGTATCCACCTGCGATAGCCAGAATGGAGGCGCTGCGCCAAGAGCTGCGGGGCGCTTCCGATGGCTCCGTTTCACGTTTTGATCTTGATCCTAGGATAAGATCAGAAACTGCAATAAGCGCACTTAAGTGGCTTGGCTCCCGCAGACCCGGAACAGGCCTGAGCGGCGCCAGAGTTACCGCTCGCGAGGCGTTGGAGGCCCACCATGGATGGACACTCATCTATTCGTATGTGCACGGAATACTTTTCGTGCTGAGTGAATGCGAGGAATGGGCTCTGGCGAAGCACTATGCCGACCTACTGAAGGACACGATATACCGACACGGAATGCCGGCTTGGATCCCGGTCGCGAACTGCCACGTTGAAGCAATTGACGCGCTTTCCGGCTTTCGAACGGATCCTGACGGACTTATGTCGGCGTTTGATGAACTCCGCACGGGCCTTCGGCAGATGGGACGTCACGTTTACTATGCGCTTTTGATAAGGGCTCTCTATGCGCACGGGCACGTGGATGAAGGCGCAAAGATTCTCGACTACTTGTTCGAGATAGGACCGCAACGTTCGATGGTGCCCGAATTACTGCGACTTAGAGCTGTCAAGGAACGATCCGTCGGCCGCGATGAAGAAGCGCTTTCCACCCTACAACGTTCTTTGACAGTTGCCGAAGAAAATGGAGCATGGGCGTGGAGAATTCGTTGTGCAACAGATCTTGCCATTCTCTTGCGAGACCAAATGCAGGTCGACGAAGCTGAGAGCGTACTTGAACCGGTATACGGCCAGTTCCTTGATGGATTTGACATCCCCGACTTGCAAAGAGCTGCAAATCTCCTGACAGAATTGCGGAATTTTGGACGTGTTCAGAGTTCATAGCCAGTTGCCAAGACCATATTCAAACGGCAGCCGGCCGGCTTGCGGTTTCGCGGCGCACCGGATTGTTCGTCAGCCAGCCGTGGATTGAATGCACCACGACTGATCCCTCGCCGACACTTGAGGCAACACGCTTCACCGATTGGGCACGGACGTCGCCAACCGCGAATATGCCAGGAACGCTGGTGGCATAGGGCGAATTCCTGGGCGCACCATTGTTGTCGTGCCCGGTGAGGATAAAGCCACGATTGTCGAGTTCGACACAGCCATCCAGCCAGTCGGTGTTCGGGACCGCGCCGATCATCAGAAACAGGTTTGAAATAGGCTGCTCGAACTCGTGTTTACCGTGTTGCAGCCATCGGACGCTGGAAAGGTAGTTTCCGCCGACAAGGGAAGTGATCTGGCTCAGAGTGTGCAGCGTGATCCGTGGTGATAGGGTGATGCGCCCGACAAGATAGTCCGACATGGTGTCAGACAGCCCATCGCCCCGAACGATCAGATGCACGTGACGGGCCGCTGCGGACAGGAAGATTGCGGCCTGCCCGGCGGAATTCCCGCCGCCCACAACCGCGACTTCGGTGCCTTCGCAAAGCTGCGACTCGATCGAGGTGGCCGCGTAGTGAATTCCCTTTCCTTCGAAGCGTGGAGACTCCGGAAGGTCCAATCGGCGGTAGCGCGCGCCGGTTGCGACGACGACTGATCGGCCAAACACCACGTTGCCGGCTTCTAAGTGCACCCGAAACGGGTAGCAGGTGCAATCGAGACGACACGCTGCATCGGCCACGACGAACCGCGCACCAAATTTCTGAGCCTGAATTTGAGCGCGCCTCGCAAGGTCCTGTCCCGAAATACCCATCGGAAATCCGAGGTAGTTCTCGATGCGCGAACTCGTGCTCGCCTGACCGCCGGGGCCAACCGCCTCCAGGACGAGCGTGTCCAGTCCCTCGGATGCTGCGTAGACCGCCGCGGCGAGGCCGGACGGCCCGGCACCAACAACAACCACGTCGTATAAATGTGAGGGGTTCAGGCGCTCCGTGATCCCAAGAGCCTCGGCAAGATCACGGTTGGTTGGTCGAGTGAGCACCTTGACGCCATTGAGAACAACGATCGGCAAGTTGTCGGTATCGGCATGGAAGGATTCCATTGCCGCTCGCGCAACTTCATCGGTGTCGGTGTCCAGGCAGCGATATGGATAGCCGTTCCTTTCGAGAAACGTCTGGATGCGGACCGTATCTCCGGCGCGACAACTACCCACGACCACGGTTCCGCCTTCGGCATGCTCGAGAAGCCTTGCACGTCTGAGGATGAACGAGCGCAGGATGATCTCTCCGATATCCGGTTCGGCGCTGACCAGCCTCAGTAGTGATGGACGGGAAAGACGAATGACGGACGTGGAAACGGTCGCTCTCCCACAAACGAGAACCGCCCGGCCACTCAAGTGATGCAGTTCCCCGGTGAACTGGTTTTCGCGGTGTGTGGCGATAAGCGCATGTCCGCCTTGTCCGTCGCTTTCGAAAACGTCGACAGATCCGTTCAGAATGACGAAGAAATCAACCTCCCGATCGCCGACCTCGTACAGATACGTGCCGCCATCGAAACGATCCTTGCGTCCGAACGGGATAATGCGCTCCACCATATCGGACGTGAGGCGGGGAAACGCCTCACCGGGGATTTCACGAAGCGCGGCGGAAACCGGGCTGCTGATAGTACTGAAGTCAGCTCTGTCGGCCATCGGGAAAAACCTCGGTAAAGCCCGTGTGGTGCGCTTGCTCGGAAAAGCCTACGCTTGCCGGCCGAGGGCGGCCTGCTAAAGGGCGCTTATCATCGCGAAATTCCGGGAACGGCCGGACGCGTACGCGGGTCGAGCGCGACGGCCCTTTTCAAGAACGACGAGGCGATCGGTCGCTTCCCAGGCATGCGAATGACGTTGGGTAGCTGCAACACAGCTCCTGAACGACTGGTGCTGAAGACCCGTTCCCTTCGCACGATGGGCGTTGCTAAGTCGAGCAAGAGAAATGGCATGCCGGATTTCACGCGCATTGACGGCGTTTAGCGTGCGTTGCCAGAATGAGATGTTAGCCTGCATCCAATTCAAAACGACGGACACGCATCGTCCGAACGTTCCGGCTTGTCGGGCGGTTTGCTCGGACGATGCCCTCCCATCGGAAATCCAAGGGACACAAGATGACCAGGCTAATCGCTACCCTTACGCTGGATGACGCCAAACTGATGCTGTCAGCGGCAGAGGCAAAGGCGGCGGAGTTTGCCATTGCCTACAATATCGCCGTAGTCGACGCCGGTGGACATCTGATCGCCTTCGTCCGTCAGGACGACGCGCTGATCGGTAGTATCGATCTGGCCATCAAAAAGGCTGTCACCACAAGGCTCTTCGACAAGAAGACTGACTACCTGGCAAAGCTGGCGCAACCCGGCGAGCCGCTCTTCGGTATTGATCAGAGCAATGACGGCAACGTCGTCATCTTCGGTGGCGGACTTCCTGTCATCCGTGACGGTCGTTTGATCGGCGCCGTTGGCGCAAGCGCCGGATCGGTGGAGCAGGACATTGCTGTCGCCCAAGCCGCCGTGTCGGCCATCGACCTCATGCCCGCAGACTCGCAATTGCTAACTTCAGGAAAGGAGCAAAGACGATGACAACCAATATCGAAGGGAAAGTCGTGCTGATCACCGGAGGTGGGACGGGGCTGGGCGCCGAGACTGCGCAGATGCTTGCTCAAAAGGGGGCGAAGGTCGCAATCGCTGCGCGTCGGCGCGGAAAGCTCGACGAAGTCGCTGCCAGAATTTCCAACTCCGGCGGCAAGGCGAAGGGCTATGAGCTGGACGTCGCCAACAAGGACCAGTTCAACTCGGTCGTGAATGCGGTGGCATCCGACTTCGGAAGGCTGGACGTCCTTATCAACAACGCAGGGCTGATGCCCATCCGCCCGATGGCGGAAGTGAACACGGACGAATGGGACGCAATGATTGACGTCAACCTCAGGGGGACGCTCTACGGTATTGCCGCGGTTCTCCCGATGTTCATCAAACAGGAAGCTGGCCACATCATCAACATCAGCTCTGTTGCGGGCGTCAAGGTTTTCGCACCTGGTGGCACGGTCTACTCCGGCACCAAATTTGCCGTTCGTGCTATCTCTGAAGGGCTGCGCCAGGAGATAGGCAGCAAGATAAGGGTGACCTCGATCGAGCCCGGCGCGGTCGATAGCGACCTCAAGCACACGACCAGCGGCACATCACAGGGCGCGGTCATGGAATTCTACAAGTCGGCAATCCCTGCAAGCTCGGTTGCCAGGGCAATCACCTTCGCCATCGAGCAGCCTGCCGACGTGGACATCAACGAGATCGTGTTGCGGCCGACGGCACAGGAATTCTGATCCGCCGATCAAAGCCGCTACCACACCGCCTTCCACTGATCGCGGCTCTCGATGGAGCGCAGTGCTCCGGGAATGCGCGCCGCAGTTCCCAAGATCTGGTCCGACCCAGACATCAAAAGGAGGAATGACATGGCTTATCAGAGCGTAAATCCTGCGACCGGCAAGGTTCTCAAGACATTCAACAACCACAGCGATGAAGAAATCGAGAGGGCGCTCACGCTGGCACACTCCCTCTACAAGTCGCCATGGTGCAAGGGCGACCGGGGGCCTCGTCTTGAGGTCCTGCGCCGGTTTGCCGAGCTGGCTAACGCGCGCGTCGACGACCTGGCGCGCATTCTTACCCTGGAAATGGGCAAGCGGATCAACGAGGCGCGGACCGAGGTGCGGATAACCGCCGACATCGCCCAGTATTATGCCGACAATGCCGAAGCCTTTCTAGCACGCGAGAAGGTGACCACACCGAAGGGCGAGGCATGGCTGGAGTACCATCCAATCGGCGTCGTCGTTGCTGTCGAGCCCTGGAATTTCCCTTTCTATCAGCTGATCCGCGTCGCGGGACCGAACCTCGCGATCGGCAATCCCGTGCTCGCAAAGCATGCCAGCATGGTTCCGCAGGCTGCGGTGGCCTTCGAGGAGCTTCTTGCAGAGGCGGGTGCACCTGAGGGCGCCTGGACGAACATATTCGCGACGGGAGATCAGATTTCGAAGCTCATCGCCGACTATCGCGTCCAGGGCGTGGCTCTAACAGGTTCCGAGGGCGCTGGCAGTATCGTGGCGGCCAACGCTGGCAAGAACCTCAAGAAATCAGTGATGGAACTCGGCGGGAGCGACGTCTTCGTCGTTCTCGACGATGCCGACCTGGATAAGGCGGTCGCCGCTGGGGTCGAGGCCAGGCTTCGCGGGTGCGGCCAGGTCTGCAATGGTGCGAAGCGCTTCCTCATCCACGAGAAGGTTGCCGACGAATTCACGAAGAAGCTAGCCGACAAGTTCACGAACACGAAGATCGGCGACCCCATGGATGAATCTGTCGGATTGGGGCCGATGTCTTCGATCGGGGCTCGCGACGATATCGCAGGACAGGTCGAGCGCGCAGTGAAGGCCGGGGCCAAGGTGCTGGTTGGTGGGAGCGCAATCGACGGACCGGGGGCCTACTACAAGCCGACCATCCTGACCAATGTGTCTCGAGACAACCCCGCCTATTTCGAGGAGTTCTTCGGCCCCGTGGCGCAGGTCCATGTGATAAAAAACGATGATGAGGTCGTGAGGATCGCAAACGACTCGAATTTTGGCCTTTCGGGGGCGATATTCACTGCTGACGTTGAACGGGCGAAATCCCTAGCGTCGCAGGTCGAGACCGGATCCGTGTGGATCAATACGTCCTCTTTCACTGGGCCGGAGCTTCCGTTCGGCGGGGTCAAGAGATCCGGCTACGGTCGCGAGCTCGCAGGAGCAGGTATCAAGGAGCTGGTAAACCAGAAGATGGTGCTTGTCGCGCACTGAGCCCTGGAGGAACCGAGCCGTCTGGGGGCCATGTCGCATAATGGGCCGCGTACAAGCGGCCCATTATGCATGAGGCTGCTCGAGACAGGAGGACGGAAAACGTTCGCCGTTTCGGCCAACAACGTTGCGCAGTGTCGAATTCGCATCAATTGACAAGCCAATCGCCTGAGCGCGGGCTTAGATGAGTGGGCTCTGCAAGATCTGCAAAAGCATTCGACGAAGATCTACTTACCAAGGCAACGAAAATCCAACACCAAGGGGTAGACGATGGCACTCATGCTCGTCGTGGGTGCTGCTGACGAGGCTTGTGCTTGCTTGAATGTCAAGGCTCATTGCGCGGGAGCCATGCGCGGACTGCCGCGGGTGCGAGGATACGGGATGGTGTTATCGATGGTCGCGAACGAACTAGTTCGCCAGTCGACGGCTTTCCCAAGTCTAGAGACTGTGATACAAATCCTCGGATAATAGAGTCTAGGGTCCGAGTTTTTGTATCAATGCTGGCTTCCATCACGCAACGCCAAATCGCCCGAATCGTGCTCGCTGAATGCGGGATAGCACGTCTCGCGGAACTGCGGAATGCAGGCGTGACGGCGGCTACCATGAGCCGAATGGAACGGGATGGTGAGGTCGTGCGGCTTGCCCGCGGTCTTTATCAACTTCCCGATGCGGAACTCGATGCCAACCACAGTCTGGCGGAGATTGCCAAGCGCGCCCCGAAAGCCGTTGTCTGCCTTGTTTCGGCCCTCGCTTTCCACGGCTTGACGGATCAACTTCCGAGACAAATCTGGCTTGCCATAGGCCGCAAAGACTGGGCCCCGCAACCGGACGGCCCTGCTGTGCGTATCGTGCGTTTCACAGACAGCCTTCTCAATGAAAGCGTCCAGACCCATGTCGTTGAAGGCGTTCCGGTGAAGATTTTTGGAATCGCCAAAACGATTGCCGATTGCTTTCGCTACCGCAACAAGATTGGCCTATCCGTAGCGATAGAGGGGCTGCAGGAGGCGCTGCGGCAACGAAGGGCTACTCCGGGCGAAATCGCTGACCAAGCCGAGCGTGGTGGCGTGGGGACTGTAATCCGTCCGTATATCGAGGCACTGACCGCAAATGGCTAAGGAAATCAGAAACGTCAGCGCCTCGTTGCACACGATCCTGGCGATCTGACGGACGTCCTCACCGAGATTGCCACGTTCCTGATGCCGCACGCTGTTGCGGCTACGAAGCTGGGCAAGTGAGCGGTTTGGTCGCCACCGCCGGATGTGGAGCGATTGCAAGTCGATTGCGTCGACGAAGTAAATAACGTGTCGTCGGTTCGTATCCGCTCAAGACCTTTAAGAATGTTGTGACAGACCTAAAGGTCGTTAGGATGAGCGCGTGGGGTCGCGCCAATACGTCATCAACACGATAGTGGACATAGTGTCGGGGACGGAGCGTGGATGGCTTCGGCCTGGGCTTCGTCATGGAGGATAGTGTCGCCGACCATCTTGCGAGCGGCAGGCTGATCCGGGTGCTCGACGACTGGTGCCCGCCATTTCCGGGCTATCATCTATACTGCCCGAGCAGGCGGCAAACTTCGGCCGCGTTTTCGGTGCTGGTCGAGGCGCTTCGCTACCGCGGCGAATGAGCCTGCAAAGCATGGAACTGGAAAGCAAAATGGAACCGGAAACCAGCGACGAGTTTGAGACGACCTTGAGGCCAGCCACAAAGGCAGACATCGATCTCCTTGGCATGTACGGAGCGGAGCTTGTCTCGATCCACCACGGCTGGGATGAGCGACGCTTTATCGCCGGAGGTCCTAGAACTCCGACGGCCTATTCGAGCCACCTGAGAAGTCAACTCGACAAGCCCGACGTCGTGGTGCTTGTTGCCGAGGTCCATGGAAGGGTCGTCGGATACGTTTATGCGGGTCTTGAGGGATCCGATTATATGTCACTACGTGGGCCGGCTGGCGTCATCCATGACATCTTCGTCGAGGAGCGCCACCGTCGACGAGGAGCCGGTCGAGCGTTGCTGGCGGCAATGGTCGGCGAATTGGGAGGGCGTGGGGCCACGCAGATCGTCTTGTCGACGGCGCATCGCAACGACGCCGGGCAACGTCTCTTCGCGTCTGTGGGTTTTAAGCCAACGATGGTGGAGATGACCCTCCAGCTTTGAACGGCGGCCTCGATTGACAGCAGCTCTTTGATCGGCCCACGTTGGTTCGAACTAAGGGCAAGATTGCAAAACGGCGGTGCCCATTGGATAATTCCGCGACACGCGGGGGGAACATGAGCAGGGCGAATTACACGGATATTGCCCGCGAGGCGGGGGTGGGGACGGCCACCGTCGAGCGAGTGATGAACGGGCGAGGGGGCGTCAGGCCGGAACTGGTCGAGAAGGTCGTTATTGCCGCGCGCAGTCTGGATTATCCGCGTGTCCTTCCCGATACGCATCGCGGCCTGCTGCGGGTTGACGTTTTGATGGTCCGTCCGGAAACCACGTTTTATCGGCGGCTCTCCAAGGCATTCGAACAGATTGCCCACAGCATTGATCCGCTGGTCGTCGTCCACAGGCGCTTCGTCGAGGAAATGAACCCGCAGGAAATCGCTCGCGCAATCACAGCGGCGGACTATCCGCGAGCTGGGCTTATACTCGCCGTCCCCAACAGCCCGCTGGTCAAGGCGGCGGTGGAAGCTGTGGCAGCGCAGGGTATCCCTATCGTCCATGTGGTTACGCGCGCGTCTGAGGATCAGGTCGAATTTGTCGGAATAGACAACTATGCCGCCGGCCGCACGGCGGCCCATTTCATCTGCCGCATGGTTCGGTCGCAGGGACCGGTTGTCGCCCTTTGCCACCCTATCTACCAGGTGCATCGCGATCGGATCCGCGGCTTTTCCGAGTACTTCCGTGATCACCCCGGTTCGATCAACTTCGAGTGGCTCGGCTTTACCCGCGACGAGGAGCGGTTCAGTGCGGAGACCTTGATCATGGCGATGCAGAAGTATTCGAACCTCGTCGGGCTCTATAATGCCGGTGGCGCGAATTCCGCCTTGATCGACGTTCTCCGCCGCAGCGACCGGGGCAGAGACATTCTTTTCGTCGGTCACGAACTGACCGACTACACCCGCACGGCGCTGCGCGACGGTATCATGGACGTGGTGCTGGATCAGGCGCCCGAAGCACAGGCGCAGCGCGCCCTCGATATCGTGCTGCACCGCGTCGGTCTTACGAAGATCGAGCCTGACCGTAACCCCATTCGCTTCATCACGATCACCGCCGAAAGCCTTTGATCTATTTTGATCAATGAAGTCTTCGCAGGTTTCAGTGTCTCCTGCTAGTTTCAAAAGCGGGAGGAGAGCCGGCGTTTCAAGGGAAACGACACGGATTCAGGCGCTTGGCCACTCCTTTCCGTAAAAGGATTTGCCGAAGGAGAGCGCCATGGACGACCTGAAATACGGGACGCGGAACAAGCGAGGCGACTGGGCGCCGAACAAGCCGGTCGAGACTGCGCCGCTGTTCGTCTTTCCCCCAAAGCTGTTGGCAATCGCAAAGTGGCTGCCGCACTATTTCTTCCCCTGGAACGTCATCTTCGCGGCTTCTGCTGTCGCCTATTGGGCTTTGATCATTCCGCCAGTCGAGACGCTGCAGACGTTGAGTGTTGGGTGGGCACTTTGGCTCTATGCGGTCAACGCAGTTTGCGTGTTCCTGTTCTACGGAGCCTTCGAGCTTCATCTCTATGTGTTGAAGCGGCAGGAAAACCGCTTCAAGTACAATGCCAAATTCCCGGCTGATCAGAAGAACAACGTCTTCTGGTTTGATCGCCAGAACCTCGACAACATGTTGCGTACATTCCTGTCGGGCGTGACGATCTGGACGGGCATCGAGGTCGTGATGCTCTGGGCTCATGCCAATGGCTACGCGCCGTGGCTGAGCTTTTCGGAAAATCCGTGGACACTGGCGCTTGTCGCGCTCGTTGTTCCTATCATCCATGAGTTCCACTTCTTCTGCATCCACAGGCTCATCCACACGCCGTTCCTCTACAAGTGGGTGCACTCGGTACACCACAATTCGGTGAATCCGTCGCCCTGGTCGTCGCTGTCGATGCATCCGGTGGAACATCTCCTTTATCTCGGGACCGCGTTTTATCACCTCATTCTGCCGTCAAACCCGATCCTGATGCTCTATCAGCTTCACTATGCGGGCTTCGGCGCAATCCCCGGTCATGTGGGCTTTGACAAGGTGGAAGTGGGTGAAGACAAGCTCGTCGACAGCCACGCCTATGCACATTACCTGCACCACAAGTATTTCGAGGTGAACTACGGCGATGCACTGATCCCGCTCGATAAGTGGTTCGGGACCTGGCATGACGGCTCTGCCGACGGCGAGGCCCGCATGCAGGAACGCTATCGCAAGCGCAAGGAAAGGCTCTCCGCCCGCAAGGCTTCCTCCGAACTGCAGGGAGCCGCCAAATGAGCTGGGTATCCGCATGCAAATTCGAAGACATCGAACAGGAAGGCGCGATCCGCTTTGATCATGAAGGCCGCACCTATGCGATCTACCGCGGACCGGATGACAGCATCTACTGCACGGCCGGTCTCTGCACCCATGAGAAGATCCATCTTGCGGACGGGCTCGTCATGGACTTCGAGGTGGAATGTCCCAAACATTCCGGCGCCTTCGACTATCGGACGGGGGAGGCCATGCGGCTTCCGGCCTGCGAGAACCTCAAGACCTATCCTGCGGAGGTGGTTGATGGAGAGGTTCGAGTGGCCCTCGGTTAGGCCGCGCTTCAGCCAATAGCCCATCGGGCTTCCGGAGTGCAATCGGGGTGATCCGGCACCTTACGGAGGATGACATGAAATCAGTGTGCTTGGCGGCTGCTCTGGCCGCCATGATGGGAAGTGCTGCCTTCGCTGAAACGATCGGCGTCTCGATGCAAAGCTTCGACAATAACTTCCAGACGCTTCTGCGTGAAGGCATCACTGCCCGGGCATCGCAGGTCGATGGTGTCAGCGTGCAGGTGGAAGATGCCCAGACGGACATTTCCAAACAGCTGAACCAGGTCAACAACTTCATAGCCGCCGGTGTCGATGCCATCGTCATGACCCTGACAGACACCTCTGCTGCCCCCGGCATCAGCGAAGCCGCAGAGAAAGCCGGCATTCCTCTGGTCTATCTCAACCTTGAACCCGACAATTCGGGCAAGTTGCCGGAAAAGCAGGCCTATGTCGGTTCGAAGGAAACGGATTCCGGCAGGCTTGGCGCAGAAGCGGCATGTTCGCTTCTGAAGGAGAAGGGAAAGGCCAGCAATGCGCAGGTCTACATTCTGATGGGCGATCTGGCTCACCAGGCCTCGCGCGATCGCACCAACTCCTTCAAGGAAGCGTTGGCGGCCGGAGATTGCAAGGGTGTCACGATTGCGGACGAGCAGTCCGCCGCCTGGAACCGCACGACGGCAATGGACCTGACGACGAACTGGATCACCGCGGGTAAACCGATCGATGTCGTCTTTGCAAATAACGATGAAATGGCCATCGGCGCTGTTCAAGCGTTGAAGGCAGCGGGCGTCTCTATGAACGACGTGATTGTCATCGGTATCGACGCAACCCAGGATGCCCTTGCCGCAATGGCTGCCGGTGACCTTGATGCGACCGTCTTCCAGAACGCAAAGAGCCAGTCAGCAAGTGCAGTGGATTCTGCAGTCGCACTTGCGCGCGGCAAAGCCATCGACAAGCAAGTCTGGGTGCCCTTCGAACTCGTCACGCCGAAGAACATGGCCG
This sequence comes from Rhizobium sp. 57MFTsu3.2, assembly GCF_012932765.1. NCBI lineage: Bacteria > Pseudomonadati > Pseudomonadota > Alphaproteobacteria > Hyphomicrobiales > Rhizobiaceae > Rhizobium > Rhizobium sp. 57MFTsu3.2. The sequence continues at coordinate 52,495 of NZ_JDWI01000014.1, forward strand.
ACTACACAAATAAGAACTGATCCTTCCGACCGGCGCTTTCATGCGCCGGCCACTTTTCAAGGGGAGAACGCATGAGCGGGATCGTCATTATCGGCGCCGGAGAAGCCGGCACGCGCGCAGCCTTTGCCTTGCGGGAGGCTGAATACGGCGGAGCCATTGCGATGGTCGGCACCGAGCCGAACATGCCTTATGAGCGACCGCCTCTCTCCAAACCACTGGACGGGGCGGTGCAGATGAAAGCGATCTGCTCCGCTGAGGCACTGGACGCTGCCGGCATCGAGTATTTTCCCGGCAGATCGGTGTCTTGGATTGATCCGCACGAGCGGCGCGTCGTTTTGAGCGACGGACAGGCGCTGGCTTATGACAAATTGCTTCTTGCAACCGGCGCGCGCCCCAGGCAGTTGTGCTGCCCCGGCGCGGAACGGGCACTTGATTTCCGGACTTTCTCGGACGCGTCCACGATCTTCTCACGCGTGGAGAGCGCCAGAACCGTCGCCATCATCGGTGGCGGACTGATCGGTATGGAGCTTGCAGCGGTGTTGCGCGGCAAGGGGGTTGCTGTCAACATTATCGAGGCTGCATCAAGGCCGCTCGGTCGCGCCGTGCCGGCACGATTTGCACAAAGCCTGCACGCCCGCCACGTCGAGGAGGGCGCCGGCTTTTATCTCGGGCAGGGCGTTGCTGAAGTCAGATCCGATAGCGTCGTGCTGGCTGATGGTAAGCAGGTTCCCGCCGATATTGTTGTGGCTGCAATTGGCGTCGTGCCGAACGTTGAACTCGCACAAGCAGCGGGGCTTGCGACGGATAACGGCATTCTGACGGACAGCTTTCTGCGCACGAGCGATCGACATATCTTTGCTGCCGGCGACTGTGCCGCAGTAGCCCAGCCGGGAGGTGGCCATGTCCGGTTCGAAAGCTGGCGCAACGCGCGCAACCAGGCGGAGACTGCCGCCCGCAATATGTGCGGTGCGAACGAGACCTTTGCTGCGATGCCCTGGTTCTGGTCGGATCAGTATGATCTCGGCCTGCAGGTCGCTGGCGTGCCGCAGCCGCGGCATCAGATCGTCCTCCGCTCGTTTGACGCGGGTGTGCTTGAATTCTATCTCGAAGACGGCCGCCTCGTTGCTGCCGCAGGACTTGGCACCGGAAACAGCCTTGCCAAGGAAATCAAGCTGGCGGAGCTACTGATCATGGCGGGTGTCAATCCAGATGCTGCTGATTTGGAAGACCCGGCGGTCAATCTGAAGGCCCTTCTCAAAACTGCGCGGGCTGCGTGATGCAGGAGTTGTTGTTCTTTCAGTCGCTCTGGGCCATGGAGCGCCGCCATACCGACGGCCACGAGCGCAGCCTCGAAGAGAACATCGAGATGATTGCGGAGGCGGGCTTCGACGGCATCAGCGCCCACTATACGAAGCGATCGGATGTTGTAGGCCTCAATGAGGCGATCCGGGGCAGGGGGCTGAAGATCGAAGGCGTGTGCTTTCCGCGTTCCGTGGAGGACTTGCGCCTGTCGCTGGAGCTCGCGGCAGAATTTCCGGTCACTCATATCAATTTGCAGCCCGACGTGCGCCTGAGAAGAGTGGAGGATTGCCTACCGCTCCTCGACGGCTGGATGCGGCTTGCGCAGGACGCCGGGATTCCCGTTTTCATCGAAACCCATCGCGACCGGATGACGACGGACTTGTACTTCACGCTCGACCTTCTCGATCGGCGACCGGATCTGCCACTCCTCGCCGACCTCTCGCACTTCCTCGTCGCTCGCGAATTCGCCTTTCCGGTTACGAAGGAAGACGATGCATCCATCCGGCGCATACTTGCCAATGCTCACGCCTTCCACGGCCGTGTCGCCTCGCGTGAACAGGTGCAGATCGAGATCTCCTTCCCGCACCATCGTCCGTGGGTCGATCTCTTCCTGGGTTGGTGGGAGTACGGTTTTCGCGCGTGGCGTGCGCGCGCTTCGGAAGACGCCAAACTGGTCTTTACCTGTGAGCTGGGACCGAAGCCTTACGCGATAACCGGAAGGGATGGTAACGACACGACCGACCGCTGGGCCGAGTCCCTCCTGCTCCGCAAGATGGTGCATGGTCTTTGGAACGCCACCGCGCAGTAGAGCCGTCGCCAAAGGCAGCTAACTTTACCGCCGCGCCGCTGGCCATCACGTGATCTTCGGTGCGTTTAAAGGTGCTGCTCGTTCATGAGTTGACGGCCTGCTTTCCGGAATGCCGAGGCCGCGGCAAATGTCGCGGCCTGGCTGTCGACAGAGGCGGACAAGGGCCAACCGGGGTCTGTCGGGCCTTGGTGCCGATAAACCCTGCTCACAGAAGAGCTAGAGTACATAGCATAATACCACTTTGACGGGAAAGTTTGGCGCATCCGTTCGAAGAGGATGGCTCAGCCTTTAGGTGGGGCAAAGGACGGGGCCCGCAGCTCAGCCTATTCGTCGTCGTTTGGCACCAGAACGTCGAAGACTTCAAGGAGAGCCTCTGCAATGGCGGCTCCGAGTGCGTTTCCGGTCGCAGCGATTGCCGGTTCATCCATATCGCGTGCTGCAATCGCCAAGTTTCCACCTTGCTCGGCGACGATTGCCCGTGCGCGCTCGATTGCCCATTGCGCGAAGTCATTCCGGCTTTCGATCGTAACTGTTTCGGTTTCCATGAGCTTTCTTTAGAGATCCTTCAGATTTATCTGGGAAAGTGCCGCTGCGCGTTGAGTTGTGCGTACGCGCTCGTTAGTCGAAGTATCGGTGAGACGCCCGCCTTGCAAGGCCAATGAGCCAATCCGTGTCGCTCCCGCTTCGCATTACTCGCACCAAGACCGATTTGTAATTGCAATGGTGATAAGTGTGGCAATGGCAGCCAGGCGCCTACAAGTCCGGTGACGTCTGACCCCTTGGCATGTTGCGACGAGGCTTGGTGCAGGACAGGAACAGGTAAGCATCAGGGTCGCCATCAGAGCCAAGACAGTTGGTCTCTTGGCAGCCGCCCGCTGGGGTCGAAAACCTCTACCCGATGGGGCAAGTTCGGTCCCCAGTCCCAGAGCACCAGATTGCGGTCTGACGGATCCGTGCCGGGCGCAAAGCTCGGAACAACAACGCCGGCAATACCCTTGGCCGTAAGCCGGTCGTAGATTGACCAAGAGGACGGCCGGTTGCCGTTCGCAAGCGCGGTCGCCCAGGCGCAGCTCATGTCCTCCAGCGTCACCGAGAATTCCCTCCGGCCCTCATCGGCGGAGAGATCGGCTATATCCTCGCAGTCGATTTCATAAGAGCACAATACACAGGGGTCGATACGGTGAGCGAAACCCTGGTTGGCCTCTTTTATGGCCGTTAAGATGCTCAATCCGAGATAGAGCGCCGGTACGCCCCGGGGATTGAAGCGAGCGCCACGGATCGCCGCACCGTCACCGGACGTCGGTTTGAAAGACCAGCGTGGATCATGGGCTCGGTAGCAGGTTGAGGTAAACCTCACGCAAAGCCACCAACCGCCATGTGATCGAGATAGTCCCTGACCGCCCCGGCCTTGCCGTCCTTGACGAGCGCTTCTGCTGTTCTTCCGCCAAACGCCGGAAGCGGCTGAGCACGGTACCATGCCATGGCTTGTTCTTTGCCACCTGCCCAGTCGCTGACCCGGCTGATGATTTCAAGCATTTCTCGCAGGCGCCCCTGGGCTTTTGCTGCTCCGCTTCGCTCCGCTCGGTAGAGCGTCTCGCGTGATAATCCGGCTGTTTCTGCAAGCTGGCCCCTGGACATCCCAAATCCGTCCGCAACCTGCGAAATGCCAATCTTGCCGGACCTGTCCATGTAGGACAGAATTAAGGGTTCATTTTGAGCGGGTTGCTTGAGAGCCTGGCCCATCGTCTTCTTGCCATATTGGATGTCACATTTTCTGTACAAAATATATGGCATAGCTCGGCTCCATTCAAGGAGGCAAAATACAATAACACGCGGCTGTGGGTACGAATTGGATTCGCCTCCACGGTGTCGGCGTCCGGCTTTCTAACAAACATGGAGGCTGGATGACGTGGCGAGAGTGAGGAAAAGCTCGTGATATGGTCATCGGAGCCGCAGTCATCCCGATGATGTCATGTTGTTGGACGGGCATCGATGTGCCGTATTCCGAGTGTTGTTGGGGAACCGCATGGGCAGAGCCTCCGTTGAAGAGATCACCGTGACTGGAACCGACATCGGTCGATATTCTGCATGGGTGTTGTCACATTGATTTTTTGTCAACCGCGCTGTGATAGTTGCAAGGAATGAGCAAGTCCGCCCCGACTTACGAGAACCATCGATTTCCAATCGAGATTGTCGCGCGTGCGATCTGGCTCTATTTCCGCTTCAATGTCAGCCTGCGTGAAGTCGAAGAGTTGATGCTCGAGCGCGGCGTGGTCGTTTCTTGCGAGACGATCCGCCGCTGGCGCCGTCTGGGCCGCAAACCGCCCTCACATAACGACGTCTGGCATCTCGACGAGCTTGTCGTGAAGGCCAATGGCCAGAAATGTTGGTTATGGAAGCGGATGATCACGGACAAGCTGCGATCCTACAAAGCCGCCGCACGCCAAGTCATGCCGGGCGTCGAGCACCGTTCTCATAAAGGGTTGAACAACCGCGCGGAGAATTCTCATCTGCCCTTCCGAAAACGAGAACGAACGAGGCAAGGTTTCCGGTCGATCGGATCACTGCAGCAATTCGTGTCGATCTTCTCCACCGTCCGTAACCTCTTCGTTCCACACCAGGCAATCCGATCCGCGCCACAGAGCCGAACCCACCGCCGTCGGGCCATGGGGGAATGGAACGCCGTATCGCTTCAAATCGCCTAGAACCGAAACCACGCCCTGCCGTCTCACGAGTTCAAACAATGTCACAGCGCCCACGCGGGCACTCGCGCAAAACTACGGCCGCGACGGCGTGCGGGTGAACGCGGTGGCGCCGGGCTACCACAGGACCGACATGACCAAACCGCTCTGGTCCAACCCCGAGAGCGAGAAGAAGATCGCCGAACGGTCGGCGCTGAAACGCTGGGGCACGACAGACGATCTCGTCGGTCCGATCCTCTACCTTTGCTCACCCGCAGCGGCTTTCATCACCGGCGCGACTCTGCCGGTCGATGGCGGCTACCTCGTTGGATGATAGACGCTTAACAGCGACTTTTGCGAACGGGCCGTATCTTCGGCTGCGGCTACATTGTTTGATAGCGGCTCTGCGGGCCAGTGGATATGAGGTGTGTGATGTTGATGCCGGAAGGCGTGCTGATCGATGGGAAGAGTGGTGCTCTATCCGTGGAAACCGGCCGATACACGAAGCGGCTGAGCGAGCTGCGCGGGCGGCCGACGGAGCCTGGCGCCGTCCCCTGTCGTGGCAATTTCAGGAAAAAACCGTAATGTTCCGCACTCTGACGAACCGAACGAGATCCGCCATTGTCCACCCCCTGCAACTGCTATGTGCTGCGACAGGCCACGCGTCGCGTCACCCAGTTCTACGACCAGACGCTGGCGCCTTCGGGACTCAGGGCGACGCAGTACATGCTGCTGCTCGAAATCGGACGCCTCGGGCCGATCGCCCTCCGGCCGCTCGCGTCCGTCATGATCATGGACCGCGCCACCCTCGGTCACAATCTCCGGCCGCTGGAAGCCCAGGGCTATGTCTCGCTGTCGGTCGGCCAGGATCGCCGGAGCCGCGAGATCGCCCTGACTAAAGCAGGTGGCGATGCGCTGGAAAGTGCAAGACCGCTTTGGGAACGCGCTCAGGCTGGGTTCGAGTCAGCCATCGGCGAAGGCGAGGCGACCGATCTGCGAACGATTTTGAAGAAGGTCGCAGATACAGATTTCACCGCGCGGTGACACGCCATCACCGGCAAATGCCATCGACGTTCGTACACCATACTTGAAATATGGGCATATGCCCATATTATTGAATGCCGCCGAACTTCGGCAAAATAAGATCTGAGGAACGACCGTGTCGGGTACAACGAAATTCCTTGCCATCGGCACTTCGTCGATGACGCCGGAGCAACGAAACCAATATATGTTGAGCGAGGTCGGCGCGACGCTCCAGCTCTACCTCGATGGCAAGATCGATCAGTTCTGGCATCGCTACGATGGAAAAGGTGTCATCTTCGTAATGACGACCCAGACGATCGAAGAGGCCGACAGCCTTTTGAAGCAGCTTCCCCTCGGCATCGCAGGGCTTTTGACTTTCGAGCTGATACCCATCGGGCCTCTTCGTCCGATCGCTTCGCTGCTGGCGGCCGGCCCAAGGTAGATCGGGGCAATATGAAAGCCGTCGCATTGGAGAACCGATGACCGAAATTTCCATGCTCGAGAATCCGATCTGGCATGCACTTAACACCGAGCAGAAAGGCTTCCGTCGTGGCGGGGATCTGGCTGCCTGCTATCACCCCGACGTGTCACGTTTTGCCGGACTTGCCGTAACGTCACCCGAAGCGTTCGACCAGCTTGGGTCAGTCCTCGCTCCCGACGAGCGCGTCGCCTTTTTCACGGCCGCGCCGCTCGAGGTGTCGAGCGGATGGCAGGTCCTGCGAGCTCGTCCGCTCGAGCAGATGGTATGCGAGCGACTACTCATTGACGACCCAGGTCTGGAGCTTCAGCTTGGGACCGACGACGTACCGGACATGCTGGCGCTCGCCGCAGCTACAGAGCCTGGACCGTTCTTTCCTGGCACCATCAGGATGGGGCGTTATTTCGGCGTACGCTCCGAAGACGGCCGGCTAGCGGCTATGGCCGGCGAGCGCATTCGCATGACCTGCCACACGGAAATAAGCGCGGTCTGCACCGATCCGGCGTTTCGTGGCCGTGGCCTGGCGAAGACGTTGGTCGCTGGCCTCACTGCGAGAATCCTTTCGGAAGGATCGCTGGCTTTTCTCCATGTGAAGACCGAGAACGGCGCCAAGGGGCTTTACGAAACTCTCGGTTTTGTCGTCTCGCGTACGGTTCATTTGACTGTCATGGCGCGGCAGCAGTCGCGGGTTGTTTAAGAAGTCCAGACCTGCGATATCGACTTTACGCGAGATCGCGGACACTCGTCGAGGTCATTGCGAGCGCCTGGATCCAGTATTACTATAGAATGGGAATAACAGCCTCCACGGCGTCTTTTCTGGAACTCCATCGACCGCGAACCTGTCCATAAGGTGGTCGATGATCTGCTGCGGGATACTGCCAAAGGCGTTTGAAAGTGGTCATCGATCGCGTTTTCCCCTTGCCGATGCCGCCGACGCGCACAGCGCGTTCTCAACCGACAGGCATTCGGGTGGTTTTTGCTGCGACCGTGACCGCGCGTGCATGTTGTCTTTGGTCCGCGCCCGAGGCGCCGTTTTCCATCCGAATAATTCGAGGTCTGGAAGGAAACGAACATGGGACTATTACAAGACAAGGTCGTGCTTGTTACTGGAGGCACATCGGGCATTGGCCGCGCCAGCGCGATATTGTTTGCACAGGAGGGAGCCAAAGTCGCGATTACCGGCCGTCGCGCGGCGGAGGGCGAAGAAGTCGTCTCCGGGATCTCCGCAACTGGTGGGCAGGCAATGTTCGTCCAGGCCGATCTCGGCGTCATTGAGGGCATTCCGGCCATTATAGCGCAAGTCGTGGCGCAGTATGGCAGGCTGGATTGTGCCTTCAACAATGCCGGAATTACGGGTGGTGGGCCGATCGAAACGCTCGATGAGCAAATATGGGATCGCGTTATCGACACGAACCTGAAGGCCTCCTTCTTCTGTCTCAAGGCGGAGGTCGAACAGATGAAGCGGCAGGGCAGCGGTGGAGCGATTCTGTTCAATGCATCGGTGCTCGCCAATATCGGCGCCGTCGGCACATCCATCTACAGCGCAAGCAAGGGCGGTGTCGTTGCTATGGCGCGGGCGGCTGCGGTGGAACTCGGCCCGGTCGGCATCCGCGTCAATTGCCTCAACCCATCCATCACGCGCACGCCGATGACGTCGGCCCGAATGGTGACGAAAGATGACGGCACGTTTTCGCATCCGCTGGCGGTCGATATCCCGCTTGGAAGATTAGCGGAAGCCGAGGAAATGGCGCGCGTTGCGCTGTTCCTGTTGTCGGATCACGCATCCTACGTCAACGGCCAAGCTCTCGTCGTGGACGGCGGCCAAAGCGCGTTCTGACACCGGAACAACTGGTCTCGACGCGGCTGGCATGACCGTCTCCAATGAAAGAACACAAGGGGCAGAACGCCTTGAACTGGCGGCTTTTCCTTGGGTTCAGTTTCGTTTTGATCGGCATTGAGCCGACCGGCTCAATCTTTCCTTCCGCTGGACAGAGTGTTGCCGTCCTGCGGTTCTCGAACCAATCTCCAATGCGTGACCTGATGCGTTGGCTTCGGTCACAGAGTGATGTTCGGCTCCCGGTTTCCCATTCTCCCTAAGGAGCGCAGCCCAGTCCTACCGGGCTCGCTAGATGATCATCAGGACAACCGGGATATCGTCGACGCGCCTTCCGTGGGGCTGGCACCGCGCGGCTCGTAGGCGCGCTGGTCACGCAGGATCTGGAAGGCGATCGTCAAAAGCTTGCGCGCAACGGCCACGCGCGCCTTGTTTACTCCTCTGAACTTCAGGTGTTCGTATTGGGCGCGCAGCTGCGGATCGGTGACGATGGCGGGTGTCACCGCTTCGACGAAGGCCCAGCGCAGCCACTTGTTGCCCTGCTTGATGATCTTGCCGTGGAAGGTCTTGCCGCCGGAGGAATAGGTCGACGGTACCGCCTTCTGGATTGAGGGCCTCGAAAGGCGCTGCAGGCGACGGTTAGCCCCGGTGGGGAAAAGCGTGACCGAGTGCCAGTCATCGGGTCCAGCCAGCGACCGTCATTTAGCCGACCGCTGCAATCAGGCGGGGCCCATATAAACAAAGCCAGACATGACATTGCCGACCCTCACCCGGCTGCTGCTAGCGTGGCTGCAACCGCCAGGTCCGGATTTCAAAGGGCATGATATCTGCAGGTCCAACACGTTCAATCGGCTCTTCGAGGATGTTCAACGCTCCTGAAGCCTGCCATCCCGATGGCAATGTCAGTGACAGGCGCCCGCGGCGGCCTGCGGGTTCGTAAATCCGCAGGATCAGACCCTTTCCCTCCTCGGTCGGCTTCAATCCCGAGAGGGCGACCGGTATGCCCTCCACGCCGAGAGGCGATAGTGCGCCCACCGAGAGACCGCTTGCCTCGATGGTAACGAGTGGCTGATTGAGATCGATCGCCTCTTGCAAAACGCCTCCTTCATGCCATGCGCCCTCATGCGGCATCAGTGCATAGGTGAAGCTTTGCTCGCCTTCGTCGGCAAGTGGATCGGGATAGATCGGTGAACGCACCAGGCTCATACCGATGACATTACCGCGCGCGCTGTGTCCGTATTTGGCGTTGTTGAGCAAAGCGACGCCAAAGCCCGGTTCGCTCAGATCGACAAAACGATGCGCGGCAGCCTCGAACATGGCCTGTTCCCAAGACGTGTTCGTATGCGTTTGCCTCTCGACGACGCCGTAAGCGCACTCGAAGTTGGCGGTGCGTGAGGCCACAGCGACCGGGTTCAGCGTTCTCAAAAGCGTACGCCGGTCATGCCAGTCGATCGTCATCTCGACGTCAAGCCGGCGCGCATTGGCCGTCAGCACATAGAGCTGAGTGACCGTTGAGTTTCGGTACCGGTAGGCGACACGGATCGCGGCACGGTGCGGTCCCTGTTCGACAAGCGTAATGCTCTCAGGCTTATCGAGGCGGACAGCCTTTTCAGCATAGTCGGCGTCAACGTCCCAGGCATCCCAATTGCGGGGCTTGTCGGCCGGATAGACCCATAGCTGATTTGCCGTGCCATCTATCGCTTCCCTTCCCGATGCCTTGTGGACGAGGCTTGAAACGGCTCCATCCTTGCCGATGACGACCGACAGATGCTCGTTTTCGAGGCTGTGCGCGGTGGATTTCAACATGCCGGCGGGCCTGAGCGTCTTGCGATCAAAAACTGCGACGGAAAGAGGCGCGACTTGATCGGCGCATGACAGGACCGTTCCGTCGGCGAGCTTTGCAGCAAGTGGCCGCGGCGCAAGTGACGGGTTAACCGCAATCAACGCGTCCGACACTCCACCTGCCGGAAGATTGGCCGACAGCGACTTGAGAGCCTTTGCCTGCTCCAGCCTGGCATTGTGTATAACCCCGTCGAGCTCTTGTTCGGCATCGATATAGACTTCGCGTATGCTCGAGCCTGGCAGGATGTCATGAAACTCGTTCTTCAGGACGACGCGCCAGTCCGGCTCGAGGCTTTGAGGTCTGTCGGCGCCCAAAAGATGAGCGAGTGAGGCGAGTGTCTCTGCTGTTATCAGCGCCCGTTCTGCTTGGCGGTGCTTGCGCTTGACGCCGCTTTGCGATGTCAGCGTGGCGCGGTGGAGCTCGAGGTAGATTTCCCCATCCCAGACCGGAAGGTCCTTTTCTGCCGCAACCCGGTGCGCCATTTCGTAATAGCCCTTCACCGTGCCCCAGCGCGCCGTGGGGATTGCAGGGAAGTCACGCAGTTGCACTTCGCGTTCGACCATCTCCGGGGTAACACCGCCACCGCCATCGCCGTAGCCGACCGCCAGCAGTGACGTGTCGTGCTGCGTCTTGCCGCGGAAATTCTTCCACGTCGGCACGAAGCAGTCCGGCTGCACGAAACCATTATAGCCCTGCATGGGGTTGTCGAAGGTATGGGTCAGTACCTTGCTTCCATCCAGCCCCTTCCACCAGAAAAGATCAGACGGAATATGATTGGTCTCGCTCCAGTTCACCTTGATCGTGAAGAAGCTGTCGATACCTCCAAGCCGCAAGATCTGTGGCAATGCCCCTGAAAAGCCGAAGCAATCTGGCAGCCAGCAAACAGTGTGGCGCAAGCCGAATTGCTTCTCGAAATAGCGCTGCCCATAAAGCACCTGCCGTACAAGGCTTTCGCCGGTTGGCATGTTGGTGTCGGGTTCGACCCACATGCCGCCAACAGTTTCCCACTTGCCGACGGCGACCTTCTTCTTGATGCGCTCGAGAAGCTCGGGATCATCTTCCTCCATCTGCGCGTAATAGTGAGCAGTCGATTGATTGAACCGGAAGTCGTCCGACCGCTCCATCAGCGAAAGCGCGGTATTGAAAGTGCGGCGCATCTTCCGACGCGTCTCGCCGTAGGGCCAAAGCCAGGCGAGGTCTATATGAGCATGGCCGGTCAGTAGCAATTCGCCGTTCGGCGGAAAACGTGTCTGAAGCTCCTTCAGTCGGGTAATCAGCGCATCGAAAGCCGTAGCTGCCAAAGCGCTCTGCGCCTCACTCAAACCGGCCGGATTTACCTGAAGCTCCGGCAGCTCCCAGATCTTCTGCTGCATGACCGCATCGGATGTGCGCGAAATATAGGATGATGTGTCCGAAGGCCAGTCGAGGCTGCCAAGCGCCCGTTCGGCCGCATCAATCATGTGCGGCACCACCTCGTGGGTTTCGAGTGCGTCTGCGGCCTCGCCGATTTGCCGCAATAGAAGGTGAAGCTTGTGGACCGGTTCATCCAGCCAGATCAGCCGCGCCTTATTGAGCCGCGGTGCCCGGTTCGGCTCTCCAAAGGGAAAGCGCGCGACGCTCTCCGTGGTAATCGAAAACTCCCTGCCTTTGATCGGGAACTCCTGATGATAGGGATCGAGCCCGAATGTCTCGGTCTGGCCGCCAGAATAATGCAACGTGATCAAGCTCTCACCACCGAGATCGAGCTGCAGGCGGGTCTCGTCGATTGGCCAGTCGCGCGGCGCGCTCACCGATGTCGCGAAATGAACCGTCCCCCTGCGGTGTGGCCAATCCTGATGATGAGCAATCGGCTCGCCCTCAAAGGTCCAGCCGTCGATCAGGACGCTTTGCCTGTCGCGCCAGTGGGCGAGCTCGGCTGTACGGACCTTCAGACGATCAAGGCGTTGGGCAATCGTGAGAGACATGGCGGGTCCTATCGGAAAAGAAGCAACTGTGGGCGGGGAGAACACGTGGTCGCGCGATTGGGCCGCTGGCATCCGCGTCCCGTCTCCTCCAACCGAGGCGCGTTGCAGCGCTTAGATTAAGTAACTTTGTTTTCCCGTCAAGCGCACAAGAAATAAGTTGCGAGAGTTTTCCTTGTGATACACAAGCATTCAGGTGCTTGGGGAAGACAGTTATGCGGTATCTTCGTTCTGGGCCGCGACGACGCCAACCAGATGAATCGGCCGTTTCGCGGGGAAAAACAATTGGTTTGCGGTCGGGAGAAATCGCAGACAGAAATATCCGCGTCATCCTTGAGGCAATCCGCCGGCACGGTCCATTGACCCGCATGGAGCTCGGCCAGCACTCCGGGCTCACAGGCCCGGGTATCACCAATATTCTGCGCCGCCTCGCCGACGAGGGTCTGGTGACATCGCACCGGCGAAGCGGCGCAGGTAGTGGTGCAACCGCCACCGAATTTGCGTTACGCCCGGATGGCGCATTTTCAATCGGCGTCAGGGTCCGCCAAAGCAGAGGCGAAGCCGTCCTTATCGATCTCAGCGGCCAGGTCCGTGACCGCCAATATTTTCCGCTCGTACCGACAGCAAGAGTTCCGTCGATCCTTTCAGCCACGCAGACCATGATGGGTCGGCATGCCGGCCTGCCGATCATTGGCATGGGGATAGGGTCAAATGATTGGACTTCGCAAGAAAGCGCTGAGCTCGACGCGGCATCGATCGTTGTTCGCAGCCATGTGGAAAATGAGTGCACGGCAAGCCTCCTTGCCGAGCGCACCATTGGCGCGCCTGCCCCCGAAGGTGGACTGGCGATGATCATCATCGACGAAGATGTGCAGGCCGGGTTCCTCGTTCGCGGCGTTCCTTATTCAGGCATGCATGGACGCGCAGGCAGCATCGGCGAGATGCTGACCGGCCCCGACAATGTCCAGCTGAACACAGTGGTCGGCTTCGGCGCCCTGCGCGCACTCGTCAGTGATGACGAGTTCAAGTGCCTTATCGCGGGCGAGGAGGCGTCTTCCCCTCAGTTGACCCAGTGGATCCGCGACGCCGCAAGCCACCTGCTCGACCCGATCATTGCGATTGCAGGCTTCATCGCGCCGAGCACCATCATGATCGGCGGCGACCTTCCGCGAGGCGCCATCGAGGCGCTGATTCACCAGCTCTCCGTCGAACGCCGTGACACATCCAAAAGGCCCTTCCTGACGCCATGGATTTCGCCGATGAAACCCGCAAGCTTCAGTGGCGGCGGCGTTGCGTTGGGGGCGGCACTGCTTCCCTTTCTCAACACCTTGCTGCCGCCGGTTTCCGTCTGACACCGACGTGCCGTCTCAGGCCAATGCCTCGTCTGCGTGGCTGATGTCGGAGGCAAGCGCCTTATCGAGCACCTTTTGGATATTTGCCGCGCGGCGGAAGGAGGGTTCCTGTGTCTTGCCTGCCCGGACGGCCTGCACGAACCGCTGGTAGTTGGTCTCCACCGGCTCGAAGGGAATGTCACGCCATGTCGCGGTGTGAACGTCTTCTTTGAGGCAAGCGCGCAGCGTTGACTTTCCGGTGTCATAGATCATCTCGATCGACCCCGTCTCGCCATAGACCCTGAGACGCAGTTGATCCATCTGGCCGGCGGCAGTTCGTGTCGCCTGGATGGTGCCGATCGCCCCTGTCGTGAAGTCGACATTCATCGTGAAGCTGTCATTCGCATCGAGATCATATTCGCCGATCTTGTCGCCCGGCGCCTTGTTGAAGGTTTTCAGCCGCGCGAAGACATGGGCGACATCCAGTCCCGAGCCGTAGGAGGCAAAATCGACGATATGGATGCCGATATCGCCGAGTGCGCCGTTCGACCCATGCTTCTTGCTGAGACGCCAAAGCCACTTGCTCTCGGTTTTCCAGTCGCCCCAATGACGCCCGACAAGCCAGCTCTGCAGGTGGGATGCCTCGACATGCCGGACCTCGCCGATCTCACCGGCCAGCACCATCTGGCGGCCCTTCTGCAGGGCGGGCGAATTGCGATAGGTGAAGTTGACCATGCCGACCTTGCCCGCTTTCTCGATGGCATCGGTCATTTCCATCGCCTTGATGGCATCGGTCGCCAGCGGTTTCTCGCAAAAGACATGTTTGCCCGCTGCAATCGCCTGAAGCGTAGTCGGGTGATGGATACGGTCGGGCGTGACGTTGGCAACGGCATCAAACTCGCCCCAGGCAAGGGCTTCCTCCAGCGAGCTGAAATGGTTGGGGATGCTGTGCTCCGAACAAAAGACCGCCAGCCGTTCTGGCACGACGTCCACCCCGCCCACGACGCTAACGCCGTCGATCGCCTTGAAATTTACAGCATGCTGGTTTGCCATCCCACCGGTGCCGAGAATGAGTAAGCGCATCTTTTCCTCCATAGAAGTCACATTTGGCCATAGCCGAGGCAAAGCCTCACCACGCCATTGCGGGTGCCCGAAATGGCTCAATTCTTGTGTGATCGGGAAGTGCGGTTGCGAGCCGCTAACTTGTGTTGAATGTCGCCGGCATCTCAATCCTCCCAAGCTGCGGCTTGACATCAAATCAAAGTAACTTAATCTAATTAATGCAGCATGGAAATGAGGAGAGGTCAACCGACCACCAGGCTGTATCCGTTTAAATGGGGAGGAGACCCATCATGAAGAGAGCGTTCATCAGCGCACTAGCGCTGAGCACAATGTTATTTTCAGTGCCTGCCGCATTTGCCCAGGAGCTCGCGACAAAGGACCGGATCGGCGCTGCCGACGCACCGAAAACCCTCGTCGTACGGCTCACGAACGATAGTCCCAACAACGCCGATCCGGCTATTGCCGAGGGGTATCAGAAACTCTTCGTCGACTTCATCAAGAAGCATCCCGACTGGAAGCTGCAGATGCAGTTCATGTCGGCTGACATCGGCACCGAACAGGCCAAGATGCTCGAGCAGGCCAAGGCCGGAAATGCTCCGGATTGCGCTGCGGTCGACTCCTTCGTGCTCTCCCAGTTCATGGTCAACCATGTCCTCGCCGACTTCACGCCCTATTTCTCGAAGGACGAGATCAACGATCTTTTCCCCTTCATCCGCAACGGCATTACCGACAAGGACCAGACGATCCGAGCATGGTGGTGGGATACGGACCTTCGCGTGCTCTACCGCAACAAGTCGATCGTTGCCGATGCTCCCCAGACCTGGGATGACCTAAAGAAGGCCGGTCTTTCTTCCGTAAAACAGGGCATGGAAGGCATCCTCTTCAACGCCGGTCGCTACGAGGGTTCCACCTTCGACTGGCTGGCAAACTACTGGGCCCTCGGCGGCAAGCTCGTCGACGATTCCGGTAAGCCGATCTTCGGTGAGGGTGAAAACAAGGAGAAATTCCTGAAGGCCCTACCTATTACAAGGATCTCGTTGATTCCGGTGCAGCGCCGAAGCGTGTGACAACCATCGGCAACTATGACGACCTCAACGCCGCGGCGGCGGCCGGAACCACTGCTCTCTTCATCGGTGGCAACTGGCAATATGCCCAGTTGAAGGTCACGCTCGACGAAGACGAGTTCAAGAACTGGACCTTCTCGCCGATCCCCGGCCCAACCGCCGATCAGCGATCCACAGGAACGGGCGGATGGACAATCGCCTCGTTCAGCAAGGACAAGGACAAGGTGGAGATGTGCGCCAACCTTGCTCGTGAAGTCTATATGGGACCAGCCAACGCGCTGCAGCAGCAGTTGCCGACGCGCAAGGCGCTCTTCGACAAGTATGATGTCTTCGCCACCGAGGCCAACAAGACCTTTGCCGGGGCTCTCGTCGATGGTCAGGCCCGTCCAGGCGCCCCGATCTATCCGGAAATCTCCAACCAGATCCAGATCATGATGGGCGATGTGCTGTCTGGAACCAAGAAGCCGGAAGAGGCTCTGGATGCCGCGTTCAACGCGACGATGGAGGCTTACAAGCGTCTCTAGCGAATGAGATCGCGGCGGCGCCCATGACGGGCGTCGCCGTTCGTGTCAAACCCGGACAGAGAAGCCCAATGAGCCCAATTGCCATCGAGGCTGCCAGCGCGCCTCACAGCAGACCGTTCATGCGCCGTTTTGCCGGGGCACCCTTGCCCTGGATCATGCCCGTGATCGTCGTCATCGGCATCTTCTATCTCTACCCGGTGATCGACGTTTTCCGCCTGTCGTTGACCAATGCAACTCTGATCGGCGACAATCCCGTCTATACGCTGAGCACGATATCAAACACGCTGAGTTCGCCGCAGCTGCCCGACATCCTGTGGGCAACCGTAATTTTTGTCGGTGGCAGCGTCATCGGTCAGCAGATACTGGGTCTTGCCGTGGCCGTCGTCGTCGTTCGCGGCGAGAAGCGTGGCCTGTTCGGCACGACCATCCTGCGCACGACGGCGCTCGTTGCCTGGGTCGTTCCGGGGATTGCCGGCGGCATCATCTGGCAGATGCTGTTTTCCGAGGCTCCATACGGAGCGCTAAACAGCATCCTGCGGCTCATGCACCTGCCCGTCGTCGCCTGGCTTTCCGATCCGGCAATCGCCCCGTGGTCGGCGCTGATTGCCAATATCTGGCGCGGCACTGCCTTCTCGATGGTGGTCATGTACGCCGCCCTCAAATCGATCGACCCCTCGCTGTACGAAGCGGCTGATGTCGACGGCGCAACGGGCTCGCAGCAGTTCTTCTTCATCACCATCCCCCAGCTGCGCGCAGCCATGCTCGTCAACATGATCCTCATTACGATCATGACGCTCAATACTTTCGATGCGATCATCACGCTGACGGGCGGTGGCCCCGGGCGCGCGACCGAGGTTATATCGCTTTACGTGTTCAATATCGTCTTCCGCAATTACGATCTTTCCGGCGGAAGTGTGCTCTCAGTTCTGATGCTGATCATCAGCCTCGGACTTGCCTTCGTTTACGCATCGTTCCTGCCCAAGGAGGAACAGCAATGAGCAGGCGTACCGGCACGCGCTCGGGCGATTTCCTGAGCTACCTCTTCATGCTGGCGATGTTCATCTTCTTCGCCGGTCCCCTCAGCTATCTCCTGTCGATGGCCTTGCGGGACAAACGCGAAATCTATCGTGGCGTGGCTCGCTATATCCCGCACAACCCCACCATCGACAATTTCGTAACAGTGCTCAACAACAGCTACTTCCCGCTTTATCTCTGGAACGGGCTGAAGCTTGCCGCGCTGAGCGGCCTCGGCGTCCTGATCGTCGCCTTGCCGGCCGCTTACGCCTTCTCGCGTTTCCAGTTCCGCGGCAAGGGGCTGTCGATGATGGGTCTTTTGCTCTTCCAGATGATCTCGCCGCTGGTCATCATGGTGCCGCTCTATCGCTACATGAACCGTCTCGGTCTGCTCGACACACATTTTGCGGTGACGATGGTCTACATTGCTCTTGGCGTGCCACTCGCGACGTGGCTGTTGAAAAGTACAGTCGACGGGATCCCCCGCAGTCTTGACGAAGCGGCCATGATCGACGGGTGCAACCGGTTTTCGGTTTTCTGGCGGATCGTCCTGCCGCTGTCAGCGCCTGGTATCGCTTCCGTCTTCATCATCACCGTGATTGCAGGCTGGTCGCAGTTTCTCGTGCCCTTTCTTCTGCTCACACAAAACAATCTGATGCCGATCGGCGTTGGAATCTTTAACTTCCGTGGCATGCAAACCGACTCGTCCATCCAGCTGCTTGCGGCCGCCTGCCTGATCTCCGTCGTGCCCGCGATCGTGGCGTTCCTGTCGCTCCAGCGGCTAATCCTCGGTGCCATGACCAGCGGCGCGGTAAAGGGGTAAGGACGGTTTGCGCTTCCGTGGCTGATCAAGGATCCCGATTCATGAACCAGATAACCGGCACCAGATTGTCCCCCGACCTGACGGGGGCCAATGTTGAGGATGCGGGCGAGCACAACAGAGCCGTTGTGCTGCGCTGTATCCATCGGCAGGCACCGATTTCACGAGCCGAGATCGCCAGGCAGACCGGTTTTACCAAGCCGGCGATCGCCCGGATCGTTGATCGCCTGCTTGACGAGGGGCTTATCATTGAGGCTCGCCGCCGGCATGGGCTGAGGGGCCAGCCGGCAATCGAGCTCGAGATCAATCCCGACGCCTTCTTCGCGATCGGCATCAACATCGACCGCGATCACCTGACGATCGTCGCTGTTGATGCCGTCGGCAACGTGCGCGCACGCGTCCATCACGAGAAACGTTATGTGCGCCCGGCCGAATTCATGCAGCTGACGGCCGATGCGATATCGCATTTCCAGCGAAGCCGGCTGATCGACGACGCACATCTGGCCGGAATTGGCCTTGCGATGCCGGACTGGCTCGGCGAAATCTCGTTCCTTGGCATGCCTGACGACTACTCCGATTGGATGGAGTTCGACGTACGCGCGGCACTTGAAAATCTGACACAGCATCCGGTCTTCATCGAAAATGAGACGAATGCCGCAGCCCTTGCCGAGCTTGACTACGGCCTTGGAGCGGAAAGCCGCAGTTTCTTTTATATCGCCATCAATGCCTGCCTGGGCGGAGGCCTCGTGCTCGATGGCAGCGGCCATCGCGGCGCCATGGCTCTGAGCGGCGAAATCGGTTGGCTGCCGATTGCCAATGACCGGGACAAGACCGCACAGAAGGTCGATCTGCTTGGCGAAAAGGTGACGCTCTTCTTCCTCTACAAATTCCTGGCAGAGCACGGCATCCGTGCGAGCGTACCCCAGGACCTCTTATCGCTTGACGGGCACGGCAGAGCGCTTGTTTCGAAGTGGCTTAAGGAAATGAGTGCGCATCTTGCCGTTGCGGTCAAGCATATCGGCATGATCGTCGACCCTGACGCCATCATTATAGGGGGCAGACTCCCGATCCGCATGATCGACGAGTTGCTACGCTATGTTCACGAACATCTGACGGCAGGAGACATCACTTTGCCTTCGCTGCATCGCGCCTCGCTCGGCGAGGACGCCTCAGCGCTTGGTGCGGCAGCGATGCCAATGGGGGCGGCCCTGATGCTGGCATCGGCCGACGCCGTTCAACGCACCCGTTCGCCCCTCAAATTCATGGATCGCCTGAACAACTGAAGCAGCCGGTAATGCCACTGGGAGGATTTTGATGAGGATTGGGTTTTATACGTCGACATTCAACGATCGGCCGCTTGAGGAAGTAGTGGAGTTCGCTGCCTCTGCCGGTTTCGACGCAATCGAAATTGATGTCGGCGGCCATATCAAGACGCCGGAGAGGGTGCGGGCCGCCGTAACACTCGCTCGCGACCACAATCTCCTCGTCTCCTCTATCACCTACTTCGGCAATCAGCTCGACAGCGATCGCGGCAAGCGTAGCGATCTTCGCGCCAGGACGGAGGAATTTGCTGAGGCGATCGGCGAAGCGGGCGTGCCGATCTTTGTGATCTTTCCCGGACGCGACGACAATGCTGACGACGAAGCCAACTATGACGGTTTTGGCGAGTTCGCCAATCGGCTGATCAGCAAGACGGCAGCAAGCGGTCTCATCTTCGCAATCGAGAACTGGCCGGGCCCCAAGGACAACTTCATTGGAACCACGCCGAAGGGCTGGGAAGAGCTCTTCAAGCGGATACCCGACCGGCGCTTTGGTCTCGAATTTGATCCTTCGCACCTTATCCGCATTGGCATTGACCCCTATGCCGCGATGGACGCAGTCAGGGATCGCATCGCCATCCTCCACGCCAAGGATACCGCAATCGATGCGGCCACGCAGCAGGCCGTCGGCTATCACGGCAAGGGTTGGTGGCAGTACAAGCTGCCAGGCAAGGGCCTCCTCGACTGGCCGCGGTTCCTGCGGCAGGCCCGCACCAACGGCTTTAACGGCACCCTTTCGATCGAGCACGAGGATGCCGCCTACGGATGGCCGGGCAAGGATCTCGAAGCACGAAAAGAGGGCGAACGCCTTGGCCTCGCCTATCTCAGAAACGTTTTGAACAAGCTTTGAGAGCGACCCCGGGAGGACGCAAATGGCCCATGTCAGAGTGAATAACGCGCGCAAGGATTATGGCGCCTTCAAAGCCATCAAGGGCGTTTCCGTCGATATCCGCGATGGTGAGTTCGTCGTGCTCGTCGGGCCCTCGGGCTGCGGCAAATCCACCCTGCTCAGAATGATCGCCGGTCTGGAAGACATCAGTTCGGGCGAGATCCAGATCGGCAAGCATATTGTCAATGAGCTGGCGCCAAAAGATCGCGACATTGCCATGGTGTTCCAGAATTACGCCCTCTATCCGCATATGACGGTCGCCAGGAACATGGGCTTCTCATTACGGCTGAAACGCATGCCGAAGACGGAAATCGATCAGCGTGTCGGCAACGCTGCCAAGATCCTGGGCCTTGAGGCCCTTCTCGAGCGCTATCCGAAGCAATTGTCCGGCGGCCAGCGGCAGCGAGTTGCGATGGGCCGCGCGATCGTTCGCGATCCTGCCGTCTTCCTTTTCGACGAACCTCTATCGAACCTTGACGCCAAGCTCCGTGTCCAGATGCGATCCGAGATCAAGGAGCTGCATCAGAGGCTGCAGACCACGACTATTTATGTCACGCACGATCAGATCGAGGCGATGACGATGGCGGACAAGATTGTCGTGATGAAGGACGGGTTGATTGAACAGTCGGGCTCGCCGCTTGAGCTCTACGATCGCCCGAACAACCTCTTCGTCGCCGGTTTCATTGGTTCCCCAGCAATGAACTTCATCAAGGGAAGCATGACGAACGAGGGCTTCCGGACAGAGGACGGGCTCGTCCTGCCAAGCGAGCGACGCCCGTCCGGCGCCGTTACCTACGGCATTCGCCCGGAGCACATCAGGCTCGACCCCAATGGCATCGAAGTGAAAACCGTTGTCGTTGAACCGACGGGGTCGGAGACGTTGGTGATAGCCCGCCTTGGTACCCAGACGATCAGTTGCGTCTTTCGTGAAAGGATCAGGGCAGCCCCCGACGAGGTACTGCGGATTGCTCCGGTCCACGATGCAGTCCACCTGTTTGACGAGGGTGAACGGCGCATCACCGCAGGCGAACCGATGTTGACCACGTGCGCGTGAAAAGGGTTGCCGCTGTGGACATTGTGCGAGATTGCCTGATGGCAGTTTCGCCACCGCTTGTAGGTCAACCGGCTCGGTTGCGGCGCTTCGTGTGAGAGGCTTGGTACGTGTGTACCAAGACCGTAGTGGTTTTTCGCACCAGTTCACGGGACTGTTGGGATAGTTGCACGTCCGACCGACGTCTAGAATTGCCCCCGGCTTCCGGGGGGCGGTGTTGTGACCGAGACAATTGCTCGAGAATTGATCTTCACCTTGCGTGTTGCGCAAGAGATTGCATCGCGGGAAAGCCCTGACTATGACCTCGTTCTGCTTTTCATCCAGAAAGCCATTGAGGTGGCCACGGAAGAGGCGTCGCGTCACGGCATCATGGTCGATTTCGATGACGTCTCGGAACGCGAACATTGAGCGCGCGGTCGCGGCCATTCGTCTTTAGCCCAGACAGAACGTCGTCGACCCAGGGGACGGTGGTCATGTCCTGTTGGCTCACGGTTAATTCCGGCGTTGTCGTCCTTCTCCAAATCTGCCTTTTCTTCGAGAATTTGAGATCGGGGATCTTATTTCATTGCAAGCTAATTTGCGCTCCGATAGCCTCTCCACGTGGGGAGGACTCAAATGCAGAACATCGATTCGACTGCCGCCGAGCCAATCATGACAACGAGGGTATGGAGTATCGCGGATTTTTGCTTGCAGCACCGTTTGGACGGCAAGGAAGAAGCTAGGCTCACTGCCTTGTTTGGCCAATTCGCGACGACCAGTGAGCTGGTTCACAACGTGACGCGCAGATCGCGGTCAAGGTGACAAATTCGGCCGACAACCGCTCAGCTTAAATCTCATTCGGCCTTGCTGACCGCGAAGCGATCCCAGGAGCGGTCCACGCCGCCGGGCATACGGACCGCCGTGCGCCGTCCAAAAAGCCCTCGAGGTCGCCACGGAAGTGGCGTCGCATCACGGTGTCATGGTCGATTTTCATGGCGTCTCGGAACGAGACGCATTGAGAGCGCGCGGTCGAAGCAAATTCGCCATGAGCTCCAACCGCACACCCGTTGCTCCGGAGGGGCTGGGGTCCTGGCTCCAAAAGCAACGTGCTGGAAGTTAAGCGTTCATGGTTAATTTAGTATTTACGCAAGAACTAATGTGCGGAAAAATGCCCCGCTGTCGCGGTTGAAGGGCAGTCGCGCGTATGGCCAAGAAACTGCCGCAATCGGGAAATTCTTTGAAATCAGAGGGCGAGAGCCGTTTTCTTTCAGGCGACGTCCATTTACGGCAATGAACTGCAATCAATTTCCGCACGGTGCATTAGTTCATACGGGTCCACGCCGATCGCCTTGCTGACAAGCAAAAACTCTGCGGTATCCAATCGTCTTTCTTCAGTCTCGATCTTGGAAATCACGGTCTGCCGCTGACCGATACGTCTTCCGAGTTCCACTTGAGTAATGTTGGCCCTTCTCCTCGCTTCAACAAGAAGTTCAATCAATCGTCGGTAAAGTATGCGGTCGAAAGAGGACAATGCCAAATGCCAGTTGAAATTTCACCGGCACTTCCGATAAAACCGATTTTCGAATACCCCAAAATAGGGTATCGTCAGTTTCGTGATCGCGACGAGAAATGTTCGGGGGAAGCAGCCTTCATGGAATTACGCCAACTCTCCTATTTCAAAGCGGTGGCCGAGGAACTGCACTTCGGCCGGGCGGCAGCTCGGATGTGCATTGCCCAGCCGGCGCTGAGCAATCATGTGATGTCGCTGGAAAGGGAGCTTGGCTGTCCGCTGTTCATCCGCTCGACGAGACGGGTGGAACTGACCAGGGCAGGGGAAACGTTCTACGATCGCTGTGTGCGGATCTTGAGCGACATCGATCTGACCACCGAATTGACCCGGGCAGCCGGCGGCAGCCGCATCCGCCAGATCAGGATCGGCAGCATCTACCCGGCCACCATGGGCATGCTGCCAACCTTCCTTGCCAAGATCGCCCGCAAGTATCCCGATGTCCGCATCCATATCGCGTCGGGCAATACCGGCGAGATCATCCGCGGCCTGGAGACCGGCCAACTCAATTTAGGCTTCATCCGCCCGGTGGAAAACATCGGCTGCTTGCGCTTCGTCTCGCTTGCCCATGAGCGCTACTACCTGGCGGTCGGCCATGCCAATCCGCTGGCCGCCAGGGAGGAGATCAGCATCGATGATCTGCGCACTCAGAAGATCATCGCCTTCAACCGACAGAACCTGTCTTTTACGGAACGATACTTCAATGAGAAGTTTGCCGAATACGACCTCACCGCCAACATCGCCTTCAGCTGCGATGACACCTATGCGCTGGTGTCGCTGGTTTCTGCCGGGCTTGGCATCGGCTTTGCCCCGGAATGGACACTTGATCTTCCCAATCGCGGCTTCGAGCTGAAGAAGGTAAGCGGGATCGACTTCCGGATCGGGCTTGGCATTGCCTGGAGTAAAGAGGACCCAACCGCTGGCCGCGATGATATCGTCGACATTGCACGGTCGCTGGCAAGGCGCGGCTGACAATCACAACCATCCGAATTGGAACGTCTCAGCGAGTTCCTGAACGCCATGCTTCTCGATGAGTTCTCCAGGGAGGTGCTCAAAGGCTCGCTGATGGCCTACAAGGCGCTCGACAATCCTCTTCGCCTGTCGCAGTTTTCGACCGGAATTCGCGAATTGATCGGTCATACCCTCTCGACTCTTGCAGCTGACGATGAAGTCAAGGCTTCCAGCTGGTTCGTGGTCGAGACACCGGATGGACGGCCGACCCGCCGGCAGCGCGTTAAGTTTGGCATTCAAGTTGGGATGACGGATGCTGCAGTCGCAGCGCTTCAGGTTGACACCGCCGAGATTGATGTTGCCATCCGCAAGGTCGGCGACGGGCTCAGCAAATATACCCACGTTCGCCCGGATACGCTGAAGGTAGACGCCGACGAGGCAGAAGCTTTTGCTTGCGAAGCCGTTGCCACCTTTCTAGAGTTTTTCGAGATTCTAGTTGACTGCCGCATGAGCATTCGAAGAGCTGTCGAGGATAGTGTCGACGAACACGCTCTCGAAGTTTTCACGCAGGATGTCTATAATGAAATAGACATCCTTTCGACCCGCTCGAGCGTCGATGCGGTCCGGATCGAGAAGTCCGAAGTGGTCGCTATAGGCCCCGCTTTCATCACTTACGCGGTTTCCGGCCAGATCTATGTTGATCTTTCGTATGGATCCAAAAGCGATTTTCGCAACGATATGGGGGCCGAGATCAGTACCGACTTTCCGTTCAGCATGACGACTACGGCGCCTGTCGGAAACATAAGCCAATTTGAAAACGCTAGTGCCCGGATCGACACATCGAGCTGGTACGGCGAAGACGACGACGATGGTGAAGATCTCTTTCTCAAGATCACGGATTACTAGCCCCACGCCGATGGATCAGCCGCCGATCGGCACATGTCAACCTGCGGGTGCCAACCGGAGGTGTTCCAAAGGCAGGACTATATCGGCTTCTATGCTTGCGAGAAAGGCACCTGGCACGGCCGAATGATACCGTTTCGCCAGCCGACGCGGAAACGTGGGGCAGTCCAACCGCCTCTTGCTTGAGCTTTTTTCCGCGACAAAGCCTTGCGCCCCGACGAGAAATCGAGATTTCAGCTACTTAGAGGGTCTAATAAGCAGGTCGTGGGTTCGTATCCGTTCGAGACCGAGGAACACTTCCGGCTAGTCACCTGAATCTCAAGTTCGGTTCATTGTCTTCTGGCAGGATCCTTGACCGAGGCGAGGATTTGGTCGGCGGATTTAACCCACTTGTATGGGGTGGGGTTCTCGTAGTGGGTTTCGATGAAGGCGTCGATGTCAGCTTCCAGTTCTGCAGTGGAACGGTGTACGCCGCGCTGCAACTGCTTTCGCATCAGCTCTGCGAACCACCGCTCGACCTGATGATCCAGGATGCCGACGTTGGCGTGAAATGAACATGCTAGTGTGGGCGGCGCGCGCCAGGCCTTGATTCTCGGCGTCTTGCGGGTCGCATAGTTGTGCATCACCAAATGCACGTCCGGCCCATCGGACATTTCGGCGTCGATCCGCTTCAAGAAGTCGAGGAGTTCAGTGGCCCGGTGACGCTTGTAGCAATGACCGATGACCGCTCCATGTCGAGCGCGGCGAACAGCGATGTCGTGCCGTTGCGGACATAGGTATGGGTGCGCCGTTCGGCGACGCCCGGTGCCATGGGCAGCTCAGCCTGCTCGCGATCCGAGGCCTAGCTTTGCGACTTCTCATCCACACAAAGCACGACCGCCCGGTCCGGACGCGACATGTAAAGACCCATTACCGGTGTCCAATGAAACCCGTGCCGATTATTCCGATGTTCATTTTGGTCATTGTTATACCCTTCCGCCGTCTAGGCGATTTGTTCGAGGGGATGGATTTCGATGTGGGCGATCGTCCCCGGCGGCAGATGCGCGTTGAAGACGCGGATGGCTTCGCCGGACATGTGCCGTTCCCAGATTTGGCGGGAGGCCCATTCCTCGACAAAGACGTACACGCCCGTCTGGTTGAGGTTCCGATGGAGATGATAGGAGAGGCACCCCTCTTCGGCACGCGTCGCGACGGACAGTTCCGCCGCATGCTTTTCGAAGGCCTCTTCCCTGCCGGGGGTGATCATGACACGTGCCACGACCTTGATGCTGCTAGTCATTTGTCTGTCCTGTCAGGCTGGTCACAGCTTGCAATCTGGAACACCGGTCAAGCTGCTGAATTGGGGAAGGAAGCCGAGGCGTTCCCGATCAGGGAGCGGCGCTGGCCAATTGTCTGGCTGGTTTATTTCAGGCGCTTGAGCAGCTCCGCGGCAACGGCCGGGGCGGAACCAGGATTCTGGCCGGTTATGAGCTCACGGTCGGTCACCACGTTGGATGACCACGGCGAGTCATTGCTGACGAAATCGCCTCCTGCCGCCTGCAATGCCGTCTGTGGATAGAACTTCATCTCGCCGCCACTAAGCAGGCCCTTGGCGATTTCCTCTTCCTGATTGCTGATGACGGTCATCTTGTAGCCCGCATAGATCCAGCCTCCGGCCTTGGCCGAACCGCTTGTCTCCAGCTTCGTGGTGAAGGCCGTCACATCGGGCAGGGTCGAGAGGAGCGCGATCGGGCCGTGGCAGGCAAGCGCGGTCGTCTTGCCCTTCGCATGGAAGTCGGCGAGCAGCTTGCCCAGTTCCGGGCTGACGAGAAGATCCTGCATCGGAGCATGACCGCCCGGCACATAGACGGCATCGAAATGATCGTAGCCGATCTGCTCTACGCGGGCGAGGCTGACGACCGGCGAGGCCTTGTCCGAGGTCAGTTTGAGCTTGTCGAGCAAAGCGATGCTTTCCTGCATCGCGGCCTCGTCGCCGCCGAAGTACATCTTGTCCACGGAGGATTTGTCCAGCGTCGGCGCCGTACCCTTCGGGGTCGCAAACGTGATGTCGTGGCCGGCCTCGGTCAGCGCCTTTACCGGCTGCATCAACTCGTTGAGATAGAAGCCGGTCTCGAAAACCTTGCCGTCCTTTAGGTCGAGATGATCGGAATCGGAAAGGACGACCAGGACATTGGCGGCCTGTGCGCTGAAGGTGCTTGTTCCAAGAGCAAGCGAGAGAGCGAGAGTACGGACGGGTTTCATGTTTTTCTCCATGCGAAGGCCAATCCCAAACCGCACGGGCAGAGATGGCGGATGATCTGTCATGAGTGATGCGGGGTATTCGGTTATGCGGTCAGCAGGTCGCGGAGCGCCTCGCCGACGCCAGTGGCAGATTGCGGATTCTGACCGGTGACGAGCCTTCCGTCGACGACGACCTTGGCCGTCCAGTCGGCGGCCGGATGGTGGTGCGCGCCGCGGGCAGAAAGGGTGCTGGCAAGCAGGAAGGGAACAACCCTGTCCAGCTTGACGGCCCGCTCCTCGTCATCGGTGAAGGCGGCGACATTCTTGCCGGCGACAAGATACGCGCCATTGCTCAGGGTGATGTTGACCAGTGCGGCGGGGCCGTGGCAGACGGCGGCGACGACACCGCCCGCCTCGTAGATATCGCGGGCGACGTTGTTGACGGCCGGACTTATCGGGAAGTCCCACATGGCGCCGTGACCGCCGGCGAAGAAGATGGCGGCGTAGTTTTTCGGATCGACGTCGGAAAGGCGCGAAGTGTTGCGAACGGCGTGGCGGAAGCCTTCGCTGTTCCAGTAGCGGGCATTGGTCGCGTCATTGAGGTCGAGACCGTCGACGGGCGGCTCGCCGCCATCGATCGAGGCGAACTCGACCGGGATGCCGGCGGCATCGAGCACAGCGAGGGGATGGGTGACTTCGCCGAGGTAGAAGCCTGTGGGTTCGCCGGTTTCATCACCTTTGACGCCATGGCTGGTGAGGACGAAGAGAACCGGTTTGATTTCCTGAGTTGCGCTTCTCATGATCTGCTCCTGCAATCGGGGATGACGTTGGGTCGCATTCGATGATGTGAATGTATTAAAGCTCGAAGGGCGGATAAATGGGCCGCCGAGGAATTCATTTGTTCGCAAGAGGACAGAATGGCGGTGAACAGCACGCTGTGCGACAGCTGGTAGTCCGCCTTAGAAGCGGTGCCTGAAACACTTTATTGATGCCAAAATCGGGGGTAAACCTGCTTGGGAGAAAACGGATTTATTCGCAAGGGGCCAAATGGGGCGGAGGTTTGATCATCTTGGCGACGTGGAGGCGTTCGTCACCGTTGCCGAAAAAGGCTCGATGACCGAGGGGGCGGTTGCGCTTTCGACGACGCCGTCGGTCCTCAGCAGGGCGATCACCCGTCTTGAAACCCGGCTTGGCGCGCAACTGATGCGCCGGACTACCCGGCGTTTAAGTCTGACGGATGAAGGCCGCGCTTACCTCGAACAGGCACGCGCCGCATTTTCGATGATCGACGATGCGGAACGAGCGATTCAGGGGCCGACTGGCGCGTCGCTGACGGGCCATGTCCGCATCAGCGTGCCAACGACCTACGGCCATTACCGGCTGCCCGCGATGCTGGACAGCTTCACGCAGGCCTACCCGGAAGTCCACATCGAATTGAGCATCACCAACCGCAATGTCGATCTTGTAGCAGAAGGTTACGACCTGGCGATCCGCCTAGGTCCCTTGCCCGATAGCGGGCTGGTGGCGCGTAAACTGGAAGATGCGCCGTTGCGTCTGGTCGCCGCCCCGCATTATCTCGAACGGGCTGGCATCCCGAGGCATGTGGAAGAGCTGGCGAAACATCAGTGCCTGCCTTTCGTGATGCCGAGCACAGGCCGTTGCGCTCCATGGCTGTTTCGTGTCGACGGCCGCGATGTGGACTGGACGCCGGCCGGCCGCATCCGGGTTTTCGACGACGTGCTGGGTGTGGTGTCGCTGGCCGAAAACGGTCTCGGCATTTGCCAGATCTACGACTTTATCGCGCGGGACCGTATCGAACAGGGGCGCCTTGTCGATGTACTGGAGCACGCACGCGGCCGGTCCCGGCCTTTTTCGTTGATCTTCGCGCCACACCGCCGTCTCTCGACAGCGACACGGACGCTCATCGATTTCCTCGCCAGAGACGGTTAGTGGCTGTCGCCGTCCGCAACGCTCTGCAGTGCGAGGCGGCAAATCCCGCTTCTTCGGCTAGCTACCAAAGAGCTGCGCCAAGCGCAGATTCGCAACAGGCTCTGCTGGCTCGACTGCTCTGCCTATCGTGTACGATGTACGACAAGCACCCCCTATTATCTACAAATCGAAGGGTTCCGACGGCAACGATGTTTATCTCGGCAACAAAGCGAATAATAATATGGTGTCTGGGACCGCGCCGTTTCGAGCAAGCGTTTGGACGCCTGATCTTTGAAATAGATCGCGGAATGTCTGATGGCTGAGCAACCGCTTGACGCTCAGAGCATGGGCCTGCAGGGACGACGCGATCGAAAGTTGCTCTGTCTACACTCCCTCATGCTTGCCCGTTGCGAGCAACAAAGGAGATTGGTGGACCACGACCGGTGCGTGATACGGCACGCGCTGATAGCCAGCGTACCCGGGGCTCTTTGCAGACGGTCCGATCGGCCTCGGGAGGGGTCCGGATCCCTTCAAAACCAAGCTTTTGCTAACGTCTATCGGGTGTTTGCAATTGTTTGGAGCCCATGGCACATCCATAGTCGATCTTGAGCCTCGCGAGGCTCAGTGGATGGATTACATTGAGCTTTTTGTCTTGTATGTCTGCATCCTCCCGTAGGCAAACCGAGTAGCGCAAATATCATGGCCGCAAGCATCCGAAACAATCTGCGCTACCGGCGACTTCGCTGGCCGATGGGGCGGCGGGTGAAGGAAAATTCACGCAGTCTGACCGCAAGCGATTCGTTGATATTCCTGCGGGCGCGCTGAAGACTGGCTTGCTGCCCGGAGGGGTCTTGGATCAAGTGTTCCGGGGCCGTCGGGCAAGTCGGTCGCCGTTCGGCTCTGGCGTCTGGCTATCGCGCGAAAGTTCTCTGATGGTCCCTTTTAAAAAGTTGGAACTGGTTCGATGACAACCACCGCACTTGAACACTTGATTAATATACTAGGTACCGATCTTGTCATTTGGGACGAGGCGGGGAAGTCAAAGTATCTTCATGACTGGCACCGCGACGCAGAAGGCAGTGCGCTTGCCGTATTACGTCCGCGATCAACAGATGACGTTGCCAAAGCCGTCATAGCGTGCGGTGAACTCAGTCTTAGCATCGTTCCCCACGGTGGAAACACGGGACTGGTATTCGGTGGGTTAGCGCAAGCTCCCGATCAGGTCGTGATAAGTCTCGAGCGGCTGAACAAAATCCGGCAGGTAAGCACGGATGATTTCTCAATGACCGTGGAGGGAGGTTGCATTCTTTCCGACGTGAAGGACCGCGCGGCGGCGGAGGGCTTGTTCTTCCCATTGGCATTGGGAGCTCAAGGCAGTTGCCAAATTGGCGGCAACGTCAGCACGAACGCGGGCGGCATCAACGTGCTTCGCTACGGAATGACGCGCGACCTGGTGCTCGGTCTTGAGGTCGTCCTACCGGACGGACAGATTTGGAGCGCTTTGTCGAGCCTCCGGAAAGACAATCGTGGAATCGATTTGAAACAACTTTTCATCGGCGCGGAAGGTACTTTGGGGATCATTACAGCCGCGACCCTCAAGCTGACCCCGCATCCGACGCGGCGGGAAACAGCCCTGCTCGCGGTGAAATCTCTCGCAGATGCGGTTGCCTTGTACCGTCTTGCACGCCGCGAATGCTGCGATCTCATGACGGCCTTCGAATTCATGCCGCCGACAGCATTCACCTTGGCCCAAGAAGCAATGCCCAATCTGGTGATGCCAATGTCCTCCAAATACGACGCTTACGTGCTGTTGGAGATCAGTGGCTCCGGCCTCGTGGATACCGCCGCTCTCATTCAGCAATTTCTGGAACTTGGCCTTGAAAGGGAACTCATTCTTGATGGCGTGATTGCATCCTCGGAAATCCAGACCCGTACCCTTTGGAGTTTTCGCGAAGGAATGGTCGAAGGGCAAGTCAAGCGAGGGCGTCATCTGCGAACGGATGTCTCGGTTCCTCTTTCTGACCTCGCGGATTTCGTCGATAAAGCAGAAAAGCAGCTGAAAGAAGCGCTGCCCGATTGCATGGCCATTTCGTACGGGCACGTAGGGGACGGCAACGTGCACCTCAATGTCCTGCCGCCAGCAGGGTGCTCAGATGAGAAGCGCACCTCGTCGATAAGTGCCGCAAAAAAGGTCGTTAATCATGTTCTTGCCACCTATCAGGGCAGTATAAGCGCGGAACATGGAATCGGTCGTGAAAAGCGCGATGACTTCTTAGCGGGGGTCCAACCCGTTCAACGTAAACTAATGAACGCCGTGAAGCGCGCGATAGACCCGGATGGGCGGATGAATCCTGGGGTTTTGTTCGGCGATCGGTAGCGATCAGATCTCGAGCGTTGGCAACGCATCGTCGCTGAACGAGCCGGAAGCCGTGGCTTTACTGCAAACGAGTTTGAAGCTTTGTGAAATTGGAGGGGGAAGCCTGGCTTCCAGCGGATGCCAGGCTTGCTGAATTAACCTACAATCTCGTTGCGCGTGAAATTCCGCCGTCAACGAGGATGTCCTGACCGGTAATGAAGGCCGCTCCTTGAGAAGCCAGAAACAGCGCCGTCGCGGCGACTTCATCGACTGATCCGATCCGCTCGAGCAGATGCATGTGCGCAAATCTTCGGGCAAGTTCGCCGCTCGGATCGCTCTCCATCACTTGGTCTGTCATTCGAGTGAGTATCGCGCCGGGGGATATCGTGTTGAAGCGGATATTCTTCTCTCCATATTCGGCCGCGAGCTGCCGGGTGAGTGACACGATTGCTCCCTTCGATGCCGCATAGGGGGAAAGGCCTGCAAAGGATTGTTCATGATGGATGGAAGCAAGGCTAATCACCGTACCTCCACCGCGCGCAGTGAGATGGGGAATAGTGGCAGAACACATGCGAAACACGCTCCCCAGATTGACGTCGATGATTCGCATCCAGTCTGCCTCGGGAAAATCCGTGATCGGCAGCGCGGGATCCGGCAGGATGGCTGCATTGTTGACGACGACATCGATTCCGCCAAAATGCTCTACCGTTCGTCGTACCACGGTTTGCACTGCCTCGCCGGAACCTACGTCGCAGACGATAAAGAGCGCCCGCGCGCCTTCCGTCGTCAGGTCGTCCACTATCCTCTGACCTCGCGCGACGTCGATGTCGCAGCCGACAACCGTTGCTCCGGCTCTGGCAAACGTTCTAAGAATTGCCGCGCCAATTCCTTGGGCAGCCCCGGTGACGATGCAGACCTTCCCATCAAGCGATACCATTAACAACTCCTGCTGCGCCAATTCGGAACTCCAGGCGATAGGTCTCGGATGACCCCGGTTCGAGCCACGCGTCGGGCTCGAACGGAGCCGTGGAAACGGCCGGCATTGCTGCGGAGGCAGGTTCGATGCCGATGACGTTCATGCCAGGGTAGCGATTGTACCACTCAATCACATGCGAAAAATTGGAAGAGCGCATTGCGAGCCCAAAAGTGAGGCCTCCTTCCAGGCGAGGTTGATGCAAGGTAATGGTGTCGTCACATTCCGATCGGTTTATCACCCGGAACTGCTCAGTACCTTCCAACTCGAGTGGCTGGCAGATGGCAGGCATACGCGGATCCACCGGAAGCCCGCTAATGATCGTGCCGTCGTCCACGAGGGGATAGCCGAGATTGACATGATAGAGAACTCGATGTGGCGTTCGCTTGCGGCCTATGTTGCTGACGCGGTCGGTGAGATGGACGACAGGCTGCTCGATACCGAAGGTATAACGTCGCCGCACCTCAATCTGCTCGCCGAACATAGCGGTCTGCCGTAGAATGGCTTCGGCAAAGACGCACGGCCCGTCTGCCGCATCGAGATCTACGCCGTATGAGATATTTGAGGCCGGGATGAAGGTTGCACGGCCGTGCAGGGGATACTTCGCCTCCGTCTTCAAGGCATAAGCAAAGTGATCCTGTGGTCCCGTTCGCGCCGGGCCGTAATGATCCCAGCCGCAGGTTATCAGAAATCCTGAAAAGGCACGCACGAATGCCAGCCCGTCTTCGCCGTCTGGCGCGTGCAGGGCGGGAGCGGGGAAGCCCTGTGTCCCCCGCCAACCGAGCGAGATGCCACGGAAATCAAAATCGGCAAGATCGAACCCGCGATCGACGGCAATTCTGAAATTGAGACCCGACAGCGTGCGTCCGATCAAAAATCTCGCTCCTCGCGCGACGCCATCTTCAGCCCCGTAAAGGGCAATATCGGCAACCTGAGAAATGTCTGCAATTCTATCAGCGTAGTCTGGGTTCACCCCGTCCTCCTCATTTTGATCAACTTAGCTCTTTGTTTTCTTAACTCGGTCCGACGGCCTAGATTTTGGGTTGATTACGTCGTAAGAATCCATGATATATGATGTATAATCTAATGACAATATGAAGGTCTGACCATGTCTGAAGCCGCAGCGTCCGCGAAACTTGCCTTACCTTCAAGGTTGATGGAGTCACGCAGCACGAGTCTAGAGTTACCAATCTTCGCGGAAAGTGCCGATGATTTGGGTACTCGATCAACCTTCAGGTGGGCGTCATCCACTGGTGAACGTCGTCTTCAGTTGTCTTGCCTCTGAAAACCTGCCCGGCATCGGTAAAGAACCGGCAGCAGGCGTGCTTCCTGCGACGCTGGGACGGTTCGCTGGAGCCCATCTTCTGCTGCCTTTGAGGAGTGTAATTGTGATCGATATAAAGTTGCTGGTAGACGGACGAACGATCCTCGGGGAAAGCCCGCTCTGGGATGTGGGCAGTGAGCGTATTTACTGGATCGATTCCCTCGGAAATCGAGTTCTCTCGTGCGACGAGGACGGGAGCGACTTCCGTGAGTGGACCGTCCCGCAGAATATAGGTTCGCTGGCGCTGCGCCGCGAGGGCGGCGCGGTGCTCTCTCTGGCGGATGGGTTCCATACCCTAGATTTCAGGACGGGCCAAACCGCGCCATTGGCGCTCGTTGATCATGCAAGCGCGCAGGTGCGAATGAACGACGGCAAAGTTGACGCTCGCGGGCGCTTTATCGCTGGAAGCCTGAACGTCACGGAAGCGCATGACGACGCAGCACTCTACAGCCTCGACGAGGAGGGCACAATTCGCGTGCTGGCTAGCGACATCACGGTTTCGAACGGGCCCTGCTGGAGCCCTGATGGGAGGATATTCTACTTTTCAGACAGTCGTGCCCACACAATTTTTGCCTACGACTACGATCTTGACACGGGAGGTGTCAGCGGCAAGCGCACCTTCGCAACATTCGGACCGCAGGACGGGCTTCCCGATGGGGCAACGGTCGATGCGGAAGGCTGCGTCTGGAGTGCGGGCGTTTTCAAGGGAAAGCTGCACCGCTTTTCACCCACTGGAGAACGGCTACTGACGATCGAAATGCCCGTGCTGAGCGTAACGAGCGTTATGTTCGGAGGGCGCAATTTGGACAGGTTGTATGCCACGACGATGATGCGTCCGACCTCTGACGATGTAGTTGAAACATCGCCTTGGGCGGGTGGCCTCCTCGTGATTGACGGTACCGGAGCAAAGGGCCGGGCCGAACATCGTTATGCGGGATGACCCGCCTCGAGGCAGCTTGAAAACGACTAAAGCGTAGGATTACTGGAGATTTATCCAATGCAATTGAAAGATCCAACATTGTTTCGGCAGGCCGCGTATGTGGCCGGCAAATGGATTGAGGCGAATCGCGCGGGCATCGCCGTTACCAACCCTGCCACGGGTGAGGTGATCGGTCATGTGCCGAAGCTAGGTGCCGCAGAAACAAAGGCGGCGATTTCCGCTGCAGAAGCCGTCCAGAAAGAATGGGCGGGCCGTACCGCGAAGGAACGCGCCAGCGTGTTGCGCAAATGGTTCGAGCTGATGATTGCCAACCAGGACGATCTCGGCCGCATCCTTACCGCAGAGCAAGGCAAACCGCTTGCTGAAGCCAAGGGCGAAATCGCGTATGGCGCGAGCTTCATTGAATGGTTTGCCGAGGAGGCCCGCCGCATCTATGGCGACATTGTTCCGGGTCACCAGAAAGACAAGCGTATCCTGGTGATGAAGCAGCCGATCGGCGTCG
This sequence comes from Rhizobium sp. 57MFTsu3.2, assembly GCF_012932765.1. Taxonomy (NCBI): domain Bacteria; kingdom Pseudomonadati; phylum Pseudomonadota; class Alphaproteobacteria; order Hyphomicrobiales; family Rhizobiaceae; genus Rhizobium; species Rhizobium sp. 57MFTsu3.2. Next base: position 87,143 of record NZ_JDWI01000014.1, read on the forward strand.
TTGCGGCCGTCACGCCGTGGAACTTTCCCAACGCGATGATTACTCGCAAGGCGGCCCCAGCTTTCGCCGCTGGCTGCGCCATGGTTTTGAAGCCCGCGGGGCAAACCCCATACTCGGCCATCGCGCTTGCTGTGCTGGGCGAACGCGCCGGTTTTCCGGCTGGCCTCTTCTCGGTTGTCACTGGTTCCGCCCGTGAAATAGGCGCCGAAATGACCGCAAACCCTGTCGTACGCAAGTTGACCTTCACCGGATCGACGGAAGTAGGGGCCGAGCTTTACCGACAATCCGCTCCAACGATCAAGAAACTTGGGCTTGAGCTTGGTGGCAACGCACCCTTCATCGTCTTTGACGATGCGGATCTGGATGCTGCGGTAGAGGGTGCGTTGATCGCCAAATTCCGCAACAATGGCCAGACCTGCGTGTGCGCCAACCGTTTCTATGTGCAGGAAGCCGTCTACGAAGTTTTTGCAGACAAGCTCGCGAAAGCGGTTGGTGGCCTGAAGACGGGCAACGGTTTTGACGAAGGCGTTGTCCTTGGGCCGCTCATCGATGACGCGGCACTGGAGAAGGTAGAGGAACATGTCTCCGACGCGGTTTCCAAAGGCGCTACAGTTCTCCAGGGCGGCAAGCCGCATTCTCTTGGCGGAACCTTCTACCAAGCGACCGTGCTCGCCGACGTGACAAAAGAAATGGCGGTGGCCACGGAGGAGACCTTCGGTCCAGTAGCGCCGCTCTTTCGCTTCACGGATGAAGCCGATGTGATCTTCCAGGCGAACGACACGGAGTTCGGTCTAGCATCCTATTTCTACGCAAAGGATCTCGCCCGCGTGTTCCGGGTAGCGGAGGCGCTGGAATACGGAATGGTCGGTGTCAATACCGGGCTGATCTCGACAGCCGAAGCACCTTTCGGTGGCATGAAGTCATCGGGTCTCGGCCGAGAAGGATCCAAATACGGCATCGATGATTTTCTCGAGATCAAATACGTCTGCCTCGGCGGCGTCGCTTGATATGACTTTGGTTCAAGGGCGCGGGGCTGGCCCCGCGCTGCGATTGGCACGTGATAGCCCGTGGGAGGAATGCGGTGGCGGATTATGTAATTGTCGGTGGTGGGTCTGCGGGAAGCGCGTTGGCTGGCCGCCTCGCCGAGGCCGACGTTGGCAAGGTGGTGGTACTGGAAGCGGGCCCGCCGGACCGAAACCCGCTCATTCATATTCCGGCGGGTTTCGTGAAACTCCTGGATTCCAAGCTTTTGTATCACTACAAGACCGAGAGGCAGGACGGGTTGGATGGTCGTACGCCGATCATGCCTCAAGGTGCCGTTTTAGGAGGCGGCGGCTCCGTCAACGCCACGATCTACATTCGGGGCCAGCGAGGCGACTACGACACATGGGCAAAACTTGGGGCCATTGGCTGGTCCTACGCGGAGGTATTGCCTTACTTCCGACGCGCAGAGGACAACGATCGGTTCGCCGATGCCTACCACGGCACGGGAGGACCGCTTGGCGTCTCCGATCTTCGCCAGATTACGGACTTGACACGCGCCTTCGTACGAAGTGCGCAAGAAGCTGGTATCCCCTATAGCTCCGATTTCAACGGCGCCCGGCAACGCGGCGTCGGCTACAATCAGACGACGACCCGAAATGGGCGGCGTTGCAGCGCGGCGGTCGCCTATCTGCGTCCGGCGCTAAAGACGGGAAATCTGGAGATTCGGACCGGTTGCCTGGCAACGCGGGTGCTATTCGAGGGAGATCGCGCGGTCGGTGTGGAGTATCGCCAAAACAACAAGCTGTACACAGTAATGGCTGAGCGCGAGGTTATCCTCTCTGGGGGCGCCATTCAGACGCCAAAGCTCTTGATGCTCTCCGGCGTTGGGCCCGAAGGGGAGCTTAAGAGGCACGGCATCGCCGTCCAACACCGATTGGAAGGCGTCGGAAGAAACCTCCAGGATCACCTCGAATTTCCCGCCATTCGGTATTGCACAGGACCTTACGGCTATTTCGGTGAAGATACGCTTATGAAGTCCGCCAAGAACGGACTCCAATATCTGCTCTTCAAGTCAGGTCCGGTGATGTCGAACGTGACGGAGGCCTGCGCATTCGTGAATGTGGACGATATCGAAGAGGAACCAAACATCCAGCTTCATTTCGTGCCGATCGTTTTCATGGACAGCGACCAGGTGCCGATCAAGCGTGCGGGCGCGACCGTCAATCCCTGCGTGTTGCGGCCACAGAGTCGTGGTGAAGTTCGCCTACGCTCGACGAACCCGGCGGACGATCCGGTCATCGATCCCAAGTATTTGTCGCACCCCGACGACATGCGGCTGTCAATAAAGGGTCTGGAGTTCGCTCGAAAAATTCTTGCCCAGCCGGCCTTCTCACATTTTGTCGAGCGACAGGAGGCATTCCCGGGATCCAACGCCGTCGATGAAGATACCTTGCGCTCCTATATCCGCTCCAAGGGAAAAACCGTCTACCACCCGGTCGGAACCTGCCGCATGGGTCAAGACGAGATGGCAGTGGTTGACCCCGAGCTGCGAGTGCATGGAGTACGAAATCTCAGGGTTGTAGATAATTCCATCATGCCTACGTTGATCTCGGGAAATACCAATGCACCGGCGATTATGATCGGCGAGAAGGCATCAGATATGATACGAGGAATCATGCCGCTGCAGCCGAGCAATGCTTGATGGCAAGCAAGGCTTGGTGCAGTGATATGTGGCTTTAGGAAATCGTGGAAGGGTACATGGCGAGTCTGGCGAAGCTTGAGAACGGCAATCTTTCAGAGCAGGTTTACGCAGTCATTCGCGATACCCTGATGGATGGCCGCTACGAGCCCGGTGAACGTCTACGCATCAGCGGGCTTGCATCCGAACTCGGGGTTTCCATCACTCCGGTACGCGAGGCGATTTTTCGGCTTGTCAGCGAGCATGCGCTGGAAATGAAAGCAGCGACGGCTATCCATGTTCGCGATATTGCACCCGACGAATTGCGGGAAATTCAATTTATTCGGCATTTCATGGAGGGTGAGTCTGCCGCGCTAGCGGCCAGCCGAATCACGCCCAAGGAGCTGGCTGAATTGGAGATCTTGCAAGAGAAGTTTCGTAATGCCGCAGCGGTTGATCCCGAAGAAGCCGCCCTTCTTAATCGGCAGATACATTTTGCCGTCGTTGCGGCCGCACGTATGCCCCTTGTGTATGCCACAGTTGAGAACATGTGGGTTCTTATGGGGCCGTTGCTCAGAACGTTCCACAAGACCATGCCTGTGCGTGACCTGACGAGTGGTTCTCATAAACATTACGACTTGTTGGCCGCGCTCAGGAACGGCGACGCGGCGGGGGCGCGTGCTGCGCTACAGGCTGATATTGCATGGGGCAATGCGCTTATTGGCTGGCTCGAAGAGCAGAGGGCGAAGTCGGACTGACATTTCGCCCTCTGCTACCGCCCTGACTAGAGGCTGTTAAGGACAATCTGCCTTAGATCCTCGTGGTCGGCTGCTCGGCGCGAGCAGCCGACATCCTGCCCGTAGTTTGTTGTCGCAATGGCAATTAGAGGTTCGATTTCATCGCGGGAAAGTCCGAGCTGCTCAAAGCCACCGGTCAATCCAATCGAGTTCATAAAGGTTTCCAGAATACTTGGAAGCAATTGCGATGCATCCGCGACCGTTCTCCCGGCGCAGCTGGGATCAAAGATAGCCGATACGCGGGCAAGGCGTTCTTCAGCCACGGGAAGTGTCCAGCGCACGGTCGGCACCAAGCACGCCGCACAACTCTCTCCATGCGGAGTGTCCTTGAGCGCACCCATCGCCTGGCCGAGAGCATGCGGAATGCCGACGCCGATGTTTCCGAGCGTAATGCCTGCCATGTAACAGGCCTCAGCCATACTCACGCGCGCATTAAGATCATCGGGGTTGTCGCAGGCTGTGGGTAGATGGGCCGCGACCAATTCCATGGCTCGGATCGAGAAGACGTCCGTCCAGCCGTTTGGCCGGATGCCGATGAAACCTTCGAAAGCGTGAAGGAAGGTATCGATGCCTGTCGATGCCGTCAGTCGCCGCGGTTTGGTCAGGTGCAGGGTAGGATCGACTAGTGCCAAGTCCGGATAGCAGAAAGGATGGATAATCGTCGCCTTGAGCTTGCGTTCCGGGCTAGATAAGACGGCGAATGGGGTTATTTCGGCACCGGTGCCCGCATTGGTCGGCACAGCAATGAGCGGCAGGCCGCGTTTTTCCGGGACACGAACCTGCGCGTTTCGCCGGCTCGTGAAATCCCAGACGTCACCACCGTTAGTGATACCAAGTGAAACGGCTTTCGCGGCATCGATTGTCGATCCGCCGCCGATGGCAATCACCAGATCGACACCAAGGTCGCGCGCCTTGGCCGCAGCACTGTTGCAAGTTGCAGCACGTGGGTTAGGCACGATATCGTACCACAAGTTCGTCCGCACGCCTGCTGCAGAAAGGCTGGCGACGAGTGCGCCTTCGAGCGCGGACGACTTGAGGAAGGGATCCAACAGAACGAAGGCATTGCCGCCTAGGAGGGCCGCCTCCTGCGCCAGCATATCGCTTGCGCCGGGGCCGAAGCGAAGGCGCGTTGGCAGCGCGACCTGATAGCTCAATGGGTCTTGCATAGGAGTCTCGTGATTAGAAGGGAACGAGAAGGCGGCGGAGGCCGCCTCCGGCAAAAATTAAAGCTCAATCCAGGTGGTTTTCAGCTCGGTATACTTGTCAAGCGCATGAAGCGATTTGTCGCGACCATTGCCGGATTGTTTAAACCCGCCGAATGGGACCGTAGCATCCCCATGATCGTAGCAGTTCACCCAGACCGTGCCAGCCCGCAGCTTGCGAGAGATCTTGTGGGCCCGAGACAGGTCGCGCGTCCAGACCGCGGCCGCCAGCCCGTAGCTGGTGTCGTTCGCGATGCGGACGGCCTCCTCATCGTCTTTGACTGTAATGGTGGACAGGACTGGTCCGAAAATTTCCTCTTGGGCGATAGTCATGGAATTCTTAACGTCGGCGAAGATGGTAGGGTTGACATAGTAGCCACCAAGATCCGTGGTAGGCCTATCGCCGCCAAGAACAAGTCGGGCGCCTTCTTCGCGGCCTTTGGCAATGTAGTTCTCAACGCGCGTGCGATGGCCATCCTCGACTAGCGCTCCAAGTTTTGTTTGCGGGTCGAGCGGGTCACCCGGGCGGATGGATTTAGCCGTCTCGACGACAATTTCTAGGAACTGGTCCTGGATACGTTCGGACAGGATCAACCGTGAGGGCGCAACGCAGACTTCGCCCTGGTTGAAGCAGATCGCGGTTGCTGCACGTTCGGCGGCCACGCGCAGTTCGGGCACGTCATCCAGAATGATATTAGGCGACTTACCACCGCATTCTAGATAGACACGCTTCATGTTCGACTGCCCGGCGTATTGAAGGAATAGCTTGCCGACGTCGCCCGAACCCGTAAAGGCAACACAGTCGATGTCCATATGCAGACCGATCGCCTTGCCCGCAGTTGGACCGAAGCCCGGCACGACATTGAATACGCCGTCGGGGATACCCGCCTCGGCTGCGAGTTCCGCCATACGAATTGCCGTCAATGGCGACTGTTCGGCTGGCTTCAAGACGACAGAATTACCGGTGGCCAGCGCCGGAGCAAGCTTCCAGGTTGCCATCAGCATAGGAAAGTTCCATGGCACCACGGCCCCGACGACGCCGACTGGCTCTCGGGTAATCGTGGCCAGTTGTCCTGGTCCTGTCGGAGCGATCTCATCATAGAGCTTGTCGGGGCATTCCGCGTACCACTGCAAAGTATCCAGCACGACGTTTACGTCTATCTCGCGGCTTTCAGAAATCGGCTTGCCCATGTCGATGGTTTCGAGAATAGCCAACTCGTCCATATGCTTTTCAAAAAGAGCAGCGAAGCGCTGCAGCACCTTCTTGCGAGCCTTTGGAGATTGATCGCGCCAAACCCCGGCTTCAAAAGCGCGGCGGGCCGCCATGACAGCCTTATCAACATCCGCCGCGTCGCAAGCCGCGACACTCGCGATTATTTGGCCGTTCCTCGGCGATATGTTGTCGAATGTCTTGCCCGAGGTGGCGTCGACAAACCTGCCGTCGATGAACGCTTGACCGTTGATCTTCAGAGCTCCGTGAATTCTCTCGATTTCCGACTTCGTTAAACTCAGTCCCACTGCAACCTCCCTAAAAATTTTGATGACATATATGATATATGATGTTAGATGCTTCGCCGCAAGCGCGATTTGCGCCATCGCGGCATTGGAGGAAACAGCTTGAGCAATGAATTGAGAAACGATTATCGTCCCAGCGAGGCGACGATCGCGAGGCTTCGCGATCGTGCGCAGTTCGTTCGACTCGAAACGATCCGGCTAATCGAAATCGCCAAAGTAGGGCATTACACGTCCGTCTTCTCGGCCGCCGAGATCTTCTCAGCGCTGTATTACGACGTCATGAAGCTCGGCCAAGACCCGAAGGAGCCTAGTCGTGATCGGTTCCTCATGGGCAAAGGTCACGCTGCAGTGGGCTTGTTCCCGATCCTCGCTGACCTCGGCTACCTCTCGGCCGAGCTACTCAATGGCTATACTCGTCTCGGAAGCCCGCTCGGCGATCATCCAGACATGCGGAAGGTACCTGGCATCGATTTTTCTTCGGGCTCTATCGGCCACGCCCTATCGAACGGTCTTGGCATGGCGCTCGCAGGCCGAATGCAGGGATTGGATTTTACGACGTTCGTCATGCTCGGCGATGGCGAAATGCAGGAGGGCCAAGTTTGGGAAGCTGCTCTAGGTGCGGCCCATCACAAACTCGATCGCTTGATCGCCATCGTGGACCGGAACGGCTACCAGCTTGACGGTGCGGTTGATGACGTCATCGGTATTGAGCCGCTGGACGAGAAGTGGCGAGCGTTCGGATGGGAAGTGCAAGTCGTGGACGGTCACGACGTCGCCGAGCTGACAGCGGCGTTGCGCCGCGCCAAGGCTGACAGAAGCCGCAATCGGCCCTGCTGCATTATCGCCCGCACACTCAAGGGCAAGGGCGTTTCTTACATGGAAACCGAGCCCGGCTGGCATCTCGGCTACCTAGACCCGGTCGATGCCGATGCCGCCCGTGCCGAAATTCTCTCCAAGGTGATTTGATATGAATGTTTCGATCAATAAGCGCCCGCAGTCACCCAACTCCTGGCACTATCGGGAGCTCAATCAAAAGAATCCGGGACTGGATCATCTTTCGAACGGGCTCATCTCATTGGTGGAAGCCGGACACGAAATCATGGCGGGCTCGGCTGACCTGCAATACTCGAATGGGCTCAACCGCTTTGCCGCGCGTTATCCCGATCGCTATGTCGGGTTTGGCATTTCCGAGCAGAACATGGTCTCGGCGGCCGCGGGTATCGCGACAACGGGTATGATGCCTTACGTGGCAACCTTTGCATCGTTTCTCGGGCTTCTCACCTGCGAACAAATCCGAATGGATGTTGCCTACTGTGCGCTCCCTGTTCGTCTCATTGGCCATCATACAGGGATAGCGATGGGGTTTTATGGGACTTCGCACCATGCGACCGAAGACATCGGCACGATGCGATCGATCGCCGATCTCACTGTTGTCTCGACCGCAGATGGCCCGCAGCTGGAAGCTGCGATCCGTGCAAGCATCGACCACGATCGACCAATCTACTTTCGCACCGGACGTGGCCGTGAGCCGGACCTCTACGACCCGAAGGCCGATTTCGTATTCGGTAAAGCGATCGAACATGCTCAAGGTGAGGAACTCACGATCATTGCCTGCGGTCTCCCGGTCCATCCAGCCGTGCAGGTTGCTCGCCGTCTGAACGCGGCGGGTCGTTCTGTCGGTGTAATCGACATGGCGACAGTTAAGCCGATTGATCGCGACGCGGTGCTTGAGGCGGCTGCGCGTTCGAAGCTGCTGATGACCATTGAAGAGCACAACATTCTCGGTGGCCTTGGCGCGGCGGTCAGCGAAGTCCTCACCGATGAAGGCATAGGAAAACGCCTCATCCGTCACGGCATACGGGACGAATATGCCCTCATCGCACCTCCTACGCATCTCTACCGGCACTACAAGCTGGATGAGGACGGCATCGAGGAGGTTGTCCGCAACGCAATTGGCTGACGAGGCCCATTGGCATCGATCGGTTCTGGATTTCACATCGTCCCGGGATGGGCCCGGGACCGGGAGGAGGAAAGCATGAGACATTATCGAAAAATCGCAATGGCAACCGCCATGGCGCTCATTTTGCCCGGCGTTGCCAGCGCCGCAGACAAGCATGAACTTTATTCTCATTTGCCCAACACAGCTCTTTCGGGGGTGATCGATTCGCAGATGGCTTCGCGTGCCAGCATCGCGAAGGCACTACCGAAAACGCCCAAAGATCCGAATAAGATCGTGATTGGCTGGACGGAAATTACACTCGGCAACCCTTGGTTCGTTGAGGTCGTCGAAGCAGCCAAGCGCAAGGCCAAGGAATATGGCGGCTTCACCATCGACGTCCAGGTCGCGGACGGCGACCCGTCCAAGACATCTGCCCACTTCGACTCCTTCATTGCACAGGGCGTGGATGTGATTGTAGTCGATCCAACCGATGTCGTCGGTGCGGCCACCGATGCACAGCGCGCGGTCGATGCAGGTATCCCGGTAGTCGCACTTGGTACAGTTCCGGATGCCAGCGGCCCCTTCGTGACCACTGTGCTCGCAAATCCCTTCGGCAACGGCTTTGAAGCCGGGATCTATACGGCAACGCATATCGGTAAGGATACGCCGATTGTGGCCGGTGTGACGATTGGCACGCTCGGGAACTCTACTTCGGAGAGCCGCATCACGGGCCTCCTGTCTGGGGTCGTCTTCGAGCGTTCCGAGGAACTCAAACTCGGCATGAGCCGTGAAGATGCCCAGCTCAAGGGTTTCAACCTCTTTCAGGACCTGAAGAACAAAGGTTCCTTCAACTGGACCGAAGGCAGGTTTGAAGTTGTCGGCATCCAACCAGGCGGTTGGACAGAGGAGGGAGGCCTGAAGGGCGCAGAGGATCTTTTGGCCGGATATGGCGGGAAGATTAATCTCATTCTCGCTGAGAATGACTTCATGGGTATCGGGGCGATCAAGGCGATTGAGAACGTCGGGAAGAAGGGCCAAATCGTCGTGGCCTGCGCCGCCGATGGATTCCGCGTAGCGCTGGACCTGATCAAAAGTGGTGACCTGCTTGTTACGGGTGCCAACAGTGGGCGATCGACCGGCGAGGGCGTTATGAAACTGCTCGACGAGATGTTCCACAAGAACTTCGACGCCAATGATCTGCCGCTGGGGTCGTACTTCCCCTCGGAGATTATTACGAAGGAGAACGTCGACAAGTTTTACGATCCGGACCAGTCGAACCCGTTCTTCAAGTATGAGGTCCCGCCTTTCCGTACGGTGTCTGATCTGCGCGGATGAGGAACCAATTGGACGCCGCCACCGGCGGCGTCCATCGGGAGGAAATACGATGCATTTGAGAATGCAGAACATCGCCAAATCTTTCGGTGGCGTCTCGGCGTTGCGCGGCGTCGCGCTGGAGGCGTTCGGCGGCGAGGTCCATGGACTGATGGGCGAGAACGGAGCGGGAAAGTCCACGCTCATGAAAATCTTGGCAGGAGCCTATCGCCGCGATGCCGGCGAGATCGAACTCGACGGAACACTCGCCGAAATCACGTCCCCGCATGACGCCTTCGAAAAGGGCATCTCGGTTATCTATCAGGAATTCTCGCTGGCAGGACATCTATCCGTGGCCGAGAACATCCTGATCGAAGAGTTAGGCAAGCCGGGATGGCGGATCAATTGGGGAGATCTTCGCGCCCGGGCTAGTGCTCTTCTAGCGGAGATGGGTTTTGAGGATATAGATCCAATGCAGCCGGCGGGTGAACTGCCAGTAGCGTACCAACAGGTTGTCGAGATCTGCAAAGCACTTTCACGCAAAAGCCGTCTTCTTGTCTTCGACGAGCCGACAGCAGTGTTGACTCATCATGAGACGGAACGGCTGTTCCGGCTCATAAAGCTGTTGAAGTCGCGGGGAGTGTGCATCCTTTATATATCACACCGACTGGAAGAGATTTTCACGCTGTGCGATCGCGTGACCGTCATGAAAGATGGACAGACGGTCGGCTCTTGGCCGATCGGCGAACTCGACGAACGCAAACTCGTGCAGCTGATGATTGGGCGCGAGCTTTCAGACCTTTTTCCGCCCCGTCACGCGGTGATCGGCGAGATACTATTGGCGGCGGAAGGCCTAAATGCCGGGCCAATGGTCAGAGACATATCCTTCCATGTGCGCGCGGGCGAGGTGCTTGGCGTTAGTGGACTGGTTGGTGCTGGGCGCACCGAAACGATGAGGGCGGTGTTCGGTGCCGATCCGCTGCAGTCCGGGATACTGCGGCTCAAAGGTCGCACGATCGTCAATAGCTCACCAGGACAGGCTGTCGCAAACGGCATTGGGATGCTGCCGGAGGACCGTAAGCAGCAGGGGGTGCTTCTTGATCTTCCAATCCGCATCAACGCGATGATGACCCCCGCCAACCCGTTTATCTCGGCCTTTGGTTTCATCCGCAACAAGGCCGAGATTGCTGCTGTGGAGGATATCGCCAAGAGCCTCAGGGTCAAATCAGCGGGTATCGACGCCACAGCGGGTAGTTTGTCGGGCGGAAACCAGCAGAAGGTCGCACTCATGAAGTGGATCGCCGCAAGCTGTAACGTCCTGATTTTCGACGAGCCGACGCGCGGCGTCGATATCGGTGCGAAGGTCGAAATCTACCGCGTGATGAACGAACTGGCGGAAGCCGGCACGGCGATCGTCATGATCTCTTCGGACATGCTGGAGGTTGTCGGCATGTCCGACCGGGTGATCGTGATGCGCCAAGGTACGATCGCGGGCGAACTGCAAAAGAATCAAATCAGCGAGGAAGCAATCATTCATCTCGCGATGGGAACAGAGGCTTGAATACCATGACCACCAAATCCCGGCTGGCAAGCTGGCTTATCCAATACAACACGCTGTTGATGTTGATTATTCTGATTGTCGTCTCGGCCTCCCTTTCAGACGTCTTTCTGTCACCGCAGAACCTGTGGAATCTTGCGCGGCAGCTCGTGCCCTTGGCGCTGGTATCGATAGGAATGCTGCTGGTAATTTTGACGGGTGGCATTGATCTCTCCGTTGGGGCACTGGCTGCCATCGGCGCGATGATTATGTCCATGCTTCTACCATATTTGCCCGAGGGAGGCGCAATCGGCCTGTTTGTCGGTGTGCTCATTGCCATGGTGGGAGGGGCCGCGTTGGGGGCAGTCACCGGGTCACTCGTCGCCGCCTTTTCCATGGCCCCGTTCATTGCCTCTTTGGCGATGATGACGGTCGCGCGTGGTATCGCCTTTATGATGTCGAACGGGCAGCCTGTTCGGTTCCCAACTGGCTCCGTCACAGGAGATCTGCTGCGATCCTTCGGCAGCTCCGCCTTGCCAGGAATAGGTATGCCATGGCCGGTGCTATTGGCACTCGCGGTGATTTCCACATTTGTCGTAATCATGTCGCAAACGAAATTCGGACGCCTTGTCACGGCGACTGGTTCCAACGAAGTCGCAGTGCGCCTCGCCGGTCTCGCCGTTGGGCGATATAAGCTGATGGTTTACGTCATTGCTGGCGCGCTCGCTGCGCTGGCGGGCATTGTCGCGACCTCGCGCACGGCCGTCGGTACTGCCAATACGGGCATCGGCCTGGAACTGGATGCGATTGCCGCCTGCGTCATTGGCGGCGCGTTGCTATCGGGCGGCAAGGGCTCTGTCATCAATACCATCGTTGGTGTGCTGATCTTGGGCCTCATCGGAAACATCATGAATCTGTTGTCGGTGCCTGCCTATCCGCAGCAGATCATCAAAGGCGTGATCATTGTTTTTGCGGTTCTGCTGCAGAACATTAATGGCGAACTGAAGCGGACCTGACCGTTCTGGAAGGGGCCGTCAGGCCCCTTCCGTCCCCAACAGAAATTTCGCAAGCAATTCAATCTGGCCGGTGATCATATGGTTGCCCTTGTGAACAACGCAGTCCCGCACCGCAGCGGCCTCAAGCAATGGGGTTGTGTCAGGCTGCATAACGACTTCGCAGACCAGTGTTCCGGGGGCCAGCGTCGAGGCTGGTACCGGCAAGGGATCGCCATCGTTCATGCCGAGCGAAGTGCCATTGACGACGAGGTCGAAGCCTCGGGCGTCGGCTTGTGTAGCTCGGATGGACCGGTCGGGAAAAAGAAGCCGGAGCCGGCTGGCCAACTCCATGGCCTTGTCGATGGAGCGGTTGGCGATCGCAAGCTCGGCGACTTCGGCCCGGACCAGGGCTTCGGCGATACCGGTCGCCGCGCCACCAGCACCAATCAGCAGCGCCCGTCGGCCCATAACGCTAAGACCCTGATTCTTCAGGCCCTGAACAAAGCCGGTGCCGTCGAACATTTCGCCGTGGAAGCGGCCGTCGGCTCCGCGGCGAGCGACGTTGGCAACCTTGAGGAAATCGGCGGTCGGCGAAAGGCTGTCGCAAAGGGCTGCAACACTGGCCTTATGAGGAATGGTCACGATCACGCCAGCGAGGCTTTCAACTCGGCGAAGGCCCTCAAAGGCCATGCGCAGATTTTCGGGAGATACCTGCCAGGGCACAAGAACCGCGTCGAGCATCTGGTCGCGGCAGTAGGCGTTAAAGAATTGGGGGGTCCGCAGATGATGCGAGGGATAGGCTATATGAACGATCACGCGGGATCGGCCGGAAATCGTGTCGAAAGTCAACTGTAGTCCTCCATAGAGTTGCATGCTTCAAAATATGATATATGATATATTTTGTAAATGAAGAAATAAGGATCACGGTATGCCCGAGAGGCCGAAAGGCATTATGGAGTTATTTGACACACGGGTCGCGGTGTTTGGGGCTCCCGGTCGTTATATCCAGGGAAGGGGCGCAATCCACCTCGTCGGTGATTGTGCGGCCACGATCGGTGCGCGGGCCGTCCTGGTGGTCGATGCACAGATACGACATCTAGTCGCTGGATTGATAGGGGAAAGCTGCAAACTTGCCAGCGTGGAAATCACCGTGCTGCCATTTGAGGGGGAGCTCACCCGCCAGACCGGCGCGGATCTCCGCCGGCTACTGACTGCCGATCCAACGCTTGTCATCGCTGCCGGGGGTGGACGAGCGATCGATGCCGGCAAGGCGCTGGCTTCACTATCGGATTGCGGCCTCATTACCGTTCCAACGGTAGCTTCCAATGATGCCCCGACCTCGAAGAATTTCGTTCTCTACGATGAGCGTCACCGGTTGGTTGAAGTTGGCCATCTCTTGCGAAACCCCGATTTCGTCGTCGTCGATACCGAGCTCTTGATATCCGCGCCAAAGAACCTGTTTCGCGCTGGTCTTGGCGACGCATTGGCGAAGAAATTCGAAGCGGACGCCTGTATGGCGCGTGGCGGCACTACGATGTTCATGGCGCGTCCAACGCGACTGGCGCAGGCGATTGCAAGCCACTGCTACGACACACTCATCAGTGCCGCCCCAGGAGCGTGGCGGTCGCTCGACGCCAAGACTGTAACGGAGGATTTCGACGCCGCCGTTGAAGCGATGATATTGATGGCTGGTCTCGGCTTCGAAAGCGGCGGTTTGTCACTTCCGCATGCCATGACGCGCGGCATTCCCGTATTGCCGGGCGCCGATGTGGTTGCCCATGGCCTTCAGGTTGCTTGGGCACTGATGGTCCATTTCGAAGTGCTCGGCGTCGAGCCGCCGTCCGAGCTTGTTGAGCTCTATCGTCTGACCGGTCTGCCGCTCTCGCTGGCCGATCTCGGTCTTTCCGAACAAACGGACGAAGCGCTGGCCGAACTAGCCGAGGCAACGGTTGGGGCCCGCCATGTTCACAATCTCCCTTTTTCTCTTCAGCCTTCCGCGCTGACGGCGGCAATTCGCCGGGTCGAGGAGAGGGAAACAAACCGGAGGAAATCTGCATGACAAAACCACTCGCGCTCATTACTGGCGGCGGCACTGGCATTGGCCGTGCTACGGCCGAACGTCTCCTCTCCGAAGGCTGGCGCGTGCTGGCGGTCGGTCTCGATCACGATGAGGACCTGCCGAAAGAAATCGCTTTCCACAAGGCAAACGTCGCAGACACGGATGCTGTCGTTGCCGCACTTGCGGGGGAGGATGCATTGCACGGCCTCGTCCACTGTGCCGGTATCCTTCGCCATGAACGCGAATGGCAGAAAGAGGATTTTGAAGCTGTAATGAACATTAATGTGACAGCAGGCTTTGCGCTTGCAACAACTCTTCTGCCAAAGCTCGAAAAGGCCGGTGGCGGGGTCGTCATGTTGGCATCGATGTGGTCGATCTTCGGTTCGGCCGGCGCGCCGGCCTACACGGCCAGCAAGGGCGCGGTGGCGGCCGTCACGCGTTCGATGGCTGTTGCCTGGGCGCCGAGAGGCGTGAGGGCGAATTCGGTTGCTCCGGGTTGGGTCGAGACCCGCATGTCGGAGCGTGCGCGTACCAACAGCGAACGTTCCGAGAAGATCGGCTCACGGATCCCGATGGGACGTTGGGCTCAGCCATCGGAAATCGCTTCAGTGATCCACTTCCTCTTGTCCGTCGATGCCGCGTACGTCACCGGTGTCATGCTGCCTATCGACGGCGGCTATTCGGTCTGCTGAGCACGGGAGATTGACCATGAAAGCATGGGTCCATCACGAACCGGGTATGCCCGATTGTCTTCGACTGGAGGAACGCCCGCGTCCGACGCCGGGCCGGGAAGAGGTGCTGATCAAAAATCGAGCGGTCGGCCTCAACCCGGTCGACTGGAAATTTGTAGAATGGGGCCACCCCGATTGGGAGTGGCCCCATATTCCCGGAGTCGACGGTGCCGGCGAAGTCGTTGAAACAGGAGAGGGCGCAGGTCATATTCGCATCGGCGCGCGTGTCGCCTATCACAACGATCTCATGAAGCCTGGTTCCTTTGCCGAATATACGGCTGTGCCTGTCCGTGCGCTCATTCCGCTGCCGGATGGTCTTTCGTACGCGGCTGGAGCCGCGATCCCCTGTCCTGGCTTGACGGCTGTTCAGGCGATCGAAAAGGTGCCGGCGCTTGAAGGAGCGCACGTGCTCATCATCGGCGCTTCCGGGGCCGTCGGCGGGGCTTTGTTGCAACTCGCGCGTGGACGCGGCTGGATCGTACACGCTGTCTGCTCAGCATCACAGGCTGGGCGCGTGCGAGAACTCGGCGCTGCCACCACGACCGACTACCGGCGGGAGGGATGGCGTGAGTCCTTCGCCGAACGCAATATGGAGCAGCCGCTCTTTGCCGTGTTTGACACCGTCAGTGGCGACCACGCTGCCGGCCTCGCCCCGCTCGTCGCCGCCAACGGGCATCTCGTTTGCATCCAGGATCGGCAGGAGCGCGCTCCGCTGCCAGCCTTCACTACCACAATCTCGCTGCACGAGGTCGGCCTCAACGCCCTGCACCACTTCGGTGACAAGGCACAGTGGGGTCGGCTCATGTCAGCGGGTGCACGTATTGCGGATGATGCTGTCACGGGGCGGTTCGATCCGCAACTCGTTGAGGTGGTGAAATTCACCGAGTTGGGCGAGGCGCTCATACGGCAAAAACAGGGACCAAATCCCGGGAAACGAATAGTGACGCTTTGAAGCAACTCGGAATCGTTTTGGTGGGACCGCGACGGCGGCCCCACCAGTCAAATTAAGCCAGGACCGCCTTTTCCAGCTCACTCATCGAGGCGAGGGTCCGGACGCCAGCCGGCGCGGCGCTGTGGCTGTGGGGGACGAAAACAGTCTCCATTCCGGCGGCCAAGGCGGCCGCCGCCCCACTGCTGCTATCTTCTACGATCAAGCAATCCCTCGGATCTACGCCGAGCAGGTAGGCTGCTCTCAGATATCCCTCGGGGTGGGGTTTCCCCTCTCTCACATCGTTGCGGGCGACCGTCACGAGGCCCGGTTTCACGAGACCAACGCTGCGCAAATTGACATCGACAATGGCGCGATCGCTATTCGAAACGACAGCCTGCCGGATCCCGGCCGCATCGAGGCGATGCCAGACGTCGAGTGCAGCCGAGAATCCCCGCAGTAGGTTCGCCTCGTTGAAGTAATGGTAGTGCTTGCGTCCTTCCCAATGCAACGGCTCGGAATCGAGGTCGAACTCGCGGCACATGTAGCGGTAAATCTCATCCGCCGAACGACCGACGACGCGCTCCATGAGATCCTTTGGTGGCGTTAGTCCCGCTTCTTCCATCGCGCGTCCTAGTGCGCGTACTGCAATATGCTCGCTGTCGACCAACGTGCCGTCCATATCCCACAAGACTGCCTTCTTCATCGTTCTCTCGCTTGGTTGTCTCGCCGGCGTTTGAAAACGTACTGCCTATGAAGGGGCGGTCCCGGCGTTTTGCAGGCGGCCTCCGGCCGTCTCTCATGCAAAAAATAAAAATCATTTTTTTGACTATTGCGCAATAACGAATTTCATTCTATCTAATTTGCACGGTAAGAAATTCGACGGAGGAGATAGCAATGGGCGCCACGGGAGCCGACATCGAATCACGCATCGAACGTGCTCGCATTCTGCCTGTCGTGGTGATTGAGCAGGCAGCGGACGCAGTTCCCCTCGCCAAGGCTCTCCTCGCCGGCGGGCTAGGGGTCGCTGAGATCACGTTCCGCACGGCGGCCGCCTCCGAAGCGCTATCGCGCATTCGTGACGAGGTGCCGAACATGTTGCTCGGGGCTGGCACCGTTCTAACGCAAAGCCATCTTCTGGCGGCTAGAGAAGCGGGAGCGCAATTTATCGTTACCCCTGGTTTCAATCCTGCCATCGTCGAGGCCTCGCAATCGGCCGGCTTGCCGATCGTTCCGGGGATCAACAATCCGACGGGTGTAGAGCAGGCGATGGCCCTGGGGCTGAAAACAGTGAAGTTCTTTCCGTCCGAGCCGAGCGGTGGCGTCCCGTTCATCAAGGCGCTTTCCGGGCCTTATCCAGAGATCCGGTTTGTGCCGACCGGAGGTATCGGGCCAGGCAATCTCGCAAATTATCTTGCCCTGCGGGCAGTAATTGCGTGCGGCGGATCGTGGATGGTGGACACCAAGCTCGTTCGCGACGGCAGGTTCGATGAGATAACCCGATTGACGGCCGAGGCCGTGGCGCTTGCCGGTTCGGCACGCTGAAGAAACATTCGACGAAACAAGCGCCTCACGGAGGCGGTAACACGGAGGTTCAAATGTCCAGCAATACCCTGTCCGAGGGACTTTCTCTCAAGGGAAAGTCGTGCATCATCACCGGCGCGGCTTCAGGAATCGGCGAGGCGGTCTCCCGCATTTATGCGGCCAACGGCGCCAAGGTCGCGATGGTCGATTTTGATCGCGAGCGTCTCGCGCGCGTTTCCGACGAAATTCGTCAGGCAGGCGGTATTGTGCTGCCAATCTTCGCAGACGTCTGCGAGGAAGAAACGGTGCGTTCCTTCTTTAAGCAGGTAAACGATGAGTTTGGTTCCATCGACGTCGTCGTGAACTCCGCTGGTCGTGATAGCCTTGCTCCGCCGGTAACCCGCGTCACACTGGAAGAGTGGAACAAGACGATCGGGCCAAACTTGACGGCTGTCTTCCTCTGCTGCCGCGAAGCCTTCATCTATATGGAAAAGCAGGCCAACGGCGGCCGCATTATCAATATGGGATCCTCGTCCACGCGCGTTGCTTCCGGTCCGGGCCACAGCCCGTACCGCGCTTCGAAGCATGGCATGCTCGGCTTCTCCAAGAACATCCTTCTCGAAGGCAAGGACAAAAAGATCGGCGTCACGGTCCTTAACCCGAGCCATGTCAAGACGCCAATGACGGAGATCATCGACAAGGGCCTCTACGACGGCGATCTCGAAGCTTACACGGACGGCTGGTTGGACGAAAAGGAAATTAAGGAAGGCATCCACGCTTCCTGCATCGACGTCGACAATGTCGCGTGGCTCGCACTCTATGTCGCGACCCGCACTCCGGATGTGACGATCCCGACCATCTCGCTTTACCCAACCCACAAGGCTCATCGCTACGGCATGGAGGTTTAGGGTGATGAAAGCCGCCGTATATCAGGGGCAGGGTAGGGTCGTTCTCGACGAACGGCCTAGGCCCACGCCACGCGACGACGAAGTGCTGGTCAAGGTCTTTGCGGCCTCGATTTGTGGAACGGACCTGAAGGTATTGCGCGGCGGCCATTTCAGAGTCGGGCCCAACGAAACACGCGTCCTAGGTCACGAATTGGCGGGCGAGATTGTTGAGGTCGGCAAGCACGTAGCCCACTGGAAGACAGGCCAGCGCGTCTCCGTGGTGCCAAATATT
Source organism: Rhizobium sp. 57MFTsu3.2 (assembly GCF_012932765.1). Lineage (NCBI taxonomy): Bacteria > Pseudomonadati > Pseudomonadota > Alphaproteobacteria > Hyphomicrobiales > Rhizobiaceae > Rhizobium > Rhizobium sp. 57MFTsu3.2. Next base: position 105,522 of record NZ_JDWI01000014.1, read on the forward strand.
GGTTGTGGTCATTGCGAAATGTGTCGCAAAGGGCTGAACAACATGTGCCCTGATTATGACGCCTTCGGAATTAGCATCGACGGCGGTTTCCAGCAATACATGATCGTCACCGCCGAGGCGATCTACGGTGGCAATCTCATCGAGATCCCGGCGAGTATGAGTTTCGAAGAGGCCTCGCTCGTCGAGCCGTTGTCTTGCTGTGTGAACGCATGGAAAGATCTAGCGGTCACGCCGGAAGACAGGGTCCTCGTCTTGGGGACGGGGCCGATCGCCGGCCTGTTTCTGCAATTAGCCAAAGCTTATGGAGCTAGACAGGTAATCGTCGTCGGGCGGCGCGCTGAAAGGCTTGCGGAGATCGCGCCTCTGGGCGCAACCGATCTGGTCGATTCCAGCAAGGTCGACGTCGTCGATGAAGTGATGCGTCTAACCGGGGGCAGAGGTGTCGACGTGGCCCTAACGTGTGCGCCGGCGCCGGAATTGCAGAGCCAAGGTCTCGCGTGCCTTGCCCGCCTGGGAAGAATGAATTTCTTTTCGGGACTGAACAAGGGCACCCGCGTCGACCTCGACAGCAACAAGGTCCATTACTGGGGACTGAAGCTCCTCGGCTCGACTGGCTCGAGTGTCAGCGACTACTCGCGAGCAATGCAACTGGTCGAGACCGGCAAGATCAAGGTGAGTGAGGTCGTGACGCATCGGTTCGGCATGAACGATGCAGTGGCCGCTTTCGACCATGCTCTTTCTGGGAAGGGCATGAAAACAATCATTTATCCGCAGGAGGACAGTTTGCAATGAAGGCGGCTGTGTTACATGCACCCGGCGACCTGAGGGTCGAAGACGTTCCGGTTCCAGAGATCGGCCCCGACGATGTTTTGGTCTTGGTGAAAGCGGCAGGTATTTGCGGCTCGGATATCGGTCGCGTCATGGTGACAGGAACCTACCACTTTCCGACAATTCCCGGCCATGAGTTCTCGGGGCGGGTGGAGAAGGTAGGCGCTTCAGTCGAGCACCTGAAGGTCGGCGATCGTGTCGCCGTCGCGCCACTCATGCCCTGCCGGAAATGTCAGTGGTGTGAGGCGGGTAAGTTCCATCTTTGCGACGACTACGATTTTATGGGCTCGCGCAGTGACGGCGCCTTCGCGCAATATCTGTGCGCGCCTGCCACGAACGTCATCAAAGTACCGGATAGTGTCTCTTACGAAGTTGCCGCGACAATCGAACCCGCTGCCATCATTTTGCATGGCATCCACAAGCTCGACATCAAACTCGGCGACGCCGTTGCGGTCGTCGGTTGCGGCGCGCTCGGGTTTTTCGCCCTCCAGTTCGCGAAGCTTTCGGGGGCACGGCCTCTCATCGCCATCGACGTGGATGATGACAAGCTGGACCTTGCACGGCAGGTTGGAGCGGACCTGTGCCTCAACCCGTCGCGCGACGACGTGGTATCCCGTGTAAGAGAGGCGACAAACGGCAAGGGCGTCGCCGTCTCGCTCGAATGCGCGGGATCTGCTCCAGGGCGCGACCTATCCATCATGGTCGCCGCCAAGCAGGGCACGATCATGTTCTATGGCACGGCCTATGGCGACGTGACTTTCGCGGAGAAAGCGTTCGCACGCATCGTACGCGAAGAGCTGCAGGTCGTCGGCTCGTGGAATTCCTATTCCCTGCCGTTCCCCGGCAAAGAGTGGTTCGACATTATCGGTCTGCTTGCGGATGGTCGCTTGATCGTCGAGCCACTCATTACACACCGTGCGGCGCTGGAGGAAGCGCCGTCCATCTTCAAGGCACTTAAAGACCGCAGCTTCGGCAAGTATCACAAGATCCTGTTCACGCCGAACAATTGATGCGTATGGGAGGAGATCATCATGGAACGCTACATCATGTCGTTGGACGAGGGAACGTCCAGTGCGCGCGCCATCCTTTTCGACAGAGCAGGTAATGTCGTTTCTCTGGCCCAGCGCGAATTCCGGCAGATCTATCCACGTGCGGGCTGGGTGGAACACGACGCCAATGAGATTTGGTCGACCCAGCTGTCGGTGGCCCGCGAGGTCATCCATAACGCCGGGATCGGTGCTGACCAGATCGCCGCTATCGGTATCACCAATCAGCGTGAGACCTGCCTTATCTGGGATCGCAAGACTGGGAACCCGCTGAGCAACGCCATCGTCTGGCAGGATCGCCGTACGGCCGGAGCCTGCGATCACTTGAAAGCGAAGGGGCTTGAGCGCTACGTCAAGGACGCGACCGGCCTGGTCATAGACGCTTACTTCTCCGGCACAAAATTAGCATGGATCCTCGACAATACGCCCGGCGCGCGCGAACGAGCAGCCCGCGGTGAACTGGCGGGGGGTACGATCGACAGCTGGCTGATCTGGAACTTGACCGGCGGAAAGGTTCACGTAACGGACGCATCGAACGCTTCCCGCACTCTCCTGTTCAATATCGGTACCGGCGATTGGGACGAGCGGCTCCTTGCCGAGTTGAATGTTCCACGCTCGATCCTGCCGGAAGTTCGCGACAGTTCCGAAATTTACGGTGTGACGCAGGCTGGCCTGTTCGGCAGGGAGGTTCCCGTTGCCTCGTCAATCGGTGATCAGCAGGGAGCCCTCTTTGGTCAGTCCTGTTTCAGCGAGGGGATGGTCAAGGCCACCTACGGTACAGGTGGCACCTTGCTGATGAACACCGGACCGCATATGCGCGCCTCAGAGAACGGCCTTTTGACGACCGTTGCTTGGAGACTGGGCGGTAAACTCGAATACGCGCTGGAAGGGACGCTGTTCTCTGTCGGCTCGGTCGTTCAATGGCTTCGAGACGAATTGAAGATCATCCACAGCGCTTCAGAAACAGAGGTGGCTGCGCTCGAGGTTCCCGACACCAACGGCGTCTACATCGTCCCGGCTTTCAACGGGCTGTCGGCCCCATTTTGGGACCAATACGCGCGTGGAACGATCGTCGGTATCACTCGCGGGGCAAACCGCAACCATCTGATCCGCGCCTCGCTTGAATCCATGGCCTATCAGATCCGCGATGTGATCGGCCGCATGGAGGCCGACTCCGGTCTTGCGCTTGCCGAACTCAAGGTCGACGGCGGCGCTGCGATGAACAATTTCGTGCTGCAATTCCAAGCGGACCAATTGGGTGTGCGCGTTCTGCGTCCAAAAGTCATCGATACGACGGCGCGCGGCGCCGCGTTTCTTGCCGGACTTGCAGTCGGCTACTGGGAAAACATGGCCGACCTACACACCGCTTTCGCGCTCGATCGGGAATTCAACCCGTCGAATGACCGCGCGACGGCCGACATGCTCTATCGAGGCTGGTGCCGCACCGTTGACCGGTCGCGGGACTGGGCCGAACACGAGTGAGGATACTCAATGTCATACATTTCCGCCGCCCGGCGCACCATGTACTTTATCGGCGTTACCACGGGCAAGTCATCTATCATGAAGGTCTTCCCGGCCTGGTCTCGCCATTTGGGTCTCGATGCCGAGATGAAGGGGATCGATTTCGCTCCGAACTCTGATCCTGCGGCCTACCGCGCTGCGGTGGAATTCATCAAAGCCGATCCCTTGTCACTTGGGGCGTTGGTGACCACTCACAAGGTCAATCTGCTGAAGGCGTCACGCGCGCTTTTTGACGAACTCGATCCTTACGCGATGACCTTGCACGAGATAAGTTCGATTTCCAAGCGCGGCGACAGGCTGGTCGGTCACGCCAAGGATCCGATCACGGCCGGTGCCAGCTTCGAGGCGATCGTACCGGATGGATACTGGGCAAGGACCGGAGCTTCCTTGTGCATTCTCGGCTCGGGCGGCTCCTCGCTGGCGCTGACGCTCTATCTTCACAACAAAGTCAAATCCGGTGGCGACGTGCCGAGCACGATCGTTGTCACCGCGCGCCGAGAAGCCTCGCTGGCCGAGATGCGTCATGTGCATGAGGAGATTGGTTTCGCGATACCGATCGAATATCGCCTGGCTCCCGGACCGGCCGAAGCCGACCGGATCGTTGGCGACCTTCCCGACGCCTCGATGGTGGTCAACGCGACCGGTCTCGGAAAGGACGGACCCGGTTCGCCTTTGAGTGACGCGGTGAGCTTCCCGAAGGACGGACTGGTTTGGGAGTTCAACTATCGCGGCGACCTCGTCTTCCTGGACCAGGCAAAGGCGGCCGCGGAAGCACGGGGCCTCACCGTCCATGACGGCTGGGTCTACTTCATACACGGTTGGACACGCGTCATCGCGGAAGTCTTTGACATCAATATCCCAATGTCCGGACCGGCATTCGACGATCTAAGCCGGATTGCCCGCGACGTCTCTCAATGAAAGGAAACCAGCATGGCTGACTTGCTCCCCACACTTCACGACTTCAATCTCAATAATGGCCTGAGTTCCACTCGCGAGCCAATCCGCCGCACGCTCTCCAAAATGAAGGGCATGTTCCACGATCAGGCAGCCTACGAGGCAGAGCTCGCCAAGGGCGACACACTCCTCTACGAATTCTACGACATGGGCGTCCCGGATAGCGAAAAGGACGTAGCCTACGGTACTTCCATCACGTATCCCGGCAAGGTCGGGGACGAGTATCACATGACCAAGGGTCATTTTCACACGGTTATCGACACCGCCGAAGTGTACTATTGCCTCCGCGGTCACGGTTACATGATGATGGAAACCCCCGAGGGCAAAACAGAATGGCTCGAGTTCCTTCCGGGCAAGGCGGTCTACGTGCCCGGTCGCTGGGCCCATCGCTCGATCAACGTTCATCCAACCGAGCCGCTGGTCACGTTCTTCGCCTTCCCCGGTAATGCCGGCCACGACTACGGCACCATCGAAAGCAAGGGCTTCCGCAAGCTGATGGTCGAGCGCGATGGCAAGCCCACGGTTATCGACAATCCGCGATGGAACGGCTGAGCGAGGAAAACGATGTCGGGTAGGATCGCCGTCACGCCTCGCTCCCTGTCAGGGTCCGGTCATCCGGTTCTGGCGAGGCTTATGGACCAGGGGTTCGAAATTGTCTTTCCGGCGCCGGGTAAAACCCCGTCGGAAGACGACCTCTTGCGTGCCGTCCCCGGTTGCGTTGGCTGGCTCGCGGGCGTCGAACCGATCAGCACGCGCGTGCTCGACGCGGCAAAGGGTCTGCGCGTCATCAGTCGCAACGGTACCGGCGTCGACAATATAGACCTTCGGGAAGCGGAAGCTCGGGGCATCACTGTCGAACGGGCCATGGGCGCGAATGCGCGCGGGGTGGCCGAACTTGCTGTCGGGCTCCTGCTTTCGTCTTTCCGTCACATTCCATGGTCGCACCAGCATCTTTCTAAGGGAGAGTGGTGCAGGCGGATCGGCCAGGAGGTGAAGGGACGCAAGCTTGCGGTCATTGGTTGCGGTGCCATTGGCCGAGACGTCGTGGAGATGGCGCTCGGACTCGGCATGGAGGTCGTCGGTTACGACCCCTATCCCGACAGCCGTTTTGCGCCCTCCGGTTTTCGCTTCGCCAACTTGGAAGAGGCTCTAGTCACCGCCGACGCAGTGTCATTCCATTGTCCACCGGCGCAGAATCCATTGCTTGGCGGCGCGATGCTTTCACGTATGAAAAAAGGCGTAATCGTGGTCAACACGGCGAGAGCCGAATTGATCGACGACGTCGCGATGCTCGCAGCACTCGAAAGCGGGCAGGTGATGACGTTGGCGACGGACGTTTTTCATCGGGAACCGCCGGAAAGCTCTGCACTGCTCAGCCACGAGCGGGTCATTCTCACGCCGCATGCAGGAGGGTTCACCGAGGAAAGCGTCGACCGCGCGACGAGTGTCGCCGTTGACAATTTGCTGAAGAACCTGGTGTGACGATGAGCGTTGTCGATGCCGTGCCTCTTGGAACACCGAAAAACCTCAAGTCGGGCGAGGGTGCAACGCTCGCCTGGCTTGGCCAGGCGGGCTTTCTCATCCGCCAAAACGGTCTGACGATCGTTATCGATGCCTATCTTTCCGACTCTCTTGCGGAAAAATATCGTGACACCAGGTTTCCGCACCGACGGATGATGCCCGCTCCGGTCGCGGCGAACGAACTGCGCGGCGTCGACTGGCTGCTTTGCACCCATGGCCACACCGACCACATGGATCCCGGTACCATCCCGGCGCTCCTTGCCGCCAACCCGCAAGCGCGAGTGCTGGCGCCGCGGGCTGAAAAAGCGCGAGCGATCGAGCGAGGCGTACCGGAAGACCGGCTGGTCCTTATCGACGCCGGTGAAAGCGTTGATCTAGGCGGAGTGACAGTTACTGCGACCCCCTCAGCTCACGAGGATTTGCGGCGCAACGAGGATGGTTACCTCTTTCTCGGATTTGTTCTGTCTGGCGGCGGTGTAACGATTTGGCATTCCGGAGACACAATCCCCTTCCCAGGTTTGGCCGAGTGGCTGATGCCCTTTCGGGTCGATCTGGCCCTTCTGCCCGTCAACGGTCGAGACGCCCTGCGTGCCGCAAACGGCGTCCCTGGGAACCTCACACTGGAGGAAGCTGTCGGTCTCGCCGACGAGATCGGTGCCAGGGCCATGATTGGCCACCACTTCGGGCTGTTCGATTTCAATACGATCGATCCCCAGGAAGGGGTGCAGCGGCTCGCGTCGCTTAACCCGGTTGCCGACACAAGGTTGGCGGAAGTTGCGACTGCGTATCGGATCAGTCCCGTCAAGCGGGAGCCGCTTTCGATCCTGATCGTTTGTCGCGGCAACATCTGCCGTTCTCCGACTGCCGACGGCATCTTGCGTGCCGCTCTTCCGGGCCATCGGATCGATAGCGCCGCGATAAAGGACTGGAACGTCGGGAAACCGCCTCACGCCGAAACCGTCGCCGTCGCTACCGGACGAGGTGTCGCGCTCGATAAGCTCATCGCCCGCCAAATTCAGAAGACAGACTTCGACCAATTCGACTTGATCCTCGGCATGGACGATCAGAACATGGAGGGCATTCGGACAGTGCGTCCGGAAGGCAGTCACGCGCGCATCGGCCGACTCGGCGCCTATTCGTCACCGGGAGAGGAAGCGACGATCATCGATCCGTGGGGAGAACCGCGAGAGGCGTTCGAAGCAGTCTTCGATCAGATATCGACCGCTTGCGAGCGATTGGCGCAATTCGCGCGAACGACTTGATGGATCACGGAATAAGGGAGTGAGAACCATGGACTTCGGACTTAAAGAAAAAATCGTTATTGTGACGGGCGGAGCAACCGGAATCGGCCACGCGATTGCCCGAACCTTCCACGAAGAGGGTGCGATTGTTATCATCAATGGCCGCGACAGAGCTAAGCTCCACAAGGCGACCTCATCAATCGGACCACGCGCTTACGGCGTAGTTGCAGATCTGATGACGAAAGAGGGCGCACTGACCCTGGCGAATTATGCGGCCGGCTTCGGCCCGGTTTCGTTCCTCGTCAACAATATCGGCGTCTTCGACGTCAACGATTTCTTCGAGGTCAGCGACGAGCGCTGGATGGAGTATTTCCAACACAATCTGATGACAGCGATCCGCATCACGCGTCTTGTAATGAAGGACATGCTGTCGCGCAACGACGGCAGCATTGTCTTCATTTCTTCCGAAGCGGCAATCCGCTCGATTGGCAACATGACGCCATACTCCACCACGAAGACGGCGATGCTCGGACTGAGCCGCTCCTTGGCGGAGTTGACCCGTGGCACGAACGTGCGCGTCAACAGCTATATGCCAGGCTCGACCGCAACTGAGTCGGTCGAAACCTATTTCGCCGATCTTGCCGCAGAGCAGGGAAAAACGGTCGAACAAACGCTCGCCGACTTCTACCGCGACGTCCAACCCTCCAACCTCGTTCAAAAGCTTATCGATCCCGCATTGCACGGGCGCGGCGTGGTGCAACTGATGACCAACGCGGCGATGAACGGTGTCTGCCATAGGGCTGACGGTGGTACCATCCGCTCCATATTCGGTTGATAGGGAGGCAGAAATGGCGGGGAAGCTAGGCATTCACAGTCTCGTTTTCACTGACGATTGGTCGGGGGAAAAGGCAGCACATAGCTGCCGAGCCGCGGCCGAGATCGGCTTCGAATTGATCGAGGTGCTGATGTTCGACCCAGAGGCACTCGACGTCGCACTCACCCGAAAAGTCGTCAATGACGCCGGACTAGAATTGCGGCTCGGCATGGCGCTAGGTCCCGAGGCCGACATTTCGTCGGCCGACAGCTCGATCGCCGAGCGAGGCGAAAAGACTGTGAAGCGTGCTCTGGAAATTGCCTCGGAGCTCGGGGCGCCGGCGGTATCGGGCATAACCTACGCGGCATTTGCAAATTACGGAGCTCCTGCGACGGTGCAGGCGCGGCAGCGAGTTGCCGAACGGCTTTCTCGTCTCGACCGGCGAGCCGGGGAGTTGGGCGTTCGGCTCGGGCTGGAGCCGGTCAATCGATATGAAAGCTACCTCGTCAACACCTTGGACGAGGCGGCGTCTCTTATCCACGCGTCGGGTGGCGCTAATCTATTCATTCACATGGATACGTTTCATATGAACATCGAAGAGGGCGACATTGCCGCGGCCATCCAACGCAATGCACCTTTGCTCGGATACGCTCATGTTGCCGACAGCAATCGCGGAATCCTCGGCGGCGGGCACTTCGATCTCACGTCTTATTTTGGTGCCCTCGAAAGCGCCGGCTACAAGGGGGATTTCACCGTCGAAGCTTTTTCGTCCAAGGTACTGAGCGATGCGCTGGTCGCAGGTGTTCGGTTATGGCGTGAAGCTTGGGATGATTCCCTCGTCGCGGCACGCCTTGCCTTCGACGTGATTCGAGTAGCGCAAGAAAAAGCGCGCGTTGGATGCAAAGTGTGGTAAGAAAAGAAATTTCATTCTTTGGAATTTGACGGTTATAGAATTGCGGCAAATGAGTCGGAGTCATAATCGATGGACAACGCTACAGACAACAGGCAATCCATACTAATGAGAATACGCTGGAAGGCCGGATATATGAATCCGGCCCTTCGGCGGATCGCTGACCGAGTGCTGAAGACACCCGAAGAAATAAAGTCAATTTCGATCAAAGATCTCGCAGTTCAATGCGAGGTATCGGAATCAACGGTCACGCGTTTCGTCCGAGAGATCGATGTCCAGAGCTTTCAGCAGTTCAAGATCTTGATCGCGGAAGAATTGTCGCAAGGTTCAACGACGAGCGAGCCAATCTCCGAGCGACACGTCTACGAAGATATCACCGACGAGGACGATACGTCCTCGGTGCTTTCAAAGGTCGCTGCTCGCTACGCGATGACGGTTTCGGATACCCGCGCCGGGCTCGCGGAAAAAGAACTCGAACGCGCCGTTGCGGCAATCGAGAATGCCGACGTGCTCGGGTTTTTCGCGATGGGTGCTTCGCTGATATGCGTTGAGAACGCGCTGCTGCGTTTCATGCGGGTCGGCAAGCGGTGCCTCTTTTTCCGAGATCTCGGCATACGGCAGATCTCGACCTCTACGCTGGGAGCCAATTCGCTCGCGATCGGCGTTTCGAATTCCGGACGCACGATCTCGACTGTCGACAGCTTGCAACATGCGAAACTCCAAGGTGCGACGACGCTGGCGATAACATCGTTTCCGGATTCGCCTATCGTTCGGCATGCTGATATCTGCCTCTTCACACCGACCATCACCGGCGTCGTCGGGCCGGGCGAATACCACGAATCCATGGTCTCGAAAATCGCACAGCTCCAGGTCATCGATGTGCTCTATTCGCTCTATGCCGTTCGCAATTTTGGCAGAGCAATGGAAGGGCTCGAACGAACCTCCGATGTGACCGCTCTGACGCGCTATTGAAGGAGCGACGAATGCCTGCGGAAGAGCCTCGCGTCGAGCGTCTCGGATCTCGTCTGGCCGCAGCGGAATACGCCGCCCGAGAGGCCGGCCGCACGTTGCTTACCCACTACGGCCGTCGCAGCCGGTTGGTAATCGAACAAAAGGGGCTGAATGATTTCGTCTCGGTTGCGGATCGCGAGGCCGAAGACGTGATCGCCGCGATTCTGCGGCCGGCCTTCCAGACGGATGGGTTCCTCGGTGAGGAGACGGGTCGCTCCGGATCGCTCGAAGCGGACTATGTCTGGTGTGTCGATCCACTCGACGGCACCACGAATTTCTTGAGGGGTGCGCATAACTGGTGCGTGTCGATCGGACTGTGGTCGAAAGGCGAGCCAGTTCTCGGTGTAATTTACGATCCGCTGCGCGATGAGCTTTTCGCCGGCGCAGACGGTATTGCCGCAACAATCGACGGCGCCGTGATTTCGACGAGCAGCACAGCCTCGGTCGACCGGACAAGCCTTGGCCTCGGCCATAATCACCGCGTGCCGCCAGAGACATTCGCTAAAGATGCGCAAAGGCTTTTCGCCGCGGGCGGAAGCTTCCGGCAGGTAGGCGCGGGGGCGTTGATGCTGGCCTATGTCTCGGCTGGCCGCGTAGATGGCTACTTCGAGCGCCATATGTGGGCCTGGGATGCCATTGCTGGCCTTGCCCTCATCAAGGCAGCAGGTGGGCGTGTTGTTCCATATCCGAACCTCGGGGCCCCACTAGAGCAGGGTGGTCTCGTCCTTGCGAGTGGTCCGGCACTTTACCGTGATCTTTCCGATCTTTTCGAGATCCCTTGAGCGAACGCGCCTGCTGCGTCGATCTTGAAGGCAATCTTCGGATAAAGCGAAGACTGGTCCACACCTCCCCATGCTATTGATACGGTTGGCTTTTCACGAAAGCCAAAGCGCCGTCAAGCGCTAGCAGCCAATGGGAGTTAAGCGAATGAAGGATGGAATTTTTGTCTTTGACGCAGCGGTGCATTGCCAAGACTTCAGTGACGGTCAGATCAAAGACGGCAGCGATGGCCGACGAGTTCGCATTCTGCGCGAACAGCTGACCGGATTCATCAACCTTACCGGCCGGCGCGGCCCGCCGCCCGAGCCAGAAACCTTTTCAAACCCGGATCTCGATTGGGCCATGGACATGTTGTTCGGGAAATCCGACACGGATATGGCGTGCGCCTGTTCTGTGCCGCTGTTTTCTCATTGGCGCGCTGGCCTCGGTCCTGTTGAACTTAGCCACGCACTCGCACAAAAGGATCCGAAACGGATAGTGCTGACCGGTGGCGTCGATCCTGCCTATCACGGGCTCGGGCCGGCATTGAAGGAAATGGAACGCCAGGTTCACGAGCTTGGTGCCGTTAGCTTCAAATTCTATCAATATCAGTCTCGGGGTTGCTCTTGGCGTGCGGACGATCGGGACATTGCCTATCCATTGTGGGAAAAGGCTCTCGAGCTTGGCGTCAAGATGGTCCAGTTCCACAAGGGCTTTCCCCTTGAACTAGGCCCGGTAGAAGCTTTCAAGCCAAACGACATTCAATATGCGGCAGCCGATTTTCCGGAACTCAACTTCGGAATTCATCATCTAGGCGACCCCTATGTCGATGAGACCATCTCCATCGCCAGCCGTTTCGAAAACATTTTCTTGATCCTGCCGCTTTGGTTCAACCAGTACTACCTCCAGCCGTGGAAGATGCTCGAACGACTCGGCGAGGCGCTCCTGTATGTCGGTTCCGAGCGAATTTGTTACGGCTCGGAGGCCTTCATCTGGCCGCATGTTCAGACCTACATCGACACGCTCGCAAATCTCAAAATGCCGGAGGAATTGCAGGATCGTTATGGGTATCCCGAGATAACCCGGGAAATGAAGGAAAACATTCTGGGCAAGGCTTTCGCTCGCGGCATGGGCATCGACCTGGATGCGAAGAAGCGCGAACTGGGATTGACGCCATGATCGACAGAGACATGTTGGCAGCCGCTCTTGGCCGGGCGCGCCCCCTCATTCTCGGTCACGGCGGCGACATAGCGATCACCGGCGTAACCGAGGACGGCACCGTAACTGTTGCGCTAACGGGCGCTTGTCGTGCTTGCCCGAACCTCGCGATGACTTTCGTCGGACCCGTCCGGAGTTATCTGATGGAAGTACCTGGCGTACAGGAGGTCGAATGCGAGCAGGTGAAGGCAGCTCCGAGGGCACTATCGCGTCTTGCCAACCTCTTGAACGCCCATCCCTATCCCGCAGCGTAGTCGTCGGCGCTTAGAACGCGAGGAAGCGCATCGGGCGACCGATGCGCTTCCGGGCGTCGAGAGTCTTTGGGTTTACGGAATGAGCCGTTCCGCGCGCAGCCTGTCGAAGACGTCGATAAACGACCGCTCTGTGTCCTGGAATTCCTTGAAGCCCAGAGCTCTGCTCTTGGCCATGGAATGCAGGCATTCCATGGGGCGACCGAGGTCGAGGTCCGTATGCCAAGGCGAGGCGAGGCGCTCCAGCTTGTGAGGCTGAAGACCGTGCTGTGTCACTAGGGTCTGCCACTCTGGGTCAAGGCCCTGCATGCGGTCTGTTAGCGAATTGTATTGACCTGGATAAGCGCCCACCTCGACGTCGAAATAGTCGGCGATTCTCTTCCACAATTGTTCCCAGCGAAAAACGTCGCCGTTCGTGGCGTTAAAGGCTTCATTACGCGCATTCGGTTCCGTCGATGCCCATACGATGTGCTTTGCCAGCAGACGCGCATCGGTGATGTCGTTGATCCCGTAATATGCGGTCGGGGTACCCGGAAACGTGAAAGGACGCCCCGTCGCCTTGCAGATCGACGCGAAAGTCGCAAGAGTTGCGCCGATGTTCATCAGGTTACCGACCGCATAGCCGATGATTGTGTGCGACCGATGCACCGACCAGCTAAAGCCGTGCCGCGACGCATAGTCCAACGCGACGTCTTCCAGTTCATAGTAGAAGTTCTTTTTTTCCAGCCGTGGTGCGTCCTCGCGAAATGGCGTGACCGGGGTCACTTTTCCGTAGTCCTCGAACGGGCCGAGATAGTGCTTGGTGCCCGTGACGACAGCGACGTGCTCGACCGTCCCGGCAGCGACAACCCCGTCGAGTAGGGTGCGAAGCATTCCGCCGTTAAGGCGGATATTTTCGTCTTCGTTTCGCCCTAAAGTCCATGTGCAGAAATAAACATGTGTCGGCCTGAGCGTCGCGAGTGTCCTCAGCGCGGCCTCGCGATCGAGAAGATCGACCGCTAGGGGCCGCATGTAGGACGCGCCGATCGACGGCTTGCGCGCCAGCCCCGTGATTTCAAAACCGCCACGGTCGCGCAGATGCTCGGCAACGTTTAGTCCGACGATTCCCGTCGCGCCTGCGACAAGTGCCCGTTTCTGATACATGACTTCAGTCTCCTCATGTGAGTTGGAGGATTAGAAGTGCCATTTACGTCTTGCCCGAGTAAGCTGCCCATTGTCATAAGTGAAGTGAACTGCTGTCACTAATGAGGAGCCGACATGTCCGGACGCATTTCTGAGATCGAGGTCTTCATAAAAGTCGTCGAGACAGGGAGCTTTACAGCCGCAGCAGATGCTTTGCGGCTTTCGCCATCGGCAATCAGCAAGATCATCGCCCGCATTGAGGCTCGCCTCGGCTTGCCGCTGGCGATCCGTTCGACACGGAAGTTACGCTTGACGGTTGAAGGCGAAGACTATTTCGCCCGTGGCAAGCAGATTCTGCAGGATATTTCGAGCCTTGAGCGCGGCGTGCGGGAAAGCGCGGGGCAAATCGGCGGCACGCTCCGCGTCAGCTGCAACGTACCCTTTGGGATTCACCGGATCATGCCGATCGTTTCGGGCTTTCTCGCCGCTTATCCCGACATAGCGCTCGAGTTTTCGCTTTCCGATACGACAGCGGACCTCATTCGCGAGGGCGTCGACGTCGCGATCCGGACGGGTGTTTTGACGGACTCTACGATTCGCGTTCGACGGCTCGCTGCGTCGTTGCGCCATGTCGTTGCTTCGCCCGACTACCTAGCGCGGCACGGCGTGCCAGTGGAACCCCGCGATTTGCTGGAACATAACTGCCTGACGCTCGGGTTCAGTCGCAGCTATGGCAAATGGCCATTCCGAGTCGACCAGGACGGCGTTGTCACGCAACTCGATTTGGCGGTCAAAGGCAATCTCAGTCTCGACAATGGCGAAAGCTTGAGGCGCTTTGCCCTTGATGGCATCGGCGTCGCGCGCCTCTCCGAGTTTCACATCGGCTCTGACCTTCGCACCGGACGACTTGTTTCGGTGCTCGACACCTTCAATCCGGGTGACCGCGAGCCGGTTTCGATCATTTATGCTGACCGAACGCCTCTCGCGCCACGTATTCGGGTCTTCGTGGATTACCTCGTGCAGAATGTCGCACCTTAATCGCACGATTTGTGAAGTTTCGTACAGAATGAAGTGATCATTTTTCGCCGGCGGAATCCTGCCGGCAATGTTACTCGTTGGGTGCATTTCGTGTTTCCAGAGGAGGGCGTCCGTTGAACGGCGCCTGGGAACCGGTGGCCGCAGGATGCTGGCCTGCAAGGAGGAACTCAATGAATTGTTTGGCCGATCTCAGGATGTTTTCCGAAATCGCTCGGTCGCAAAGTATGGCGAGTGCCGCTAGCCGCCTTGGCATGGCCCCGGCGACGATCAGCGGACGTTTAAAGGCGCTTGAAGACCACTACGGCGTGGCGCTCGTTCGACGCACGACGCGCTCGTTCCTTCTAACGGAGGAGGGTAAGTTGCTCTTGGAGCGCGCTCAGCCGGTACTATCGGGATTCGCAGAATTGGAGCGTGATATGGGCGGGCGGCGTAACGCTATTGCGGGCGGCTTAATTCTGTCTTGCGCAACCGACATTGGTCGAAGTCACGTGCTTTCGCTTGTGCAAGCATTCGCTCGGGCGCATCCCAACGTGGATTTCTCTGTTCGGTTCGACCCGCCCGCCGCCCTGCATGAAAACCATTTCGACGTGGCGTTGCGGGCCGGGTCCCTGAAAGATTCCGGCCTTACGGTCCGCAAGCTTTTCGATATGGCAACGGTCAGCGCCGCGGCCCCGTCCTATCTTGCGGAGCGCGGATGCCCGGGCACCCCCGAGGCCCTATCGGCCCACGAGTGTCTTCGCCTGGAGGGTTCGTCGATATTTGGCGACGTCTGGACGTTTGACGGTGGGGGTGTTGGGCATTTGCCGGTCGACGGCCGATTTCGCGCAAGCGACCCGGAAACACTAAAAACCTTCGCGTTGCAAGGTCTCGGTATCTTCCGCCTGGCGCGGGCGGACATTGACCCGGAACTTCGTTCCGGTCAGCTGCACGCTGTTTTGGAGGCATTCGAGCCCGCCCCCATGCCAGTCTCTTTGATCAGCGACCCGCGTCGGCGGCTTCCGGCGCGCACGGCGGCATTTATCGATTTCGCACTGCGTCATTTCGCAAAGGGTCAGGGATCGCAATCTCTGGGCTGGCGACAGAACGCTGCATGATCGTGTAAAATTTTTTTTCTTGCAAAACATACGAAAAAAAATTAGTTCTATCGGCCAGGACATGTTCCATGGCCGGGAGGGCGACGACGGCCATCCGGCCAACGGGAAACGTGTGTAGCGCCTGGAGGGGCGGCACACGGGAGCTAACACGCTACGCATGTCACGGGAGGTATTGACGATGGATTACGGTCTGGCAGGCAAGCACGTATTGGTGACGGGCGGTGCTACGGGCATCGGTCTCGCAGTTGCCGCGGCTTTCATTGCCGAGGGTGCGAAGGCGACAATCACCGGTCTCTCGCAGGCAGATGTGAGCGCAGCTGTCGCGCAGCTTGGGCCGGGCACTCGCGGTATCGCTTGCGACCTCACCGCAGCTGGCGAAGACAAGCGCCTTGCCGAGTTCGCCCGGGCGGAGGCGCCTATCGATTTCCTTATCAATTCGGTGGGCATATTCGAAGTACGTCCGTTCTTCGAAACGCGTGATGAGGATTGGTTTCGCTTTTTCGACGTCAATGTCATGACCGGCGTACGCATGTCGCGCCTCGTTCTCAAGGATATGCTGGAGCGTGGCGAAGGGTCGATTGTTTTCATTAGCAGCGAGAGCGCGGTGAAGCCACAGGCGTGGATGCCACACTATGGAGCGATGAAGGCCTGTCTGCTCGGTGTTTCACGCGCGCTCTCGGAGTTGACACGCGGCACCAGGGTGCGGGTGAACACCATCCTCCCAGGGCCGACCGACACGACCGCCGTGCGCCGCTATCACGAGGAAATCGCCCGCGATGAGGGTATTACTCGTGCAGAGGTCGTCGCCGCCTATTTCGACAAAACGGAGCCCACATCGCTCATCCGTCGAATGATTGCACCTGAAGAGGTTGCGGCAAGCGTCGTTCATCTCGCCGCATCTCCCGCTCTCAACGGCATGGCGATGCGGGCCGAGGGCGGGACGATCCGCGCAATTCTCTGATTTCGAACCGGAAACGACTATGGCTGACCTTCAAATCGAAAACCTCGCGAAAACCTTCAAAGGCGGCTTCACCGCGCTAAACGGGATCACGCTGGACGTCGCGGACCGTGAAGCGGTTTTTCTGCTCGGGCCCTCAGGCGCGGGGAAGACCACGACCCTGCGGCTCGTCGCGGGTCTCGAGGAAGCGACCGCCGGCCGCATTATGATCGGCGGCCGTGATGTGACCCGCTGGACACCGCGTGAGCGCAACCTAGCGATGGTCTACGACAAGCACTCGCTCTTTCCGCATCTGACAGTTTTCGAGAACCTTGCCTATCCCTTGCGAATTCGCAAAATGGCCGAGTCCGCGATCGTCCGCCACATTTCCGGCGTCGCCGAGACGCTGCAGATCGAAAAATTGCTGGAACGCCGCCCCAACGAATTGTCGGGCGGCCAGCAGCAGCGTGTGGCAATTGGCCGGGCGCTGGTGCGCGATGCCGACGTTTTTCTTTTGGACGAGCCCATATCTCATCTCGACGCGCAGCTGCGGGCTCGCATGCGGGTCGAATTCAAGCGATTGCAGCGCGATTTCCGCGCGACAATGCTTTATGTCTCGCATGACCAGCTCGAGGCCATGACCATGGCGGATCGCATCGTGCTGATCAACAAGGGCCGGATCGAGCAGATCGCAGCGCCGCAAACGCTCTTCGATCTGCCCGATACACTCTTTGCGGCAACCTTCATCGGCGAGCCGCCAATGAACGTCATTCCTGCAACGATCTCGGATGATTCAGGGTACTATCGTCTGCGGGTTGGAGACGCTTGGATCGAGGTCGACCGCAACTGGATGGCCGAAGGCGATCCCCTACGCGCGGGCAGTGAATACCTTATCGGTTTCCGGCCCCAGCATCTCTCTCTATGTGAGCCAGAGACAGACCATCACTGCAAAGTCAACGGCAAACTCTTCGCTGTTGAGACCCTCGGATCACGTGTTGTTTTCGACATCGATACGGCTGGCCACGTCATCAGGGCCATGACTTCCGTCGACGCCGCCCAGGGCCATCCAAGCACGATCGGCGCCCCCGTGTCGTTCAAGATCGATCCGAACTTCATCTACCTTTTCGATAAGACGACCGGGCGCACAGTGCGCCAGGCGCGCTTCACGCAGAGGCAGAAAGCGCCGGCACATGCCTGAGGCGGCGTGACGGCGAAGCGCATGCAACATCAAAATCAGGAGGAGAGAATGAGAGTGATGAAATTGACCGTCGCTATGGCGGCGGGTCTTGCCCTCTGGCTGCAGACCCTGCCGGCCGAAGCGCAAACCGAAGCGCAGAAAGCCCTCGCGGGCAAGACTGTGCATTTCCTTGCCCCGTCGATGCCGCAATTTGCGGCATTGGAAAAATTCATTCCCGAGTTCGAGCAGAAATACGGGATCAAAGTGGTGATCGACGAAATTCCGTTCGAGAACTATCGTCAGAAGTCCCTCGTCGAAATGCAGCAAGGGACAGGAACTTACGATATTTTTGCAGTTGACGTCATGTGGTTGGCTGAATACGCGGCCGCCGGCTTCCTTGAGCCGTTGATGTCTTATGTCAAGAACCCGGACCTGACAGACGCCGACTACGACATCGACGACTTCTTGCCGCGTGTAATAAGCGGTACCGGAGTCTTTAACGACACGCTCTACACGATACCGATTGGCGCCGGCCCGGTTGGCACGACTTTCCGTGCGGATGTCGCCGAGAAGGCTGGCTTCAAACTTCCGGAGCGTTTCTCGCCGGAATTCAACACGCAGTACATGTTCGACGCAGCCAAAAAGGTTCACAAGCCCGAAAGTAACATGATCGGCTTCGCAAACATCCCCGGCCGCTGGTTCTGGGGGGTGACTTATCTTCCTTACCTTTACGCTTTCCAGACGCCGCAGACCAAGGGCGACGAATATGTCGATAAGGACTGGAAGGTTACGATCAACAACGAGCGAACCGTCGCATCGATCGACTACTTCGTCAGTCTGAAGCAGTTCATGCCGGCGGATAGTGCGAACTGGGGCATCGGCGAAGCGACGGCGGTTTACCAGGGGGGTAACGCCTTTGGCACCTGGAACTACCAAGACTTCATCAAGGGGTTCTTCGAGGACTCTCAGACCCAAGCGAAAGTCGCTGGAAAGAACGTGCATTTGCATACGCCAGCGGGTCCGAACGGTGTAATCGATCCTTGGTTCGGCGCATGGTCACTGGGTCTTTCCAAAGATTCCCAGAACAAGGAAGCAACTTGGACCTTCATCCAGTGGCTGACCTCCAAAGACGTGCAGGAGCGAGCTACCCAGTACGGTGCAGGTCCATCGCGCCACTCGACTTACAAGAGCGAGACGCTCGCCAAGTATCAGCCGTGGTGGCCGGGCGTATACGACTTCATGCTGAAGGAAACCAATCCAGACGAACGCATTCGCGTGCCGGAATGGGCGGAAATGTCCGACGTCATGGGCGAAGAAGGCAACCGCGTCTGGATCGGCGAGATCGACAGCAAGACCGCAGCCGCCAATATGGAAAAGCGGATGACAGAAGCGATGCGCAAGGGTGGCTACTACATCCCCGGTCGCTCCGACCTGCCGAAACAACTGTGGCGTGATCTCAGCTACTACGACCGCATGCCGTCAAAGTGGAATTAACGAACTGACGCGTAGTCCGGCCGAGTGTCGGACACGCACGCCGACACGTCCTCCTTCCTGGGACGTGTCGGTTCCCTCAATCGCAACTCAAAGGGACTGAGACAATGTCGATCTCGGAAAACACCACAACAGCTGCGCCCATCACCTTCGGGGAGCGGAGTTTCCTTTCCGGTTTCGGCCCTTCGAACCGGAAGGTCTTTCCATGGGTGCTCATGGCACCGACGCTGATCATACTGTTCGCCATCGGCATTTTCCCATTCCTCTATTCACTTTACATCGCCGGGCACAACTTCATCCTGTCGAAACCGTATATTCCGCGTTTCTTCGTTGGCCTTTATCAATACCAGGCAGTCGTACAGGATCCGGAATTCTGGCATGCGCTGCGAAAGACGTTGATCTTTACAGTCGAGGCGGTCTTCATCCAATTCTGGCTCGGGCTAGGCCTTGCGCTCCTGTTCCAGCGTCAGTTGCGCGGGATCGCACTGATGCGTGTCTTCATCCTAATTCCGATGATCCTGCCACCCCTCGTCGCGGCTTTGATCTGGCGGTACATGTTTTATCCGGGCGCTGGCTTGGTCACCTACTACGTTGGGGGCATCACACGAGCGCTCGGCCTGGGCGAAATTCCCTTTCTCTCAAATCCAACAATCGCTTTTCAGACGCTGGTCTTCGTCGACGTCTGGGAATGGACGCC
Source organism: Rhizobium sp. 57MFTsu3.2 (assembly GCF_012932765.1). Lineage (NCBI taxonomy): Bacteria > Pseudomonadati > Pseudomonadota > Alphaproteobacteria > Hyphomicrobiales > Rhizobiaceae > Rhizobium > Rhizobium sp. 57MFTsu3.2. Next base: position 125,152 of record NZ_JDWI01000014.1, read on the forward strand.
CTTCATGTTTCTAATGCTGTCGGCGGGCCTCGCGTCTATTCCGCGTCAGCCCTACGAAGCTGCCGAAATCGACGGCGCCGGCTCGTGGCGCGTCTTTTGGACGATCACGATGCCCTTGTTGCGACCAGCGATATTGATCGCGGTGATTATTCGCACCATGGACGCCTTCCGAACTTACGAGTTGATCGTGATCATGACGCGAGGCGGTCCAGGCAACGCGACCACCACGCTCAACGTCTTTCTTACCAAAACGGGGTTGGAATTCTTCGATGCCTCCAAGGCAGCCGCTCTCTCGCTGATCATGATGATGATCATCGTCGTCATGAGCTTCGTGTTCATCCGCGTCTTCCGCTCGAAGACCGAAGTGGCCGAATAAGGAGGGCCAGATGAGAAAATTGTCTTATTCTATTGAGTCTCCGGCGGTGCCACCTCGCCAGCGGAACTGGTGGGTCTACCTGCTTCTAGCGGTCGTCTGTGCTCTCAACGTCCTTCCCTACCTTTGGGTCGTGCTCACAGGATTCATGGATGGGGCCAGCGCCTCAGCCCCAACGCCGCAATGGCTGTTTACACCGTCGCTGGAAGCTTTCCAGTTTCTGATAGTCGACAAGGGAATCCTGAAGAACTTCTTCAACAGCGTCATCGTTTCGTTCTCGTCTACCTTCTTGTCAGTCACGATCGGAATGTTCTGCGCATATGCGCTGGCGCGTTACGAGTTCGTAGGTCGTGACGACGTATCCTTCTGGGTTCTGACCAACCGCATGATGCCGCCCGTCGCCGTCCTGATACCGATCTTCGTGATCTTTCAGACAGTCGGGCTGCTCGACAGTTTGATCGGCCTCATCATCCTCTATACCGCGATGCAGTTGCCATTCGTGGTTTGGATGCTCACCGGCTATTTCCGAGACATCCCGCGCAGGTACGAAGAATCGGCGATGGTCGACGGCGACACGTGGTTTGCCGCCTTCCGCAAGGTGACACTGCCGGTGATGATGCCTTCAATCACAGCGACGGCGATCTTCGTCATGATCCTCTCCTGGAACGAATTCGCCTTCGCCACCTTCCTGACGAGCAACAATGCCAAGACCATGCCTCCTGCGGTAATGGCATACTCCATTGGAGCAGATATCCGCTGGAACGTACTCGGCGCCGCCGTGGTGCTGATTACCGCGCCTATCATCCTTTTCGTGCTGCTTTTGCAACGCCAATTCATCAGTGGCCTGTCACAAGGGGTGGTACGCAAATGATTTTCTCCAACAACTGCACGAACCAGGAAATGGAAAATCGCCATGGCTGAAATTCAGATCGACAGCCTGATAAAGCAATTCGGCGCGTTTCGCGCAGTGACGGACGTCAACATCAAGGTCAAGGACGGTGAATTCGTCTTCCTTCTTGGTCCGTCCGGGTGTGGAAAGACGACGACGCTGCGGATGATCGCGGGTTTGGAAATGCCGAGCAGCGGCCGAATCGCGATCGGCGAGCGCAACGTCACTTTTCTCCGACCCAGACATCGCAATGTCGGCATGGTGTTCCAGGACTACGGTCTTTACCGGCACCTGACGGTTTTCGGAAACATCGCCTATCCCCTGGAAGTCAGGCGGTTCGGGCGTAAAGAAATTGATGCCAAGGTCAAAGCCGTGGCGCACACGATGCAAATTACCGATGTTCTCCAACGGAAGCCGGATCAGCTCTCGGCAGGTCAATTGCAACGTGTCGCGATCGCCCGCATGCTGGTGCGCGACGCCGACGTCTTTTTGATGGACGAGCCGATGTCACATCTTGATGCACAATTACGCGGGCAGATGCGCGCCGAGTTGCGTCACATTCAAAAGAGCGTCGGGGTAACGACGATTTTCGTCACTCATGACCAACTCGAGGCCATGACCATGGCGGATCGTATCATCGTCATGAAGAATGGCGAGATGCTGCAGTTCGCTACGCCGCGCGAAATTTTCGAGCGGCCGGCGACCGAGTTCGTCGCAACTTTTGTCGGCGAGCCGCAAATGAATGTTTTCGATGTGACTTTGGTCAACGAGAACGGTTCGATCATCGCCAAAACGCGTGATTTCAATATTCCGCTCCAGCAGGATTGGGTGCGGCGCTGGGGATTGGAAAAAAGGCTCGACTCGCCCTTGCGGCTGGGCGTCCGCCCGGAAAACATCAGCGTCAGTGAAAAGGCCGACGCGGCTTGCGCCATCCCGGCCGAACTCTTCTCATTCGAGCCGACGGGGGCGGAAAACCTATACGTGCTCCAATGTGGTGACGTTACGATTACCACTCGCTCGTCCACTACCGAGACTGCCGGGCTCTCCAAGCAAGACGGCAGTCGCCTCTACGCGGGGTTCGACCCGAATTGGATCTATCTTTTCGAACCCGGCTCGGGGCGGACGATTGCTCAGGCGCTGGCGAGCCGGCCCGATACGACGGAGAACTGAGATGAAGTCCCCATTCGTGCTGTTCATAATCATGGCCCTGTTGCTTGGATCGTGCTCGGTCATTGCTGGCGGCGTTTCCCACTGGCCCGCTTCGCTCGTCGCCGTTGTCGTCATCATCGCGATGAAGCTGTGGAACGACCGGGTAAAAATCCTCGCCTGGCCGATGGAGTTTCTGCTCGCCGCCGGCGTTACGATGATCGTCATCAATCTCGCTCGGCTCTATATGTTGCCGATGGCCTACTGAGAGGGACAGAGTGCCGTGACCAACCAAGCTCTCTCAGTTTCCGGGCTGACGGTTTCTTTCGGCGCGAAGCGTGCCGTCAAGGGCGCGACATTCTCCGTACGGCGCGGTGAGATCACGGGGTTTCTCGGACCGAACGGCGCGGGCAAAACGACGGTGATGGGCGCCATCATGGGACTGGTGAAGCAAGACGCCGGAACGATCGAGCTTTTGGGCCAGCGCGACGGCAGCAGACTTGCGGCAACGCGATTGCGCGTCGGCTTTCTGCAGGAGAAGCCACGGGTCTATCCGGAGATGAGCGCGCGCGCTTACCTCCGCTTCTTTGCCGATCTCTATGGCGTGCCCGACGCTGGCAAGCGCGTCGAGGAGACGTTGGAGCGTGTCGGTCTGACTTCCGCCGCCATGCGACCGCTGGGCACCTTCTCACGGGGAATGCAACAGCGTGCCTGTCTCGCTCGGGTGATGCTCCATCGCCCGGAGTTCCTGATGCTCGACGAGCCCACGCTCGGTCTCGATCCGCGTGGCGTGGCCGATATGCGCACAGTCTTTCGCGAGATGAAGGCGCAAGGTGTCACGCTGCTCTTCTCGTCGCATCAACTGGCGGAGATGGAGCGCGTCTGCGATAGCGTCGTCTTCATGCGTGGCGGTGAGGTGATCGCTTCTGGTAGTCCGCAAGACATCGTTCCGCAGCGATTAGGTAGAAATGTGTTCGAAGCGGAATTGTTCGAGCCCGCAAGTATCGCCCTTTCAGCGATACAGGCCAGCGAACGGTTCGCCGAGTTGAGAGCGGTCGGCGAAAATCGTTTGAAGTTTGCCCTTGTCGGCGTACCGGCCGATCGGCGCGCTGCACGAGCGGACGCTGCCAGGGCGCTGACGGCCTTTGGGCTGACGGTCCTGTCGCTCACCGACGAGGCGCCGTCGCTGGAAGACGTGTTTATCAGCCTGACGCGCGAGGATGCCCCACGGCACCCACCGTTGGACACAATATGAAGGAGTAAGTTCAATGGACCTTGGATATAGAAATCGGCGCTGCCTCGTAACGGCATCGACGGGAGGGCTCGGATTTGCCATCGCACGTGCGATGGCCGGGGAGGGAGCTACGGTCGTCGTCAACGGGCGTGGCCGCGAAACCGTCGACAAAGCGATCGCACGCATTCGCGCCGAGTTTCCGGACGCTCAACTGGAAGGTGCTGTCGGCAATTCCGGGACCCGGGAGGGCTGCGAAACGCTAATCGAGAATTGCCCGGACGTAGACGTGCTCGTCGCCAATCTCGGCATCTACGAGGCTGTTGACATTTACAAGGCTGGAGACGATCGCTGGTACGAGCTGATCGAGGTCAATGTCATGAGTGGCGTGCGTTTGGCTCGGCATTATTTGCCGAAAATGCTCGCCCGTGATAGCGGGCGAGTGATCTTTATGGCGAGCGAATCCGGTATCAATCCCGCCCCCGAAATGCCTGCCTACAGTGCCACAAAGACGATGCAGCTTTCGCTCGCTCGCAACCTTGCCGAAACGACCAAAGGAACCAATGTCACCGTAAATTCAGTATTGCCGGGGCCCTGCAGCACCGAAGGGGTCGCGGCACTGATCGCCGGCCTGTATCCAGATTTGCCGAAGGAGGAGGCGGAGCGCAGGTTCGTCTCCGATAATAGGCCGACGTCGCTGATCCAGCGGCTCTCGAAGCCACAAGAAGTGGCCGATTTCGTCACGTTTCTAGGATCCGTTCGTACGGGTATCGTCAACGGTGCGGCCCTTCGTATCGATGGCGGTCTGATCCGAACTGTCATGTGACCGGACCTATGATGGAACACGTTCCCCCCGTTTTCATCGGCATTTCCCTCGATCCCCCGGGTCGAATTCGGCGCACTATCTTGCTTGCGCGTCGAGAGGTAATGTCGAAATTCAGTTCTCTTTGGTTCTGGATGGTGGCGAGCCTTCTGGGGCTAATGGCGTATAGCTACGGCGGCGGCTTTCAGCAGACGTTTCAGACGGAATCGGTCGTCGTCACGGCCGATCCGCTCTTGGGCCTGAACACGACGATTGTCGGGTTTCTCGGACTCGTTCTGGGACTACGCCTGGCTTGTGGGATCAGTTGGGAACGTGAACATGGAACGTTAGAAGTTTTGCGCGCGGGCCCTGTCTCGTGGCTGGATCTACTCGTAGCGAAATTCCTTGCAGAAGTCGCTGTTCTAGGGGCTCTTGGCGCAATCTACGTGGCCTACCTGTTGATTGCGCAACCGCTTGGCGACGCGATGATCGGACCGGAAATTTTGCTACCGGTTCTGGGAAATATGGCGTTCGTGTTGCCGGTGATGGCGACGGGTTTAGTCGTTTCGGTTTTGGCCGGTACCGTTCGCATGGCGGTGGTCATGTATCTGTCAGTTCTTTGCGGTCTCTGCCTTTATGAGGCGGTTTTCGGTCTCTTGCGAGCGATGACCGTCGACGAGATGAGCCTCTTCGCGCTTTATTTGCGGGCTGCGTTGGAGGCTGCGGCTCCATTTGTGAGACCCTTGTCGCCGGTCTCGGGGATCGCTTTGCTCGTGGATAATGCGATGCATCAGGACGTTCCTGCGATCGGACAATCGATGTCGTCGCTCGGGCTTACACTCCTTCTTTTCGCTGCGGCCTGGCTAATTGCTCGCATAAAAGGAGCACGCGCGTGAGAAACATTTCGTACCTCTGTGTCCTGGCGCTTCTCGTTGCAGTGCCATCGCGGGCTATGGAGCCGGAAAGGCGCGATGCGGTCGTGGTCGCCGGGCGGGTGTGGGATGGATTTGCGTTCAAGGACATGTTCCTGCCATCGCAGATGTCGACCTTGCATTTGATGGGCGGCAGCGACAGCGCCATCACCTTCGTCGAGACGCGGGAATATTACTGGCCGCTGTCTCGGCAGGTCTACGTCGATTTCGATGGCAAGCGAGATGAACTGGGCGGCGAATTGCGTATCACCCGTAACGGACGCCTCGTCGCAACCGTCTTGCCGGCGTCGTACGCCACCGTCTTTCCGAAAGGCGCTGTGAACGGTGATGCGAGGCTCCTTTGGGGCGACGATGCTGCGGCCGCTTTCGATACCTACGAGGAAGAGGAACGCAGCTTCGCCCGCCGTTACGAAGAAGCGTCCAAACGACGGGGTGACTACGAACGAAAATTGGTTCAAACAGGCGCTGCGAGGATGCAGGGGCAAACGGCTCCGGTAATCCAGCCGCCGGAGCCGCTTCCCGAACCAAATCTGAGATTGGTGACCAAGCCTGTTCCGGCCTATCGTATTGCGCTCGGCCCGGGCGAATACGATATGATGCTCTATGAAGCCGGGAAGCCGGTCGTCGACACGGCTCGCCACTTGCAAGTTCTTGATCTCTCACAACGCGCGACACTCGTCGGCGAGGTTGTTCCGGAAGAACGTTGGACCAGACCGATTCCGTCGAATACAGACAGCCAGCGCATTTTCGTGCGCCCAGGGTCAACCTTCTATCTGACGCTGTTCGATGCCGATCGTTTCGACGAGAGCGAATACATTCCTGTTGTCTCTCCGCAGAGCGATGCGGTGGTCGGACGCCAGACTTTCGTGCGTCGCAAGCCTTCCGAGGTAACCGCAGTCGAGACGCGTTTTGGACCGGACGAACGCGAAGTTGCTCTCTCCAGACTCAAGGTGGAACAGACCAGCGGGGCCGGTTTCGGCTATCGTGTGCGGGCGGTGCGCAATGCCGAAAAAGAAGACATTACAGCCTTTGCGATCACGGTGCCGCCTGTCGGACAACACGCGCGCGGCCACGTAACCTCGGGAGTGGATGGCGATCGGACTTTCAACCGGGAGATCGTAGTCGTACAGCCGCGTCGCGACGGGCTCGCCCTAGGGTTGGCGCTCCTACCTTTCTTAGGCTGGCTCGGTTTTAGAATTACACGACGCCAAGGATCGCGAAGCGTCGACTGAACTACGATACCCTTTGGTGGTGTAGCGTCAAGATTGGCTCGTCGAGCCGCTAGTGAAAGGACGATCATGAAATTTGGAGCGTTAAAAGAACGCGCGGAAAATGAAGCGCGCGTGGCGATGACGCCTGAGTCTGCGCGGGCTATACAGAAGTTGGGGTACGAGTGTTTCATCGAAACAGGGGCTGGACTGGCATCGGGGATTTCTGACGAGGCGTACCGTTCTGCGGGAGCGACCGTACTAGCCAGTGCAGATGCGGTATTCCAGGCTGCTGACGTCATTGGCAAAGTACGACCACCCGAGATCGACGAGGTGAGCCAGCTGTCTCAAGGCAAGACACTGATCTCATTCATATACCCGGCGCAGAACAGGGAACTTCTGGATGCTGCGAGTGCATCCGGCGCGAATGTCGTGGCAATGGATATGGTGCCGCGGATATCTCGCGCCCAGAAAATGGATGCCCTTTCGTCGATGGCAAACATCGCCGGGTATCGGGCTGTGATCGAGGCGAGCAACAATTTCGGGCGCTTCTTCACCGGTCAGGTTACTGCAGCCGGCAAGGTGCCGCCCGCCAAGGTTTTGATAGTTGGTGCCGGTGTCGCGGGGCTGGCGGCTATCGGCACGGCGACTTCGCTCGGTGCCATCACCTTCGCTTTCGATGTGCGCCCGGAAGTGGCCGAACAGATCGAATCCATGGGTGCGCAATTCGTCTATCTCGATTTTGCCGAGCAGCAGGATGGCGCTACGACAGGTGGCTATGCGGCACCGTCCTCTCCCGAGTTCCGCGAGAAGCAACTTCAGAAATTCCGTGAGCTGGCGCCTGACATGGATATCGTCATCACGACGGCCCTGATCCCCGGTCGTGACGCGCCGAAACTTTGGCTCGCCGACATGGTGGCGAGGATGAAACCCGGATCGGTTGTGGTCGACTTGGCCGCAGAGCGCGGTGGAAATTGCGAACTGACTATACCCGACCGGCGCATCGTGTCCGACAATGATGTCATCGTTATTGGATATACTGACTTCCCGAGCCGAATGGCCGCACAGTCTTCCATACTCTATTCTAACAACATTCGACACATGCTCGCAGACCTGACACCCGGCAAGGACGGAAAGGTCGTTCATAACATGGATGACGACGTCATCCGTGGAGCGACTGTGACCAAAGATGGCGACATCACCTATCCGCCCCCCCCGCCGAAGGTACAGGCAATCGCCGTCCAGAAGCCGAGAGAAAAGGTCAAAGAACCAACGCTTGAGGAAAAGAAGGCGCGGGATGCCGCCACCTTCAAAGCACAGACCCGCAACCAGGGCTTCCTTCTTTTGATCGGCACGGCACTTCTTCTCCTGGTCGGCGTCTACGCACCGAGCAGCTTCATGAGCCATCTCGTTGTGTTTGCTCTATCATGCTTCGTCGGGTTTCAGGTTATCTGGAACGTCTCCCACTCTCTGCATACGCCCCTTATGGCGGTGACCAACGCAGTCTCCGGGATCGTCATACTCGGCGCTCTGCTGCAGATCGGTTCCGCACATTGGCTGGTAGAGACGCTGGCTGCATTTTCACTATTGGTCGCGACGATCAACATCGTCGGGGGCTTCTTTGTGACGCGACGCATGCTCGCAATGTTTCAGAAATCCTGATCGGGTAGGGGTTCATTACAATGACTATCGGTATTGTTTCCGCGGCTTACATTTCCGCGGCGGTTCTCTTTATCCTCTCGCTCGGTGGTCTCTCCGGTCAGGAAAGCGCCAAGCGCGCCGTTTGGTACGGCATTGTTGGTATGGCGCTCGCCGTCATCGCCACGATTTTCGGTCCGGGCGTAGGAAGTTGGTTTGTTGTCACGCTTACGATAGGAGGCGGTGCCGTTCTCGGATCCTATGTCGCCGGTCGAGTGCAGATGACCGAGATGCCGCAGCTAGTCGCAGCACTACACTCCTTCGTCGGTCTCGCTGCTGTCTTCATCGGCTTCAACACTCATATCGAAGCTTGGCGCGTCGGCGGCATGGACGAGGGTATGCGCGCGGCACTCGATGGATTCGCCGGCATTGTGGCCCACAAGACGCCGATCGAGCTCGGCATCATGAAAGTAGAGGTCTTCCTTGGAGTTTTCATTGGGGCCGTCACGTTCACGGGGTCGATCGTGGCATTCGGCAAGCTTGCCGGAAGGGTCGATGGCAAGGCAAAGAAGCTGCCCGGTGGACATTACCTAAATGCTGCTGCAGCTATCCTTTCCCTTATCATGCTACTGATGTATGCGAACGGCGGCGAGACTTGGACGCTGATCGTCATGACAGCTCTCGCCCTGTTCATCGGCTACCATCTCATAATGGGTATCGGTGGCGCGGACATGCCGGTGGTGGTATCCATGCTCAATAGCTATTCGGGCTGGGCCGCTGCCGCAATCGGCTTTACGCTCGGCAACGATCTCTTGATCGTTACCGGTGCTCTGGTCGGTTCTTCGGGCGCCATTCTGTCCTATATCATGTGCAAGGCGATGAACCGTTCCTTCGTCTCGGTCATCCTCGGTGGTTTCGGAACTACCACAGGTCCGACGATGGAAATTGTTGGCGAGCAAGTGGCGATCGATGCCGAAGGTGTCGCCTCGGCGCTTAACGAAGCGGAATCAATCGTTATCGTCCCGGGCTATGGCATGGCGGTTGCGCAGGCGCAGCAGGCAGTCTCGGAACTGACGCGGCGTCTGCGCGCCGAAGGCAAGGACGTCCGCTTCGCTATCCACCCGGTTGCGGGGCGTCTGCCGGGGCACATGAACGTGCTGTTGGCAGAAGCCAAGGTGCCATATGACATTGTGCTGGAAATGGACGAAATCAATGAGGATTTCCCCAAGACAGATGTTGTGATTGTCATTGGCTCTAACGACATCGTCAACCCTGCCGCCCAGGACGACCCAAATTCACCGATTGCAGGAATGCCGGTGCTAGAAGTGTGGAAGGCCAAACAGGTCTTTGTCTCTAAGCGTGGACAGGGAACTGGATATTCCGGCATCGAGAACTCGTTGTTCTTCAAGGAGAACACCCGCATGTTTTATGGCGATGCCAAAGTCTCCCTGGAAAAACTTGTCGGGTTTTGGTGAAGCCGGTTGGATCTAGCCATGGCGACAGAGGGAAGTAGAACATGACGCCACGCCTGTCAGTCAACCTCAACGTGGTCGCGCTCCTGCGAAACAGGCGCAATTTGCCGTGGCCGGACTTGCTGCATTTTGGACGCATAGCGCTACGCGCAGGCGCTTGCGGCCTTACCGTCCACCCGAGACCCGATGAGCGCCATGTACGATTTTCCGACCTTGAACCGCTACGCGATCTTGTTCGGGACGAATTTCCGCACGCGGAGTTTAATATCGAGGGCTATCCAAGCCGGATGTTCCTGGACGCTTGTTTGCATCTAAATCCGACACAGGTCACGCTTGTACCGGACGATCCCTCACAGGAAACCTCCGATCATGGATGGGATCTCCGAGCCAAGGCGAAGTTGCTAACGCCCGCCATCCGCCTGTTATCCGCACAGAACATCCGTGTCTCTCTATTCGTCGACGCAGAAAGTGAAGACGAAACGGCACTACGGGCCGCCGACATGGGAGCGCACCGTCTTGAGCTATTTACCGGGCCATATGCGTCCTGCCATGACCATCCGGCGGAAGCTGTCAGATATCTCCGAGCACTGCAGGAAGCGGGGCGGACGGCTGTCAAAGCGGGCCTAAAAATAAACGCCGGTCATGATCTCAACCGTAAGAACCTGCCGGCCCTCCTTCGACGCCTTCCTTTTCTGTCGGAGGTCTCGATTGGTCACGCGTTGATGGCGGATGCATTGGAATTCGGCCTCGGCGAGACTGTTAGACTCTACAACAGAGTGCTTGAAGCTTCGGAGCACACGTAGTCCACGTAGAGGATGCATCCACCGGGTGTTGCCGAAGGCTGTGGAGAAACTAATGCCAGTCAATGTGCCGGCCTTACGGGCGTTTCACGCTGTGGCTACCGGAGGTGGGTTCTCAGCGGGCGCGCAGTTACTCGGGCGGACGCAATCGACAGTGACAATTATGATCGACCGGCTTGAAAAGCAGTACGGCGTCGAATTGATAGTACGTCGCCGGGGCAAATTCGTAGGGCTAACGTCGGCTGGAGAGAGCGTGATGCGCAGCGCGAGCCAGATGTTCCAGCACGAGAATGATATTGAACTTGCGCTGCGCAATTCGTCCGGTTGCGTAAGTGGGAGGCTGTGTCTGGGCTCTACTGCGCCGCGTGCGATGATCCGGATCGTGACTCGTTTGCGGGAGACTTTTCCAGCATTGGAAATCTCGATCTCCCAGGCAAATTCAGCGCGTGTCGTCGGAGATTTGCTTGACTGTCGAACTGACCTCGGTATTGCGGGTGGATACGTGAACGAGGCCGATCTCATTGCAATACCCCATGAGCGACGTGAAATTCTATTGGTTGGGACGCAGGCACACATCCCTACCGATGGTATGACGCTCAGCCAAACAGAGTTCTCCAGCAAGACGCTGCTCCTGCGTGAACCGGGATCCCAGACACGAACGGCCGTTCCTTGGGCACCTGGAGCATCACGCTATGCAACCCGCAGGGATACTCGAAATCACGACCCGCGAAGCTCAGGCTTACGCCGCTGCGGCAGGGCTCGGGGTGGCTCCAATTGCCGATGCGGAGGTCCCAGAAGGACTAAATCTAAACCGTGCCCGGTTAGAAGGCGGACGGATTGAAGGCTCGGTGAGCCTCTACCTGCTACGAAGTCGAGCGGCTAGCCCCCTTTTGAAGCGAGTTTTGGAAGTTGCGCAGACCCTGCGCTGCCTTTAGCTCCGGCTCGCAATCCATTCCGCATCGCGTGTCCAGCGATCAAAGCGCCTCTTGAGCAGTTTATGGCGATCTGCGTTGGCGCTGAACCGGGTTGCTACCCGCGCCATAGTCCTCGCAGCGATGTTAGTATTCCGGTAGGCGCCGAGCGACACCGCCGCCGTAATGGCGCAACCCTTTGCGCCGAGCTCGCCGCAATCCAGCGTCTCAACTTGACGTCCAAAGCAGTCTGCAAAGAGTTGTGCCCACATGTGGCTCGTAGCTGCTCCGCCAGCGAGGCGAATTGCCTCGTGTTCGCGAGCCAGCGGCCAGATCGGCGCAGAGTCTTGAGTATGGGCAAACGCTACGCCTTCATACATTGCAGTGACGACTTCGGGCAGCGTGTGTTCGATTCCAAGTCCAAGAAAGGCGCCTCGTCCGGTCTCCACTCCGCCCAATAAAAAGGGAAAGAAGGATGGGGAATCCATATCCAGCAAAGCTGGGTCGGCTAACCGATCGAACGCTGGATGATCTCCAGGTTGCCCTGCTTGCCCAGGCACGGTCATCATGTGCGACAAGACCCAAGAGAGGTTTCCTGCGGAGCGCGCTGAGTTAAAGGAAATCAGCCTTTTGCTCTTGTCCAAATGGGGCAAGGCAGTGATTGGCATTCGTGACGTGGCCGTCTCTGGTGTAGCAACGATTTGGTTGATGCTCCACGTTCCCGCAATCATCGAAATTTCCCCAGGCTCGATCACTCCAGACGCGAGGGCGCAGGCTGACAGATCTACTAATCCGCTCATAACCGGGGTACCCTGCAAGAGCCCCGTCTGCCGAGCGGCATCGCCGGTCACATGGCCAGCGATCGCATCGCTTGGCAGTATTTCGGGGAGACGGTCGAGCCAGACGTCCCCACACGCTTCGCTTATCAAATCCCGAGCGTAGGTTTCGCGATTTAGATCGAGCAGTCCGGCTGTGGCCGCGTCGGTGGGGTCGGTAGAGATGGTTCCCGTGAGGCGCAGTCTGATAAAGTCTTTGCACCAGAGGATTTTGTCTGCTCGGTCATAGGTATGATCACCACTCCTATGGATCCAGCGAAACAATGGAAGGGACCACGCGGACCATAACTCGATACCCAGAGTGGAAGAGATTGCGGCGCAAAGCGGGCCTTTATTCAGCGACGTCGAATCAAGGATTGCGCGTCTGTCGGAGGACAGAATTGCTGGGCCGATCGTCTTACCGTTGGAACCAACCGCAAACAGGCCGCCACCGAAGCCTGTCGCGCATACGGCGGCCACACGAGCCGCACGGTCATTGTCAGCGCTAGACAAAAGATCGCGGAGGGCCGAGGCCACTGCTTCCCACAGCAAGTCCGGATCACGCTCGGCCCTGCCGCCGCCCCGTGAAGTGACTGTGGGCAGCTGACGTCGGTGGACAGCAATCAAATTGCCCTGGATGTCGAAAAGGGCAGCTTTTGCCGTTGTTCCGCCTGCATCGATGCCTAGGATTAGATCGGGTTTCGCGCTCAATTTGGCATCTCCCCAACACGGGGCAGGCGGATGTTCATCTCAGTTCGAAGCGCGTCCTGTTGCCTCCGACGCATTGGCTCGTCCCACCTGAGGTGTTTCGCGGCAATATCAGCGATCCGCGCAATAACGGTCTCCTTTGGAGGTTTGACGAAGCCTGGGCTCCAACGGCGGTAAAAGATGTCACTAAGCGTCCGAGCCTGCTCCAGTTCAAAGAACATTGCGAGTTCCCCGCCAAGGAGGAGTGGATCCGCTTGTATCTCTTCCTTTCCCTCGGGCGATCCTAGGAAGGAGTCGATGCGATCATCTGAGCCGTAGCGGGAAACAAGAATTTCTGCATTCGCGGCCGTGATGCCGAGTTGTTGCAACCGGTTGAGACGAATCCCTCGGACGGTTGGCCAGTCCCGCGCTCCACCTATTGGAATATCGCGGGTGTCTCTCGGGTTGAGGTCGGGTAGGTGCGTAGTTAGGACCTTGCTCGTGTCGTCCGCGAAGGACCGGAATGTTGTCCATTTCCCACCAACCATGGAAAGAACGGGACCATGTTTGGATGTGTCCTGAACCACGCCATGATCTCTAGGTACCGAGGCAGCGGTTTCTGCTGACACCGCTGCAAAGGCTCTTACACCGAAGCTGCTCGAAGTGATCTGTTTGCACCGCAGGTTAGCCTGTGGGAAAAGGCGGTTTAAATTGCCGAGGATATACGCCGCATCGCGTGTAAAATCGCGCTCGCCCTCCGGTGTGCCAGTGAGCTGGTCGGTCGTGCCGGTAAAGACGTGGCCGGCCAGTTGGTAGGCAAGACAAAGTCGACCATCTTCAGTTTCGAAATAGACGATTCGATCGCCTAAGGCCTTGGCTAGATTCGGCGCATCCAGTACCAGGTGAAGTCCTTGAGAACCCATCACATGAGAGGTCTTCAGACCCAATTTGCTGTTGACACGATCAACACTAGGTCCTGTGGCGTTTACGACGACGCGGGGCGCGATCAACAACTCGGGCCCATGCTCGGGACGAATGACGATGCCTTGGTCATTTTGCGAGAACTCGCAGTAGTTCAGAGCGACGCAGTCTGGATTTGCACGCACTCCATCTTGAATTAACTCGAGCGCCAGTCGTTCCGGATGAAGGACGAGCCCGTCGGTATAAACTCCTGCACCGATTATTGCTTCGTTAAGCCCGGACAGTAGTCGGTCAAGAGCCTTGCGCCCGAGACGGCGATGCGGAAGGCTTGTGCCACTGCGACTGCTAAACGAGTCATAGAGTGTGAGCCCGATGTGCACCAGAAGACCTCCGCGGCGATGGCTGCGCTTTTGGTTGGTCAACAGGTTCAATGCCGCCGTAACAAGTCCCGCAACTCGTGTGGAGTAGGGAATGATGACCTCAACTGGGCGAACAAGGTGGGAGGCATTACGGAAAAGGCGGTTGCGCTCTGCGAGCGACTCTTGGACCAAGGCGAAGTTTCCGCCTTCCAGATATCGAAGGCCTCCGTGCGCCATCCTCGACGATGCAGCACTTGTCCCGGCCGAAAAATCGTTCCTGTCGATCAAGAGGCAGCGCAAGCTCGACAAGGAGAGCTGCCGAAAAAGCGCACAGCCATTGATACCCGCTCCAATGATCAGCACGTCAAATCGATTATTTGCTAGGACCGCATCGATCATCTGGTCGCGCTTCATCTATACCTCGCAGCAGGTGGCTAACCCTATTGAACCCGCAGCAAAGCTAGTCACAGCGGAGGATCGTGGAAAATTGATTTTTAGAGCGGAATGCCCGAACGGCATCAATACGATGACAACGTGTAGAGGTAACAACACCCGGGGATGTCAGGTTATCTCTGCTGAAGGCGGTGTCGGCAACCGGGATCACCAAGTTAAGTCCCAAATGAGATGTTTTCAGTTGCGATCGATCTGAGGCAGGCAATTCCGCGTCGTTCAGCGCCGTAGGAACGGGTTTTGTCCGTGACGATGCACTTCCGTATGGATCCCCGTTGCCTCAGCAATCGTATCAACAGAGCTGTAGCAAGCTTGGTATCGCGGCGGATGTGGGCAACCGGTTTGAGCATGTGGTCTGGGCGGCGCGCCTGTCCTCACGGCCCATGTCGTCAAACTGGTTCGCCGAGGCGGCGCTGGATTAGCCCGAGGGGATGGCCCATTGAAGGCAAGCCGCCGCATAAATTGGCGGTCATCGAAGCTTGCGAAGAGGCGGGGGTCGAGGCACGGTCGGAATGTAGCCAGTCGTAAGCTACCCCTATCTAAAACTCATGGGGGATGGCGCAAGACGCGTAACGTCTTCGACCGGCCATCGGGTGCGCGACGGGCGACGGTGCGATTCTGCGCTTCCTACAGCCTTCGCCCTGCTCATCGTTTCCGTTCCTCAGGTAAGCTGGCCCGCTTTGGCAGATTAGTCAGGCCGATTGGCGGAGGCTGATCTGCTCCATAGGCAGCTTCGCCTCGTTCTCTTGCAGGGCGGCTTCCGCTTTCGGCAGATAGTCCCGTGTCAATGGTACTGCGGTCTGATCCAGCGAAAGCTGTAGCTGAAAGATCATTAGACCCTGGTAGCGAAAGGCAGTCTCGCAACAGGCGAGATAGAATTCCCACATACGGGCGAAACGTTCGTCATAGAGCCGCACGGCTTCGTCACGACGCGCCAGGAAGCGCTCCCGCCAGGCTTTCAGTGTCTCCGCGTAATGTAATCGCAAGATCTCCACGTCACACACCACGAAGCCATGCCGTTCCAGAGCCGGGAAGACTTCGGATAGCGAGGGAATATAACCACCGGGGAATATATACTTATGAATCCAAGGGTTTGTGGCCGAGGGTGCGTCGAATTGCCCGATCGAATGGAGCACGAAAACGCCGCCGGGCTTCAGAACACTGCGCGCCTTGGCGAAAAACTCGTCGTAATGCCCAACGCCGACATGTTCGAACATGCCGACTGACACGATACGGTCGAAACGTTCGTCGATGTTGCGATAATCCTTGAGCAAGAAGCGGACCTGGTCCGAGACATTCTTGTCCGACGCGCGTCCATTGGAAACCGCGTGCTGCTCTTGCGAAAGAGTCACGCCCGTAACGTCAGCTCCCGCCATTGCATTGATGTACAGCCCTAATCCGCCCCAGCCCGAGCCGATGTCGAGAACGCGGTGTTCGGGCGAGACCAGTAGTTTGGCCGTGAGGTGCCGTTTCTTGGCAAGTTGCGCTTCTTCCAGCGTAATTTTGCTATCTTCAAAATAGGCGCAGGAATACTGGCTGTCGCTGTCAAGAAACAGCCGGTAGAGATCGCCATTCAGATCGTAATGATGCGCAACGTTTTGACGGGATCGCAACTGCGAATTAAACTGGTGGATGCGGCGGAGAAGGAAGTTGATCTTTCTCAACATTGCCGGAACGCCTCGAAGTTCGGCGACTTGGGTATTTTTAAAGAGCAGTTCGAGAAACTCGTAGACGGAGCCGCCGCTTATCTCAAGATCGCCATCCATGAACGCTTCGCCGATCGCGAGCTCGGGATTGAAAAACAGTGCGCGTTCCGCTGCCTTTGTCGTGATCTCGATAGAGATTTCGGGTTCGCCTTGACCGTAGATCCGGTTTCGCCCGGAAGCGTAGGTCACGCGCAATCCGCCGGTTTTGATCGTTCGCTTCAGAAAAGGGTGTAGAAAGATTTCCATAAGGTCTTGCCATTTCAATGATGATTTCGTGCGGTGTTCCGGCGCGCGCGGTCACAATTCTATCACTTGCCGCACGGCACTTCCGTCCTGCAGGCGGTCAAAGCCTTCGTTGATGTCTTCGAGCTTCATCGTAGCGCTGAGCAGTCGGTTCACCGGCAACCGGCCGTCGCGATAAAGGGCGATGAAGCGCGGGATGTCCCGTATAGGCACGCACGTGCCAATATAACTGCCTTTGAGGGTCCTCTCTTCGCCGACAAGCTGGACGACGTTCACGGGAAGGGCCGCTCCCGGCGGAGGTAGACCTGCGGTAACCGTCGTGCCACCGCGCCGGGTCATACCGAACGCGCTTTCGAGCGCACGAACCGAGCCGGCCATCTCGAAGGCATAGTCGGCACCACCGGCGGTGATCTCGCGAACCTGTTCCACAGCGTCCGCATCGCGTCCGTTTACGGTGGCAGTTGCGCCAAGTTCACGCGCAAGAGCTAGTTTTTCTTCGGAAAGATCGACCGCAACGATCTTGCTCGCGCCCGCCGCTCGCGCTCCCAGCACAGATGCAAGACCGACGCCGCCTAACCCGACGACAACGGCAGTCGAGCCGGCTTTTACCTGAGCAGTATTCACGACAGCACCAACGCCCGTCAAAACAGCGCAGCCAAACAGCGCAGCCTCCACGAAGGGTAGATCCTTGTCGATCTTAACGAGCGAATTGCGGGATACGACGGCGTATTCGGCAAAAGCGGAAACACCGAGATGATGATGGACGGATTTGCCGCGGTAGTTCAGCCTTATTGCTCCGCCAAGGAGCGTGCCTGCAGCGTTGGCTGCGGCTCCGGGTTCACACAGTGCGGGGCGGCCTTCCGCACAAGGCAGGCAGTGCCCGCAACTCGGCACAAAGACCATTACGACGTGATCGCCCAGTTCAAGGTCGCGTACACCATCACCCAATGACTCGATGGTGCCTGCCGCTTCATGTCCCAGCGCTATTGGCATCGGACGCGGCCTGTCGCCATTGATGACGGAGAGATCGGAATGGCAGAGTCCGGCAGCGCGGATCCGAACCAGGACTTCACCCGGGCCGGGCGGGGCAAGTTCGATATTCTCGATGGTTAGCGGTTTACTAGCGCTATAGGGGTGAGAAGCATTCATTCCTTGCAATACCGCGGCTCTGACCAGCATTTTTTCTCTCCTGAATGGAAACTGGCTGGAAAGTATACGTGCGTCATTCAGACGATAATACGCGCCGTCGCATTAACTGTTTTGAATCGAATTCACCAATGGCAGCGTTGAGCGGCAGCCGCTGCGTCTCTTTATCTGTTCCGCGAATTCTCAGGAGTTTTTCGCGAGAGCCGGCTAGTGCTTGAGGAGCAACGAAGTATCTTCGGGTCATCCAAGTAAAAACGAGGACCAATTATGGTGACTTCTGATGTCAATCGCAGGAAGCTTGTTGAAGCGGCGCCTTTTGCCGCGTTCAACTTCGATGAAATCGTGAACAGTTTCCCGGAAACGGCAGATACCTTGCTCGTGGATACTCGCCTAACGGATGAGGATGAGGCGAGCGCTCGGGTATTTCGCGTCTACAAGCCCACGCCAGCTCACTATCATGCAACCTGTGACGAATACCTTATTATATTGTCCGGGCGCGGCCGCTTTTTTATGGGAAATCGGGAGCCATTCGAGGTCGGGCCGGGCGAAATGCTCTTCTTCAAGAAGGGCACTGTCCATGGCATGCCTGAGATTCTCGAGCACCCGCTCTTCATGTTCTCAGTGGACACGCCGCGCCGCGATCCTGGCGACATCATCTTCATCGATCCGGCGCAAGGTACCCCGGCAAGTTTCGCAAAGGCAAAATCATGAGTGCGGCTGAACTGGAAATTGTTGCAACGTTTGACGTGGAGCGTCCGGGTAATCCGACCGTCATGCGCGACGGCAGGACACTCATATCCGTTTCGGCGGTCGCTACCCCCGACTTTGCGGTTCGGGTCATTGGTTCCGACGGAAACCACCGGCCTTATCCCAACGAGATCTGGGCGGGCAAACCCCGTCAGGATGGCCGTGGTATGACGGGCGTGATCGGCATTCGGGCGGACAAGGATGACGTCGTGTGGATGCTGGATATGGGTGACGCCGGTAACCAGCCAAAACTGGTTGCCTGGAACGACCGCGCGGACAGGCTTCACCAGATAATTGTTTTACCGCAAAGTGTCTTGCGTTTTAGTTCGTTCGCACAAGATTTTGTAATCGACGCGCAACGCAAACGCATCTACATCGCCGATATGACGCTGAATGCCAATGGCTCCAGTGATTATCCCGCCATCATTGTAGTTGATCTCGTGACTGGGCTTGCCCGACGGGTGCTAGAGAACCATCCTGCCCTGCAGCCTGACGAAGCGCCGGTCGTCATCGACGGGAAGACAGTTGCGACCGTCACGGCGGACGGACGCACAGTTCCTTACCGGTATGGTCTCAATCCGATCGCTATCGACCCGCTCGGACGATGGGTTTACTTCGGCGCGTTGTCGGGCAAATCAGTATATCGGATCGACGCCAACATTCTCTCCGACGACACTGTGAGTGCTGAAGTCGTTGCAGGTGGTGTTGAATTCTGGTGCGCAAAACCGCCCTGCGACGGCTTCGATGTCGATGCTGTCGGCAATGTCTACATCACGGATATTGTCAAAAGCGCAATAGGCGTTGCATCGCCTGCCGGATATCGCGTTCTCGTCGAGGATACAGAACGGCTTGGCTGGCCGGATGGCGTCGAATTAGATGTGCAGGGGCATTGGCTCTATATCACTAGCAATCAGTTGCACCGGCATCCGTTGTTGAACAGTGGAGACGATGCAAGTCGACCGCCTTACTATTTGCTCCGGCTGCGCGTTGACGCACCGATGACGGCCTAGCGATAACCGACGTGCCGGAGGGAACCACTTTGCTTTTAAGCACCTTAAGAGATGCACGCACTTTTGTTCCCTCCAGTTCCCTCCAAATCTCCTCCAGTCCAAAAGGTGCGGGCGCTGCTCACTGCACGCAAACGTCAACCAGGGTCGAGGAGGGGGCGGACCTATGCGGGACGCATCCGCGAACCGATTGAGATCAATCGAACTTTGAAGCGATCACTGCGCCTGAGTTGAGGGTGCACAGCACTCTTGGGGACGCATTTGCGAGCTTGGCCACGGTGCGCCGTACAGGACTTTCAAAGGGGCCGAGGGTGCTCTCTCGGATCCGGCTTCGATCTTCCCTCCTCGACGAGGTGCTCCGCCAGGAAGTCAATGAACGCGCGGATCCGGGCAGCGAGATGTTCATGTCCAGCAAAGACTGCATGAATTTGTTCGATGTCCGCCGGATTGTATTCCTCGAGCAGCGGGATCAGTCTTCCTGCGTCAATATCCGGCTGCACATGGAATAGTCCAACCCTGCCCAAACCGCTGCCTGAAAGGCAAAGGCGGCGCATAATCATGCCACTATTGACAGTTGTATTTCCCGATACAGGAACGCGATAGACCTCCGATGATCCAGGATCCCGAAATGGCCATTCATTCAGCGCCCGCCGGAAATTGAAGGTGAAACAGTTGTGGACCGCAAGATCCTGTGGGGTTTTCGGTGTACCCTTTGCGTCAAGGTAGGCAGGGGAGGCAACAATGACTCGGCGGCTTTCTAGAAGCTTGCGTGCCTTCAGAGATGAGTCGTCCATGGCCCCGGATCGAATCGCAATATCGGTGCGCTCTTCGATGAGGCCGATAACGCCATCCGTTAAGGAGATATCCAGTTCGACCTCTGGATAGAGCGCCAGAAACTCCGGCGCGAGCGGCAATAGGTAGCGTTCGCCAAACCCCAGCGTTGCGTTGACGCGGAGCAGCCCGCGCGGAACCATTCGGCCGCCGCCAGCAACGATCTGCTCGGTTTCCAATATCTCTGCGAGAATGCGCCGAGCTCGCGCGAGATAGACCTCGCCTTCGGGCGTAAGCGTCATTATCCGAGTTGACCGGACCAGCAGGCGGGTACCAAGCCGATCTTCAATCCGCGTTACAAGTTTGCTGATGGCGGAGGGTGACATCTTGAGACGCCTCCCAGCGGCGGAGAAGCTCTGCAATTCAGCAGCTATTACAAAGACTTCCATTTCGCCCGTTCGATTATCCATTGCTCTGCCTATGAATGAAATTCACAGGTATTTATCCAGTGCTCCTGATTATCATTCAAGCCCTCTTCGACGATATTGCAGCACAGCAGTCCTTCAACCGACAGCACAGCTGTTTTCACAACCCGCTCAGACCGTGAGCGGAGAGGAACTTGTCATGCCCTTAGCCATCTTTGCATTGACGATCGCAGCCTACGCGATCGGTACCACCGAATTCGTGATCGTCGGGCTCTTGCCAACGGTCGCAAACGACCTCCAGATTACCCTGCCGCTCGCGGGCCTGATCGTAAGCGTCTACGCGCTCGGCGTCACGTTTGGTGCGCCGATCCTAACCGCTCTGACGGGCAAGATCGAACGAAAGCCGCTGCTGCTTGGGCTGATGGCACTGTTCGTCGTCGGCAATACAGTTGCTGCTCTGTCGCCGAGCTATGAACTTCTGCTCGTGGCTCGCGTGTTGGCGGCTTTCGCCCACGGCGTCTTCTTTTCAGTCGGCTCGACTATCGCCGCTGATCTCGTTCCGGAAAACCGCCGCGCCTCGGCTATCGCCATGATGTTCATGGGGTTGACTGTCGCAATAGTCACTGGTGTTCCACTCGGCACGTATATCGGTCAGATCCTCGGATGGCGTGCGACTTTCTGGGCCGTAGCTGCGCTTGGCGTTATCGCCTTCCTCGCTATTGCCGCCCTTCTGCCGAATAATCTCAAGAAGGCCGCACCAGCAAGCCTGCTCGATCAAGTCCGCGTTCTGGGTTCTGGACGCCTCCTGATTGTCTTCGCCATGACCGCACTCGGGTACGGTGGCACGTTTGTCGCCTTCACCTTCCTGGCTCCGATCCTGCAGGAAATTACTGGATTTTCGGAACAGAGCGTTAGCTTGATCCTCGTGCTCTACGGCATTGCGATTGCCATCGGTAACATCGCCGGCGGCAAGATCGCCAACCACAACCCGGTCAAGGCGCTGATCGGTCTGTTCATTCTGCAGGCGCTTGTGCTGGTCATTTTGACATTCACAGCAGTTTCGCCGACCCTGGCAATCGTCACCCTTGTGGCACTTGGCTTCCTTCAATTCGGCAATGTGCCCGGCCTGCAGCTCTATGTGGTGAAACTTGCCAAGGAGCATCGCCCAGGCGCCGTTGACGTCGCATCGGCTCTCAACATTGCCGCGTTCAACCTGGGTATCGCCATTGGCGCATGGCTTGGTGGCCTCGTGGTAGAGTCCCCACTAGGTCTCGGAGCAACCCCCTGGGTCGGCGCAATCCTGGTCGTCGTCGCGCTCTTACTGACTATTTGGAGTGGCGCTCTCGATCGCCGCGCAACGACCCCCATCCTCAAGGCTGCCTAAATCGTGACTAACCCGGCGCGAAGAGCGCCGGGTTCCCTTAATGAACCCTACCCGGAGAATTCTTATGTCTAAGTTCAATGCTGGTCAGCTGTCTGCGTTGGACCGCATCCGTAAGCCGGAAGGCGGCCTGACGCTCGGCATAGAGCTTCCCCTCGACAACGACTGGTCACCGGAGCGGGAAGCGCGACGCATACGGGAAAACCGTCCCTTCGGTGTTCCTGATCTCGCCGACTATCCCGATCTTGTCCGCCAGGTCGACCGTTCAGGTTTTGCTGCCGTATGGATGCGAGACGTGCCGGTGTTCGATCCCAACAACTTCGGCGACGCCGGTTCCGTCTACGATCCCTTTGTCAATCTCGGCTTTCTCGCCGGCATTACCGAAAACGTCGCTTTGGGTACTGCTGCCATTGTCCTGCCGTTGCGCCATCCGATGATGGTCGCGAAGGCGGCCGCCTCGGTCGATCAGCTCTCCGGCGGTCGGCTAATCCTCGGGGTGGCATCTGGCGACCGCCCGGTGGAATATCCGTTGCTCGGGCTCGATTTCGAACAGCGCGGCGAAGCTTTCCGGAGCGCGGTTTCGTATCTGCGCGATGCGTGGAAGACAGATGGCCTGCCGATCGGCGACGGGCGTGTCGAGCCTAGCCTCGACCTGCTGCCAAAGCCCCAGCAGACCCAAATCTCGATGATCATTGCCGGTCAGGGCCGTCAGTCGCCGGACTGGATCGCTGCCAACATGGAGGGCCGGTTCGTCTATCCGAACGGACTGGAGCGGCTCGCGGCCCAGGCGCACGACT
Source organism: Rhizobium sp. 57MFTsu3.2 (assembly GCF_012932765.1). Classification (NCBI taxonomy): domain Bacteria; kingdom Pseudomonadati; phylum Pseudomonadota; class Alphaproteobacteria; order Hyphomicrobiales; family Rhizobiaceae; genus Rhizobium; species Rhizobium sp. 57MFTsu3.2. The sequence continues at coordinate 148,009 of NZ_JDWI01000014.1, forward strand.
GGCGCGCTGCCCGCCAGGCTCTTGATCTGCCCCGCGGTGCCTTCGTGAGCGCCTTCCACCTTGATCTCGCTGACGATCCCAACGAACCGGCGACACCGCGCCGCTTCGGCGCGCGCACCGGCCGCAATGCCTTCGTCGAGCATCTGAACGCGCTGGAAGACGCCGGTGTCGATCATCTGGCACTCTTGCTGCGCCCGTCGCGCCGGCCGCTGAACGAAGTTATCGACGAACTGGCACGCGACATCCTGCCAACCCTCAACGCCCAATCCCCCTCAGCGAAGACCGCTGCGGAATAGCCAAGGAGTACTAGCAATGCTTAGCGTAACCGCAAATGGCGCCACCGTTCCAGCCCTCGGCTTCGGTACTTTCCGAATGCCCGGCGCAGACGTGCTCAGGATCGTTCCTCATGCCCTGAAAGTGGGTTTCCGCCACGTGGACACTGCCCAAATCTACGGCAACGAGGCCGAGGTCGGCGAGGCGATTGCCGGCTCGGCCGTGGCACGCGGCGATATCTTCCTGACCACCAAGGTCTGGGTCGAGAACTACAAGCACGATGCCTTCATCAGGTCCGTTGACGAAAGCCTGAAGAAGCTGAAGACCGACTACGTCGACCTTCTGCTGCTGCACTGGCCGAACCAAGCCGTCTCACTCGCGGAACAAATCGGCGCGCTGAACGAAGTGAAGGAAGCGGGCAAGGTTCGCCACATCGGCGTTTCCAATTTCAATACCGCTCTGGTGGCCGAATCCGTCAAGCTCTCCAAGGCGCCGCTCGTCACCAACCAGGTCGAGTACCACCCCTATCTAAACCAGGACGTGGTGATCGCGGCGGCCAAGAAGGCCGGCATGTCGGTGACAGGCTATTACGGCATGGCCGATGGCAAGGTCTTTGCCGATCCCGTCCTGAGGGACATCGGCGCCACGCATGGCAAGTCTGTGGCGCAGGTCGTTTTGCGTTGGCTTATCCAGCAGGAGGGTGTCATCGCGCTTTCCAAAACGGTCGGTGAGGCTCGCGCCGCTGAGAACTTTGCCATTTTCGACTTCGCCCTGTCCGCCGAAGAAATGGCAGCCATCCACGGTTTGGCGAAGGCCGATGGCCGGATCGTTTCGCCAGACGGTCTGGCACCGGTCTGGGACAAGGCTGCCTGATACCGAGGGAGGGGCCGACGGCCCCTCCGAGCCTTAGGATAACATCGCGGTCTGCGGATTGCTCGAAACTGGAGAGTGACATGAGCCGATTCCACTTTGCCGGACGCACCTTCGAGGTCAACTACGGCGATCTCGTTGCGACCAACACCTATGCGGCCGACAAGAACAACTTGACCTACGAAATCTCCGGCGGTTCACTCAAGGGTGCGACCGCAAAGGTCGCCTTCGAGTGGAAGGAGCTCGATGGAGGGAACTTCGTCATTTCTTGGCAAGAGGCTGACGGTTCGACCGTCGTCCATATCGATAACTTCGAGAAGGGTTCCTCGCTGATCTTTTTTACTACCCCTATCGGGCTTTTATCGCTTTCCGGATCGCTGCGCGAACTCGCCGACTAGGAGTAATTGCTCATCAAAGAAATATGCTCGGTAGGCCACGAGCATATTTTCTTTGCAGGTATGACACTGTCGGCCCTCTATGCCGCGAGATGTTCGACCGAGAAAATTGAAAGAGCCTGGGTCAATCGGCTCGCCTCCTGAGCAAGATGGGCGATTGCTGCGGTTGTTTCCTCGACCATCGCGGCATTCTGTTGTGTCACCTGATCCATCTGTCCAATTGCAGCGTTCACTTCTGTGAGACTTGACGTTTGTAGTTGGGCAGAGCGCGCGATTTCTTCCATTTGAGAGTTCATGCTATCGATGTAGACGCCAATCGCTCTCAAAGCGTCGCCTGCTTGTTTGACCAGGTTGACCCCGATGATGATCTCATGGTTGGAGTCGGAGATTAGTTGGGTGACCTCTCGCGCAGCTACTGCGGAACGCTGCGCGAGTTGTCGCACTTCATGTGCGACTACCGCAAATCCCTTTCCTGCCTCGCCCGCGCGGGCGGCCTCAACGCCAGCATTTAATGCGAGCAGGTTCGTCTGGAACGCGATCTGATCGATCGCACTTATGATGCCAGACATTTGTTGCGAGGATGCCTCGATGCGGCTCATTGCTGAAATTGCCAAGTCGACAACGGCCTCAGACTGGCTTGCGGATTGGTTTGCGGCAATTGCAACGGACCGCGCTTGGTCAGCCATCGCTGAGGTTGTTCCTACGTTTCGGGTAACATCGCTCAGTGCGGCTGCCGTTTCTTCTAGTCTCGCAGCTTGATGCTCCGTGCGTCGGGAAAGATCATTAGTCCCTGCACTAATTTCGGAAGTTGTCGAGTCGATAACCTTGGCGACAGCCGAGATGCTCATCAGCATAGTTCCCAACTGCTCAACCGACTGATTGAAATCGCCACGTAGGCCTTCGAATTCGGATGAAAAGGGCTCGTTGAGCTTGGTTGCAAGTGTACCGGACGCCAAGTGACGCAAACCTGACGCCAGACCGGAAGTAGCCTTCGCGAGTCTTGCTTGAGCGTCAGCCTCCGCCCGCTGCTGGACCCGCACCCGCTCGGACTCGGCGCTAATGCGCGTATCTCTTGCTTCGCTTTCGAGGCGACGTCGCTCGATTGCGGATTCTCGAAAAATAGCCAATGCGTCCGCCATGTCACCGATCTCGTCACGGCGGCTCGCGTACGGTATCACTGTGTTCAGCTTATCCTCGGACAGTGCGCGCATTGAGCTTGCTAGTGAGAGTACCGGGAGGATCGCTCTTTTTCTGAGCAAGGCGAGGCCACCAACCAGAAAAGCGATCGAAAGCAAAGCTACTGCTGTCCCTGCTCTTTTTAGAAATTGACTCTGGCTTTCCGATAGGGCTTCGCCATTTTGAACCACAACTCGGGTCAGTTTCATCAGGTCATCCATCGTCTTCTGATGACGGGCGAAGGTGTCCTTAAGTGCGATACCTGCAGTAGCGATCGCTGGCTGGTCCTTGTCTCGAATTGCCGGAATGAGTTTGTCCATCACAACAGACCAGAATGCCTCCGTGTCAGGAACAACGTCCTTGTTTAGCTTGCTGCGAAGGTCTGATGGCAGTGTTGTTGAGCTCAGCCAGAATGCCTTGCGTCCAAGATAAGCCGCGTGCAGCGTTTCGAGTTGTTGCAGATTGTTCTCGCTGGTGCGGTGGTAGACAAAAGATTCCATCGCGATCGCATAGGGTTGCAGCAAGTTGAGGGAGGGAGGGACTATCTCCGCAATGAACTCCCGGTTTTGCGAAAGGTCCCTATACTCCGCGCTGCCGACCGAATGGGTATTGAGGGCGTAGGCCTGTAGAGTAAGCGACGCGGCGGATGTTAATGTAACCACTGCGCCTAAAACTAGGACCAGCATGCGTAGGGGCATATGCATGACGTTTCCTCCTGTTGTCGTGCAAACTAAATTAAGGAAATACAATTTATTTCGTATAAGAATACTTAAAAATGAATTTTATTTGATTGCTTGAGAGCAGCTGTCTTATAAGCGAAGACGCACTTCTGCGTTCCTTCCGGGTGTATTGGCAGAATGTTGTCGTTGGCTCAAACCCGTTGCTATAACCGCATCTCCAAAGATCGCTGGAAACGCGTTGCGAGTAGCGCCTGACGTTTTGGTTGCATAGGAATGATTGGCGGCAGCGTTTTCTTGGCAGTTCCACAATAGAGCCTTACGCCGCAACGTGTCGCCGGCTCGCCAGTTCCATAGTGCGTTATCCCGCAGTGTGGTATTAGAATACCACGATGATGTTTGGGAGATCCATAATAGAACCTACGCCACAAAGTTCGAAATTTCAGACGCTTGCGCTGTTTTATTTTCCGGAACATCGTCCGAATCCCATCAAGCGCGGCAAGCGCTCGTCGCCAAGTCGCCGGCCTCTTATTCGACCGCCCACATACACGCACGACCTCACTTGAGCCCTAATTTCTTCCCTTAGGTTTGCGGCCCGAGCGAAGCGGTTTGGGTTTTCCCTCATGCGGACTAATTTCTTCAAACAGGGCTGCAACCCCGACCGAAAGAACAAGTGCGAAAGCCTCTAGGGTGGCCACCGTTACGTTCTCTTCACCCCGTTCAACTCGCCCGACATAGGAACGGTCGATACCTGCCTCCAGTGCGAGCCTTTCCTGCGACAGACCACGCTCCACGCGAAGGCGCCTCAAATTCCATCCTATGGTCTGCTTCGTGTCCATCAGCGCAGAACACATTTAAACGGCTTGACAATCGACGGACTGTAGGTCTCATATTAGTGATTGTTGGTTTGTATGAGGCGGAGGGTTAAAGGTGGAACTTCGCCAACTCTCCTACTTCAAAGCGGTGGCCGAGGAACTGCACTTCGGCCGGGCGGCAGCAAGGATGTGCATTGCCCAGCCGGCACTGAGCAATCATGTGATGTCGCTGGAAAGGGAGCTTGGCTGCCCGCTGTTCATCCGCTCGACGAGAAGGGTGGAGCTGACCAGGGCAGGGGAAACCTTCTATGATCGCTGTGTGCGGATCTTGAGCGACATCGACCTGACCACGGAACTGACGCGGGCAGCCGGCGGCAGTCGTATCCGCCAGATCAGGATCGGCAGCATCTATCCGGCCACCATGGGCATGCTGCCGACCTTCCTTGCCAAGATCGCCCGCAAGTTTCCC